>NZ_CP072642.1:424034-740568 GCF_018304765.1 Chloracidobacterium sp. N
CACAACTTCCCGGCGGTCAGGGCGCAAGTCCAACTTAGTGCCACGCTTCTGGATGAAACTGTGACTGATTGCATGCGCTAAAGCCCGATGCACTTCAGCCTCCCGGTACTCCTGCTTCACGAGGGCTTCCCCAGTCTCTTGCTCATCACCTGATGACAGGACAATGGCATGCTCGATCTCAAGAGGGGTCACAAAGCCTAAGACCTGCAACTCCCGGCGCAGACGAATGGGGGCACTCCGAATCTGGGTGAAAGAGTGCGTGGTAGGCATCTTCAGAATCTTGCGCAGGTCACCATTCAGCGATGAGAAGTAACCAGCACCGTCCACATACTCTATGAATCGGATACCTTTGAATTTCTGCAATATGTGATCACGGGAATTCTTGGTCTGGTCAATATTCTTATGGGATACGCTACCTGAGTCGCCTGCATAGAACTGACTTTGTATCAGAATCCGGTTGTTCCACTCTTGGTGCCATCCAGGCGTCTTGTATGGTAAGACAAAATCATAGGCACGGGTTTTTTCGTTTGGCCCTTGCCCGTCGCTATCCACGATCACGTCAGTCGTGTTGAAATCTACTTCAGAAACCAAACCCCAACTTTCGAGATAACTTCGGAGAATAGTCTCTGGTTTGTGCCCACCTGATGCACTGACTGAACCGCGCACCTTGAAGATCACGATAGGAGAAAGCAGATTGCGCTCGTAACCCTTTCCAAGGCTTTTGAGTGCGTAGTAGCTGAAACCAAGGCTCCAGAACTGGCGTATGGCATCTTCGTCCATCAGCAGGAACGACACAAACTGTTCCAGCAACCGTGATTTCTCAGCACTATTTTCAATGGCAGTGACCAGTTCCACAAAGTCATCACTCTTGATTGTACGCGGAAGCGGACTTTGCTCAATCACAACGGATCTTTTGCGACGTTTCAAAGATGGGAAAGTGTTCCACTTGGCCACGTCACGCAGGAACAATGGGAACTGACACTTGGAGTTATTGTCAGACTTGCCAGTGACCAAGTAAAGCGTCGAGGCTAGGCACTTGAAGAGTTCGGCTTGTTCAGCGTCGGAACGTCCATTAGCGAGTTGCGCGAAGCTTTGCGCGATAGCGCCAGGTGTACAGCGATGCTCATCCTGAAAATTGTTGGTTGCTTGCCCGAGTTCCTCGAAGGTTCGCGTAACACGGGCGAGCTCCTCCTTGAACTTTTCAGTATCAGGTATTTCTCCCAGAGACGGGGTAATCCAGATGTCAAATTCTTTAAGATCACGCTGCAGGTTGGGGGCAGGGATTGGTAGCTTCATGCGTTGTTATCACTTTGAGCAGGCGGGTGATTTCTGCTGCAATATCCAGCCGCTCGATACCAATACGTTTCTCGACTAGCTTCGTGTATTCTTCGGAGGCGTCGCACAGGATTGCTCGGAAACCACGCTCCTTTGCAACTACTCCCGTTGTTCCCGAGCCACACATCGGGTCAAGAATCAGTCCTCCTTCTGAAACAGTCATTTGCAAAAGCTGGTCATAGACCTTAAGTGGCTTTTGCGATGGGTGTCCAGTTTGCTCATCACGCCCAACAAAGCCGACAAGTAGTGGTTGCTCAATTACATCAGCAGGTGAGTGTTCAAGGACGCTGGTAGGACCCGGCATGTACCGCAGCTTCCCTTTTTCTTTGAGGGCGCGTTGTTTCTCATTTAGAAAACGCTCTGGATACATTGCCGCACCAGGTTTAGCCAGATGCAAACAAGCATTCTGACTGGATCGCCAGCCTCGAATGACAGAAGGATTGTTCTTGTAGTACCAAGTCAGCCAGCAAACAAGCTCAAGTGGCTTTGGAATTCGTTCAACAAATGGCGCAACAATCTCCGGGAAACCCCAAAAATAAACATGCTTGGATACGTTTCCAGACTGACGGATGATATCGAGGAAAAACAGCAGATAATTATCCTGTACTCCTCCAAAGCCTTTGTTGTACCAAGGATCAAGCATCACTGTGTCGAAGTGGTAATCTAACAAACACGCCAGCGCCAGAGTCTGTTTCACATCTTGTGGCGGCAGGATCGCAACGCCGTCATGCGTTAGGGCATCGTCAATGATGTTTTTCACACCAGCGATACCTTGCAGCGTGGATAACTCAGCAATGACCTGGTTCATCTCCACCTCGTTATTTTTCAGTTGCTTGTGTAACTACGCTAACGTGTCTGTAAATCGTGGTTTCAAGCACACTGCACTGGATCGAACCCCAGTAGAGGTAGTTGATGCCGCGTTCGTAGGCGGCTTCGACTTCACGTGCGCCAATGCCGTAGCTCGAACCAAGCCCAATCCGGCTGACCTGCAAGCCCGTGCTGCCGAGCGGTACGCTTTCCAAAACCGATGCCATCGTTTGCTGGGTGTCGGATGCGCCAAAACCGGACCCAGGACCGGACCAGGGCGCGGTCTGAAGAAGTGGTGGGACTTGTAGGATTCGAACCTACAACCAACGGATTATGAGTCCGCTGCTCTGACCGTTGAGCTAAAGTCCCACGCCGGAAGGAAATCGTAACGTGCGCGGCCAGCTCCGGCAAGTCATTCACTTCCCGCCAGTCACCAGTGCGAACACCACCGAACCCAGCAGCCCCAGCAGCCACAAACTGCCGGGAATGATGGCCATCTGCTGGGGTGTCTTCCGGTAGGCCACTGCCGCCAACCCGATGGCCATCAGCACAATGAACCACAGGGAGAAAACATCCACCCAACTCACTGCCGCGAGCATCCAGCCCGGCAAGGATTCAGGAAGCAGCGGCGCCGGATTGCTGATGACGAAACTGCCCCGCGCCTTGAGAATCTGCTCAGCATCCGGCGGACGCAGGAGGATGATGAGGATGTTAAGCACGTACTTGACGCTCTCTGTGGCATAGGTCGCGTAGGCGGTGACGGAGAGCACCTGCCGGAACGTGGCCTGACCGCGCGCAAGCAGCATGCCCAGGTAGTACACTCCCGCCAGCGCCAGGGTCGCCAGGACGCTAACGCCAATCCCGATGAGCGGAGCAAAACGCTGGAGTCCGGCGCTGAATTCAATGCCCTGTTCAAACTGGCGCTGTTCAGCATCGGAAAGATCACTCCACCGCTTGCCCTGACTTTCGAGCTGGCGCTCAATGGCCCGGCGGGCAACTTCTTTGGGATCAACCTTGACCCAGACGGTGAAAAACACCGAAAACCCGGCTGTCAGCAACGCCATGACCAGTATCGGGGCCAGGAAGTCAGGTTGGTGGCGCAGCGCCGCAAACACGGTGCCAGGCGTGAAAAACATGCCCGTCAGCCGTTGCCAGACGGTTGCCGGAACCGGGTGCGCTTCTGCGCCGGGAGAGTGTTCATTGGCATCCTGCATGCTCGGACGTGCTCCTTTGGACGTGCGTTTTGTTTCGCAAGCCACGGCGTGCGACAAGTGGCTTCTGCCAGAGTGTCGTTCCCCCATCCACCGACGACACCATGACCAAACGCATTCTCTGTTGGTTTCGGCGCGACCTGCGCCTGGACGATAACACGGCTTTGCTGGCGGCTTACGCTGCGGCGGAAGAAGTTGTTCCGGTGTTCATTTTTGACGACGCCATCCTGTCCCGTCCTGACACTGGCGCCGTGCGCGTGGCGTTTTTGCTGGAAAGCCTCCGCAACCTGGACGAAAACCTGCGCGCGCGCGGCAGCCGATTGCTTCTCCGCCGTGGCCGGCCGGAGCATGTGCTGGCGCAGCTCGTCACGGAAACGGCCGCCAGCGCCGTTTATTTCAACCGCGATGTGGAACCGTTCGCCTTGGTGCGGGATGCCCGTGTGCGGGCGCATCTGGAAGGACGGTGCGCCGTCGAAGGCTTCGACGATGGCGGACTCACCGCACCGGAAGCCGTCAGAACCAAGGCCGGAACGCCCTACACAGTTTTTACGCCTTACAAACAAGCTGTTCTGGCACAGGCTGTTCCGCGTCCCCGCCCGGCGCCGGCGGCGCTCAGGACGCCGGCCGATGTGCCGGGCGACCCATGGCCATCGCTGACAGACCTCGGTTTTACCACTTCGGTCAGTTTGCCGCCGGGTGGAGAAACCCCGGCTCAGGCACGGTTGCACGACTTCATACAAAACGGACTGGCTCGCTATGCCACCGAACGCGATGTTCTTTCCGCTGAGGGCACATCCCGGCTGTCGCCCTATCTGCGGTTTGGCTGTCTGTCACCACGCCGCGCCTACTGGGCGGCGCGGGAAGCTGTCCCGGAAGGCTCGCCCGGCGTGGAAAGCTGGATTGCCGAACTCATCTGGCGCGACTTTTACCGCCAGATTCTGTTCCATTTCCCCCATGTCGAAAGCGGCGCATTCCGGCGCGCCTACGATGACCTGGCCTGGGAAAACAATGCGTCCTGGTTTGACCTCTGGTGTCAGGGAAAGACCGGTTTTCCAATCGTGGATGCCGCCATGCGCCAACTGCTCACGACCGGCTGGATGCACAATCGGGCGCGCATGATTGTGGCGTCCTTTCTGACCAAAGACCTGCTCATTGACTGGCGATGGGGCGAGCGGCACTTTATGAAACATCTCGTGGATGGCGATCTGGCGGCCAACAACGGCGGCTGGCAGTGGGCGGCTTCGACGGGCACCGATGCCCAGCCGTACTTCCGCATTTTCAATCCAACCGCCCAGGGGAAGAAATTTGACCCAACCGGGAGTTACGTCCGACGTTATGTACCGGAACTGCGCGCCGTGCCGGACCGCTGGATTCACGAGCCAGCCCAGATGCCTGTGGAGGTGCAGCGGGCTTTTCGCTGTGTCATCGGCGTGGACTACCCGGCGCCGCTGGTTGACCACGGCCGCCAGCGTGTCAAGGCACTGACCATGTTCGGACGCTTCGCCAGCCCGGAAAAAAGGCCGGGCAGGTGAGGACGTGGGCGGCGACACCTGCCCGGCCGTTCTGCCCGGATTCGGAAAAACCTAGAAGTTCAACCGGAAGCCGGCCTGCACCAGCCGTGGTGGCCCGGGCAGGATGCCTCGCACGCGGTCGGCGATGTAGAGCCGATCGGTCAGGTTTTTCGCCGTGATGAAGAAGGTCGTCCGCCACTGCTCGACGCGGTAGTTGGCCGTGGCATTCCAGATGGTGTAGGCCGGAAGCACGCCAAGCTGCCCGTTGGCAAACACGGATGGGTTCACCGGCGAGGTCGGGCGCAGGTTGAGGTCATCGCCAAACTGTTCTCCGACGTGGACGGCTTCCATCTGTACGTCAAAGCCTTTGGGATGGGCATACCCGAAAGCGCCGGTGAACATGTGGCGGGGCGTGTAGGGAATCCGGTTTCCCGTCACCAGCACGTTCGTAAAGCCCGAAACACCGCTGAAGCGGCGGCCCTCGAAACGGGCATCACCGACGAAGGTGTAATTGACCCGTGCAAAGACATTGTGCGCCGACTTGAACAGCAGTCCGCTGTCAATCCGGCCAAACAGTTCCAGTCCCTGATGGAGCGTCTTGCCGCCGTTGGTCAGGGTTGAGCCGACGCCGCCGGCCAGACTGGCCGGCACAATCTGGTTCGAGAAGTCCATGCGGAAGTAGGAAGCGTCGAGGCGGATACCCTGCACCGGAACGCTGCGGATGCCAACTTCCGTGTTCCAGCTCAGCTCCGGGTCAAGATCAACGACGCCGCCCGTGTTGGAGATGATGTCTTCCGTGCGCGGCGGGGCAAATCCCCGGTGAATGCCGGCAAAAATGGTCGCCCGCTGCTGGATGTTGTACGAGGCGCCAATGCCCGGCACCACCTGCGTCAGGACGACTTCACCCCGTGCGCCCAGCCCGTTGTTGGCCAGACGGTTGGCCCGCACAAAGGAAACCCGCTCCACCCGCACACCGGGCGTCACGGTCAGGTTGCCGAAGATGAAGCGATTCTGGATGTAGCCGGAAAAGGCATCGTTGCCGCGAAAGTTGTTTTCGACCGTGACGCCGGTACGCGCCGTTGGCGTCGAGCCGTTGATTTGCCGCCGCTCCTGGTTCTCGCGGTGATAGCGAAAGCCGGTGTCCAGCTCATTGCGCAGCCGCCCGAATCCAAAGCTGGCGCGCACCTGTGGCGTGACGCCGAAGGTGTAGTAGCTACGTACCCGCCCTTCGTTGCCGCACGTCGTAAAGAGATCGATCATGCCACGACAGCCGCCAACGCCGATGCGATTGGGGCGCTGGGCCGAGTTGCTCGACTGCCGCCACCAGGCCCGGTCGAACGTCGAGCCGTAGATGCTCGTCGTCAGCAGGATGTTCTGGTTGACGACAAAGCTGTGCACGGCGGCGGCCCCGAACCGTCTGAAATCCGTGGCATCGTTGCGAAACGGATTCTGGCGTGGATTGGCCTGGTATTCGTCAAGGCGCAGTCCCGAATAGGTCAAACGCGAGTCTTCATCGTAGTAGTTGGCCTTGAACGTCAAGACCTGCCGCGCGCCGAAGGTGGAAACCGACTTGAAGTTGAAGTCATAGACGCCGCTGCGCGTGTTGTCCCGCGCCCCTTCACCCTGCTTGCGCATGAAATCAAGAAGAAAGCCCGTGTTTCCGAGTTTCCACCCGTAGGTGATGAGTCCGTTGAAGTAGTCACGGTTGCCGCCCACGAGCAGGAGCGACCCACTCGGCGTATCTGGCGGATTAGGTGTGATGTAGTTGATGACGCCGCCAACCGTAACCGGGCCGTAGAGAATCTGTCCCGATCCTTTGACCACTTCAATGGTTTCAAAGCGTTCGATGGGTGGATGGTAGTAGGAGGCGTTGTCGCCATAGGGCGCAAAGGCCAGCGGCAGCCCGTCTTCAAGCAGCAGTACCTTCGTCGAGCGCGTCGGATTGAGTCCACGGATGCCGATGTTGGGGCGGAGGCCGAAGCCTTCCTCGTCCCGGACGTGGATGCCGGGCAGCTTGCGCAGCGCCTCGTTGGCGTTGAAGACCCGGCTGAGCTGCAAGGTGCGCTCGTCGAGAATATCCACCGTGCCGGGGATACGGTTGAGGGATTCGCTCGTCCCGACGATGCTGTTGATGCTGACGATGATGTTTTCCGCCAGCGGCGAAATATCAAGCGAAACGGTGACGGAAGTGACTTCGCTTCCGCTGACTTTGACGATTTTCGTACCTGCCTGGTACTGCTCGCCTGTGACGGTGATTTCGTAGTCACCGGGCGTCAACTGGTCAAACCGGAATTCGCCGTTGGCATCGGTTTGAGCCGTCTGGACGGTGCCGGCGGTCAGCCCCCGCAGCCGCACGGTAGCGCCTGCCACAGGCGCATCGGCTACTGTCACGGCGCGCCCGGCAATGGCCGGCTGCGTCGTTGTCGAGGTTGTCGGGGGCGTTTGAGCCGCCGTGAAGCCGATGGAAGTCAGGATGATTGAACTGATCAGGGAAAGCTGGAGCAGGAAGTACCAGTGGACGCCCGACTGCCAGGGGCGTGCCGGCCGGATACATAGGGCAAGGTGGTTCATTGTGCCATTCCTCAAACATTGGTTGTGCTGCTACGCCAAGGGCCGGAGCAGCGTCTGGTCCTTATGGGGTGCTCCAATGTAGATAAAATGATAATCATTTTCAATAAAAAAGAAGCCAACACCGGGACGTGCCTGTTGCCGGTGCCTGGCGGACAGGAGTGGGTCCAGATCAGACGCGCATGAGTTCTTCTTCCTTGGCTTTGGCCAGGTCGTTGAGCTTGTGTGTGAAAGCGTCAGTCTGTTTCTGGATTTGTTCCAGGGCGACCTTATGCTCGTCTTCCGAGATGAGTTTTTCCTTGAGCAGTTTTTTGACCTCTTCGTTGGCATCCCGGCGGATGTTGCGCAATCCCGTGCGGTGCTCTTCGGCTGTGTCACGGACGGTGCGTGCCAACTGTTTCCGGCGTTCTTCCGTCAGCGGTGGAATCGGGAGGCGGATGATCTTGCCGTCGTTGGAGGGCGTGATGCCAAGGTCAGATGACTGAATGGCGCGCTCGATAGCGCCCAGCAGGGAGGTGTCCCATGGCTGGACGGTGATGAGGGCCGCTTCCGGGGCGCTGATGTTGGCAAGCTGGTTGAGCGGCATCACCGTGCCGTATGACTCCACCTGGATGCCATCCAGCAGGTTCACCGAGGCGCGTCCGGTCCGAATGGCGCTGAACCGCCGGCGGGCGTCTTCGAGGGTGGTTTCCATGCGCGCTGTCGCTTCTTTGACGATGTCCTGAATGGTCATGCGGATTCCTCATTCCAAATGTTGTTTACGGATGCCTGTTTTCCGTGCCTGCTTCCATAGTGCCGGTTGCGAGCGCCCGGTCCGTCAAGGCTGCCGTCACAAACTGGGGACGCCTGCCGGATGAGCGCCTATGATGCACAGGCAACCGCCGTCGGCGGCGCGGCACTGACCAGTGTCCCGATGGATTCGCCGGTGACGACGCGGTAGATGTTGCCCTTGGTCAGCAGGTCGAAAACGATGATGGGCAGGTGGTTGTCCTTGCACAGGGCAATGGCTGAAGCGTCCATGACGTTGAGGCTCTGTTCCAGTACCTGCTGGTACGTCACATGGCTGTACCGGCGCGCCGAGGCATCCTTCGTCGGGTCGGCCGTATAGACGCCATCCACTTTGGTGGCTTTCAGGAGGACTTCAGCCTTGATTTCACAGGCGCGGAGCGCCGCTGTGCTGTCTGTGGTGAAAAAGGGACTGCCGGTGCCGGCGGCAAAAATGACGACCCGCCCCTTTTCGAGGTGGCGCACGGCGCGGCGTGGGATGAACGGTTCCGCCACCTGCCGCATTTCGATGGCCGACACGACACGAGTCGCCACGCCGAGCTGTTCGATGGCATTTTGCAGCGCCAGACTGTTGATGACCGTGGCGAGCATCCCCATGTAATCCGCCGAAGCGCGGTCCATCCCGGCGGCGCTGGCTTCAGCGCCCCGCACGATGTTGCCACCTCCAACCACCAGCGCCAGTTCAACGCCGAGCTGGTGAACATCCCGCACCTGCTCGGCAACTTCCTGAACGGTGACGGGATCAATGCCAAACCCCCGTTGCCCTTCGAGAAACTCTCCACTCAGTTTGAGCAGAACCCGTTTGTAAGCTGGCGCCGGTGTCAGTGGGGAGGGCAAGGATGAGGCTGGCGTGGCGTTCATACTGGCTCCGAAAGGCGACTCCATCGGAGTCGGCGGAAGTACCCGGCCGCAGGCATCCGGCGGCGCAGACGGGAGCTGCCTGGCGGGAATACCAGGCGCGCAAGAAAAACGCCCCATCCGGGATGGGGCGTTGGGGGTCATTGTTTGGCCGTCATTGCGGCCACTTCGCTGGCGAAGTCATCGGATTTCTTTTCGATACCTTCACCCATCTTGAAGCGCACGAAGCGGCGAATGCGGATGTTTTCACCCGTTTTGGCAATGAGCTGCTTGACCAGCTCCGCAACGGTAACGCCCTGATCCTTGACGAAGGGCTGTTCGAGAAGGCAGGTCTCCGCGCGAAACTTTCCAAGCCGGCTTTCAATGATGTTTTCGATAATATGGGCTGGCTTGTTGGCCGTCTTGGGATCGGCAGCGACCTGCGCCCGCGCAATTTCGCGCTCTTTTTCGAGCACTTCCGCCGGGATTTCCTCGGCTGAAACATACTCGGCGTTGAGCGCGCAGATTTGCAGGGCGATGTCGCGCACGAACTCCCGGAAGTCCTCGCTGCGGGCCACGAAATCCGTTTCGCAGTTGACTTCAACCAGAACGCCGATGCGCCCGCCGGTGTGAATATAGGCTTCAACCAAACCTTCAGCCGCTACCCGTGATTCCTTCTTGCCCGCAATGTGCTTGTTGCGTTCACGCAGAATGGTAATGGCTTTTTCTTCATTGCCCTGGGCTTCTTCCAGGGCTTTCTTGCATTCCATCATGCCGGCTCCGGTTTTTTCCCGGAGAGCTTTGACTGCTGCTGCGCTTACATCTGCCATGAATGCTTCCCCTCAACGGAAATATCGGTGGCAACCATCAGCCGGATCATCGGTTGCCCACCGGATGACCTCAGGCTGGTACGGCTTCCGCCGCAGACACAACCGGGGTGGACGTGGTGGGGGGCGTCGCCCCGGCGGGGGCATCGGCGCCGCTCATCTCGGACTTGCCGCCGTCTCCCTTTTCGATCCCCATCGTGCGGCCTTCGATGACCGCATCGGCAATCTTGGCGCTGATGAGACGCACCGAGCGCAAAGCATCGTCGTTGCCCGGGATGACATAGTCAACCCCAAGCGGGGAACAGTTTGTATCCACGAGAGCGACGACTGGAATTCCTAAGCGGTTGGCCTCAGCAATGGCAATTTCCTCTTTCTTGGTATCAATGACGAAGAGTGCCTGGGGGAGGCGGTTCATCGTGCGGATACCCGAAAAGTTCCGTTCGAGCTTGGCAAACTCTTTCTCGACGCGCAGGATTTCCTTCTTCGTCAGGGATTGGTAGCGCCCGTCCGTACGCATCGCTTCCAGCTCACGCATGCGCTTCATCGAACGCTGGATGGTCTGGAAGTTGGTCAGCAGTCCACCCAACCACCGCTGGTTGACATACGGCATGCCACACCGGGTGGCTTCCTCCGCGATGGCGTCCTGGGCCTGGCGTTTCGTCCCCACGAAGAGCACCGTCCCGCCCTCAGCCGCCGTTTGTCCGATGAACCGGACCGCCTCACGCAGCAACCGCTGGGTCTTCTGGAGATCAATGATGTAAATGCCATTGCGTTCACCGAAGATGTACTCCTTCATCTTCGGATTCCACCGCCGTACCTGATGCCCGAAGTGAACTCCGGCTTCGAGCAATTCCTTCATAGTGACTGCAACTGCCACTCACGACCGCCTTTCTCTACAAGCCTTGGCTTGTGTTGTGGATGGTTTGTGTACTTGCCACGCACGCCCCCGGCGGCAACTGGGTCGCCGGCGGAACACACCCGCTGCGTGGCAATGAAATACCAGTGTCAGCCGCCCATGACCGACGCTGACCGGCCACAGACTGGCTGTAGCTTACCGTTTCGAGAACTGGAAGCGCTTGCGCGCACCTTTTTGTCCGTACTTCTTGCGTTCCTTCATGCGGGGATCGCGCGTCAGAAAACCGGCTTTCTTCAGGCGGCGACGCAGTTCGACATTGAAATGGAGCAGCGCCCGCGCAATCCCGTGCCGGATGGCGCCGGCCTGGCCCGACACGCCACCGCCGGAAACACTGACCAGCACATCGAACTTGCCCAGCGTCTCCGTGACCTGAAGCGGCTGGCGGATGATCATCCGCAGCGTCTCATTCGGAAAGTAGCCTTCAAAGGTGCGTTTGTTGACCGTGATGTTGCCGTCGCCCGGACGCAGATACACCCGCGCCGTGGCGGTTTTGCGGCGACCTGTCCCATAGTATTGAATGAGCATCCCCACGCTTGACTTACCTCATCAACTTCAAATCACAACCGTTGTCTTCATTCCCACTGTTACGCTTTCCCTCTGCGCCCGGACGCCCTTCCGATCACGCCGGAAGCTGCCCCGGGGCCGCGCACCTCACAAGGCGCGCAGGGTGTCGAGCGCCAGCGGCTCCGGGCGCTGTGCCTGGTGTGGATGGTTCGGGCCGGCATAGATGCGGAGCTTTTTGGCCATCTGGCGGCCGAGCTTCGTCTTCGGCAGCATCCCGACAATGGCATGCTGCAAAATACGGGTCGGAAACCTGGCCAGCAGGTCCTTGGCGGTCATCTCCCGCAATCCGCCGGGGTAGCCGCTGTGCCGCCGGTAAAGTTTCTGGTTCCACTTGTTGCCCCGGAAGACAACCTTCTCGGCATTGATGACAATCACGCCGTCGCCCATGTCCATGAAGGTCGTGTACCGGGGATGGTGCTTGCCCATCAGGATTGGGGCAATCTGCGATGCCAACCGCCCGACGGTCAGCCCCGTGGCATCCACGAGAAACCACTTGCGCGCCGGTTCGGGCAACGGGCCCTTGGGCACGAAGGTCTGCCCGGTGTACGCCTTTTGTGGACGGCGACGGACGGCCGTTTTCGGCGAGCTGCTCGCCGTGGGGGTGGACTCAGCGGACGCCGCCGCCTGCGTTGTTTCGGATGTCGGTTCACTCATGACAGCTTGAATGCGCTCCTCACAGCAGCCTCATGCCCTTTGTCATCCAGCCTGATACGATCCGGGACAATGCGCTGAAACAGCGCACATCACACCCTTGGGATGCTCCACGGCCGGAAGCAAAGCGAACGACTAGACTACGCAACTCCCGGCTGAGCTGTCAAGGGCAGGCGTTCCCAAGCCACGGGACGGGCCATCCCGGCCGGATGAGGCCACGTCGTTTCAGGAGACGCGCGGGAGAGGCCCGGCTCAGGAAACCTCGCTGCCGACCCGTTTGCGCTTTTCCAGCAGGGACGCCCCAACCCCCAGCGCCAGCAGACCCAGAACAACGCTCAGGCTGACCAGCGGCGGCAGGTGAAACCAGTCAAAAGCCAGCGCCAGCATCTTGATGCCGATGAACAGCAGGATGACAAATACAGCTTTGTCGAGGTGAACAAGCATGCGCTTGGCTGCCGCCACCAAAAAATACATCGAGCGCAAACCAAGCACGGCAAAGATATTGCTTGTATAGACCAGGAAGGCATCCTGCGTGACCGCAAAAATCGCCGGTACGCTGTCGAAGGCAAACATGATGTCCGAGGCCTCAATCACCACCAGGCACAGAAAGGCCGGAGTCAGCGCATGGTAGTGCCGCCCCTGCCCATCCGTGACCCTGGTCAGGAAGCGCCCGCGATCAAGCTGTGTCGCAATCCGGTTGGGAAAAAACTGGCGCAGGAAGCGGACAGCCCAGTGGTTGGTGTAGTCCGTTTCCTCTTCGGTCGTGTCCTTCCGCCCGGCGCGAAAGAGGGCATACACCGACCACAGAATGACCAGGCCGAAACCAAAAAAGACCACGCGCTGGAGTTCGATATGCCAGCCGAAGATGGTCAGTGCCCCCAGCGCCTGCGCACCAAACAGCAGCCCGACGCCCAGTCCGATGAAAATGGCACGGAAAATCAGCGCGCCAATGATGCCCCAGTACAGAATCCGGTGGTGCAGATACTCTGGAATGGCGAAGGCGGAAAAAATCGCCAGAAAGACGAAGAGGTTATCTACGGCCAGGGATTTTTCGAGGGCATAAGCCGTCAGAAACAGGATGGCGTCGTCCGTGCCGCGAATCGAGGCCACATAGCCGGCAAAAGCCAGCGAGACCGCCACCCAGATGCCCGACCAGGTGGCTGCCTTGAGCATTGAAACCGGCCGGTCCGTTTTGCCGGAAGCCAGATCAACCCAGAGAAAGCCGATAACAAGCGTAATGAAAACAACAAAATGAACCGGATGGGTGGTGGCCGCCGACGCCAGGTGGGGCTGCATTGAAGGTCAGCTTTCGTTACTTGTTGGGCTGGTCACGCAGGCCGATGATGGCATTTCTGGAAAATTCAATCTTGACCGACGGCGCGACGAGCAGGTGCAGAGTGTTTTCTTTCTCGTTGATGCCGGCCACGGTTCCGTAAATCCCGCCTTCGGTAACAACCCGGTCGCCGTTCTTGAGGTTGTTGCGCATGGTTTCGAGTTCTTTCTGGCGTTTCTGCTGGGGACGGATCACCAGAAAGTAAAAAATGGCGACCATCGCCAGAATCGGAACAAGCTGGATGAGAAAACTTCCTCCACCACCCTGTGCCAGGACGATGTTCATGTTGAAAGAGACTCCTCGGATGAAAGCTGCCGACGGTGGAAGTCAGCCCGGAAGCGGCCGAACCCGCCCTGTTCCAGAGCGTGCCGAATCTGCCGCATCAGGTCAAGATAGTGATACACGTTGTGATAGGTCGCCAATACGGAGGCGAGGATTTCTCCCGTCCGCAGCAGGTGCGCCAGATAGGCCCGCGAGTACCGCCGGCAGACCGCACAGGTGCAGTCCGGGTCAAGCGGTTGTTCATCGCGGACGTAGCGCGCATTGCGCAGGTTGAGCCGGCCGGTCGTGGTGAACACCGTGCCGTTGCGCGCGTGGCGTGTGGGCATGACGCAGTCGAACATGTCCACCCCGCGCGCCACGGATTCAACCAGGTCGGCCGGCGTCCCCACGCCCATCAGGTAGCGGGGCTTGTCCGCCGGCAGGCGCGGCGCGATGAACTCCGTCGTGTCGTACATCAGGTGTTTTTCCTCGCCAACGCTGAGGCCGCCGATGGCATAGCCCTCAAAGCCAATCTCCAGCAGTCCCTCTAGGGAACGGGCGCGCAGTTCCGGGTACACACCGCCCTGCACAATGCCAAACAGCGACTGGCGCTCCCGGTCGGCGTGGGCGTCGAAGTACGTCCGGCACCGCCGCGCCCAGCGTTCGGTCAGTTCGAGTGAGCATTGCACCTGTTCAGGCGAAGCCGGATAGGGCGGGCACTCATCGAAGGCCATGACGATGTCAGAGCCGAGCGCAATCTGAACCTCCATGGAGACTTCCGGCGACAACAGCAACCGTGCGCCGTCAAGGTGGGACCGAAAGGTGACGCCTTCCTCGCTGATGGTACGCAACTCGCCCAGTGAGAACACCTGATAGCCGCCGCTGTCGGTGAGAATCGAGCGCGGCCAGCTCATAAAGCGGTGCAGACCGCCCAGTTCCCGGATGACCTCGTGGCCGGGGCGCAAAAACAGGTGATAGGTGTTCGCCAGAATGATGCGCGCATCCAGGGCTTCAAGCATGTCCTGGGTGAGCGCCTTGACGGTGGCCGCCGTCCCGACGGGCATAAACACCGGCGTTTCAATGACGCTGCGGGTCGTCGTAATCCGCCCCCGCCGCGCTGCCGTCCCGGCATCACTGGCCAGTAGCTCAAAGCGCAGACTCATCGCGCTTTCATGATGTTGCCGGCAATGCGGGCGGCAATGTCACGTGGCACAAACCGCGTCGCCTGTGACAGCAGGCTGTTGGCCAGTCCTGACACGACGGAACTGCTCCGCCGGCGGATGCCGGCAAAGGCGGCTTCAACGACTTCTTCCGGCATCTGGGCGCGGCGGAGCATGTCGCGGGCCGTGCCTTCGGCGACCTGCGCCGTGTCGAAAAACTCCGTTGCCGTGGCCCCCGGGCACAGCGCCATGACGAGCACGCCCTCGTCCCGGCATTCCTCGTGCAACGCCTCGGAAAAGCTCAGCACATAAGCTTTCGTAGCCGCATAAGCGCCCAGATAGGGCACCGCCTGGAAGGCGGCCGTCGAGGCCACGTTGACAACGACGCCCTGCCGGCGCGCCAGCATTCCCGACAGGTAGCGATGGGTCAGCTCGGTCAGGGTGACAATGTTGAGCTGAAGCATCTCCAGGTTGCGCTTGAGGTCGGTTTCCACAAACCGCCCTCCAATGCCAAAGCCGGCGTTGTTGATGAGACCATCCACCTGGAGGTTCAGCCGTTCGGTTTCCTCAAAGACTTCCCCGGCTGCTTCCGGCAGGCTGAGGTCTTTGGCCAGCACATCCACGGTGATGCTGTGCTGCTTGGCCAACTCGGCGGCCAGGCGCTGGAGCTTGTCTTCCCGCCGCGCCACCAGCATCAGGTTGGCTTTTTCCCGCGCAAAACGCCGGGCAAAGGCTTCTCCAATCCCAACTGAGGCGCCGGTGATGAGTACCGTTTTGCCCGCCCACGTCTCCATGTTGCATATCCTTCCAGCCAGTCAGAGTCGCTCGGTTTGAGCCTGTGCGATATGCCTGCTCGCGTGTCGCTTGTCAAAGGGGAATGCCTGCTTTCAGGAATGGCGGCGCTGCCCCGTCAGTGGGCCGCAGGGCCGGCCGGCTCGGCAAGCACCTGACGGAAGTAGGCAATCGTCCGGTCAAGGCCGACATCAAGCGGGATGTGCGGCGCCCAGTTCAGGCGTTCACCGGCCAGGGTGATGTCGGGACGCCGGCGCTGCGGATCATTTTCCGGCAGCGGGCGATGCACGATGGGCGACGCCGAACCCGTCTTGGCCAGCACCTTCTGCGCCAGCTCGGCGACCGTGAACTCATCCGGGTTGCCAAGGTTGACCGGCCCTGTGAACGCTTCGGTCTGCATCATACGGAACATGCCTTCCACCAGGTCATCCACGTAGCAGAAGGAACGGGTCTGCGAGCCATCGCCATAGACGGTCAGAGGTTCCTCCCGCAGCGCCTGGCAGATGAAGTTGCTGACCACGCGCCCATCGTTTTCAAGCATGTTCGGGCCGTAGGTGTTGAAAATCCGCACGATCCGCACATCCACGTGGTGCTGGCGGTGGTAGTCCATCGTCAGCGTTTCGGCGACGCGCTTGCCTTCATCGTAGCAGCTTCGCGGCCCAATGGGATTGACGTTGCCCCAGTAGTCCTCACGCTGCGGATGCACGAGCGGGTCGCCATAGACTTCCGAAGTCGAGGCGAGCAGAAAACGCGCGCCAACCCGTTTGGCCAGCCCCAGCATGTTGAGCGTGCCCAGAACGCTGGTTTTGACGGTCTGAATGGCATTGGCCTGATAGTGGACGGGCGAGGCCGGACAGGCCAGATGGTAGATTTGCGTGACTTCAAGCCGGATTGGCTCGATGACATCGTGGCGGACCAGCTCAAAGCGCGGGTGGGAAAGCAGCGGCCGGATATTGGCGCGTTGGCCCGTGTAGAAGTTGTCAAGACAGATGACTTCGTGACCTTCATCCAGAAGTCGTTTGCAGAGATGTGTGCCGATGAAGCCGGCCCCGCCAGTGACAAGGGTTCGTTCGGTCATACGTAGGGTGGTCTGACATTGGTGTTGATAAGGATGTGGTGCTGGGTCTTATGGGGTGTCCAGCCCGGAGGGTGGGTTCTGGTTGATGTCGGAGATATTGGTCAACGCCCTGGAATCCGGCTGGTGGGCGCTGATCTGCATGGTTTCCAGAAGGTGATTCAGAATGGAAAGTACTGTGTAGTGAGACGCCGGTATGCTGTCGAGCAGATCGCGTACCGTCGGCTCTTCGGCATGCAGGCGATACCAGATGTCATAGGCGATGGGCAGCAGGTTCTCGTCGCCTTCCCAGCGCAAATCGTCGTCGAGGGGGCGATACCGCTGGTTGGCCGGAAACTGGCGCCGCAGCGCCCCGATCTCATCCTGCATGCGGACGGCTTCCATCAGCATCGTCATGCCGGGCAGAAGAATGTCGCAGGTGGCGCCTTCCGCCACTTCCCGCTCACCGCCTTTGAACTCGAATGTGCCTTCCGTCGGTGGCGGCTGAAAGAGCTGGAAAAAGGCTTCGCTGCCGGTCAGATGGCCCATGACAGAACGGCACAGGTGTCCGCCGTCAAAGTAGATTTCGGCCAGGGTGATGCCCAGCGGGTCGTCCACGCGCAGCGTGCCGGTCATGCCGGAGCTGATGATGGTCTGGATGACCGTCGGCAGGTCGAAAAACTTGAGGTTTCCGCCCAACTGGCGCTGGCGTTCCTTGCGCATGTTGCGCACAGTGGATTCGAGCCGCTGGGCAAAGGTGAAGCACAGCCGCAGCGCGAGGTCCGGGAAGCCGGCGACAACCGAGTGAAAGTTGTCACGCGAAATACGGAAAATTTCACCGCCGCCGGGCATACGCGCCGCCGAAGCGCGATGGGAGCGGGTGAACATGGCGACTTCGCCGATCACGTCCCCGGCTGCCACGTAGGCCACCGGCGTCAGCTCTGCCGAGCCTTCCATTGCCGGCCGGCGAATCTCCACGACCCCTGATTTGATGACATACAGGTAATCGGCCGGGTCGCCAATGTGGAAAACATCCTCGCCGGGTTCAAAAACAACGACCTGCCCGCGCAGGAACAGCGCCTGCAACGTCAGGTCGGAAAGCGTCGAAAACAATTCGCATTCCCGCAAGAACGAAAATTCCGGCGGTGACGAACGTGGTTCTGGAGAAGACATAGGCGCGTCGCACCCCGGAATCAGACGGAATGGCTCGGTACGGCCTATTGTGCACGATGCCGCCCGTGGCGAACAGTGCCACAGCGGCCTGCCCGTTCCAGGTGGCGCATTTTGAGGTCAATACCCCACCTGGAGGGCAGAACCCAAAGCGTGAAATCAGGACGACCGGCGCAGTTCCTGCTTGACCGCATCGGTGATGCCGGCCGCCGACAGGCGCGGCAGGTAGATGTATCGCCCGCCAAACAGCTCTGCGAGTTGCTTGGCTTCACCACGTGAGACAAAGCGGTTCTGGGTGTCGAAGACCACGAGGCGGATGGTGCCGGCGGCGTACACCCGCGCCATGTCTTCCAGTTCACGCCGGATGGCGTCGGTGCGGGAAAGGTTCCCGTCGGGTTCGGGCGTCCGGGCCGGGATGTTGCCGCGTCCGTCGCCAATGACAATGACAAGCGCCTCGGTGTAGGCCCCAGTGCGCCGGACTTCCTCGATGAGCGCCTGTGCCCGCCGGAGTGCATCGTTGAGCGGCGTGGCTCCGCCGGTCGGCAGGGTTTCGAGCTGGCGCTTGGCCGCTTCGACGCTTTGCGTCGGAGCGAGCAGCACCCGGCTTTCATCGCCATAGCAGCCAATGAGGGCAACTTTGTCCCGGTTGACATAGGACTGGCGCAGCAGTTCGACGACAGCCCCTTTGGCCTGTCCCATGCGGTTGGCGGCCATGCTCCCGGAAGCATCCACGATGAAGACGATGAGTGCGCCGGTGCGCTGGCGGAGTTTCTTGAGCCGGACATCGTCTTTTTTGAGCAGTATCCGGTCGGGCGTCTGCCCCTTGGCGAGCAGCTTCTGGCGGCGGGCCGGCTGGTGCGGTGCGGCCTGGCGCAGCGTGGCTTCGATGGCGACGCGCCCCCGCGAGGGTTCGCCCGGCACGGAGCGGACGTGCCGCCCGGATTGAAAGTTGTCGCGCTCGGAGCGTTTCCCGTAGCGCCCCAGCCGCGCCTTTTTGGCAAAAAAGTCGAAGTCGGCGTCGAGGGCCGCTTCTTCGGCGTCGAAAACCAGCGCCAGGTCTTCGAGTTCTTCCGGCGGTGAGGGCGGTTCCGGCTCGTCTTCCGAGCTTTCCGAGGGCGGAGGAGGAGGTGGTGGTGGTGGTTCGGGTTCGCTTTCGGGACGCTGTGTGGCGCGTGGCAGCAGGACGAAAAACTCGGCCGTCCGGCAGTCGTCTTCATTGACCGTGGTCCGTCCTTCGAGCGCGGCATTGGCCCGGGCCGCCAGCGTGGCAAAGTATTCTGCCCGCTGCCCGACGGTGCCCAGCGCCGCCGCACGCGCGCAGAGCCAGTGCAGGGTTTCATCGCCCAGCGTGACCTGCGGCAACCGCTGCCGTGCATCAGTCAGGAGATTCCGAAGCAGCGTGGTTTCTTCGGCGTAGAGCATCTGCAGGGCTTCCGGGTCGCGCTCGAAAGCCGCCACGGTTTCGATGACTTTCTGCCGGGTTTCGAGGTCAGACTGGCGCGAGGCGGCCACGATGAGGCCCAGCCGGTCGAGGATGTGCCAGCGTACGGGGCCGTCACCCGGATTGAAGGCCGCAATCAGCCCGAAGTCTGCGGGCGAGGTCAGTGAGACCCCTTCCCGTTCGACGCGCAGGCAGCCTTCGTCGAGGCAGGTCAGCAGGGCGTTTTCCACCTGGGTCGGCAGCAGATTGAGGTTGTCGGCAAAGACGTAGCCGCCGTGGGCTTGCGCCAGAATGCCCGGCGCGAAGCGTCGCCGGCCACCAGCGAGTGTGGCTTCGAGGTCGAGGCCGCCAAAAAGGCGGTCTTCACTGATGTTGCCGGGCAGGATGACGAACGGCGGGCGCCGGCCGTCCACGTCGGGGACAATCTGCGCAAAACCGCGCGCCAGAACCGACTTGGCACTGCCGGCCGGAGCGGCAAAGGCGACGCCGCGCAGCCGGGGTTCAATGGCCAGTAGCAGCAGCGCGCGTTTGACCGGAGCATGGCCCACAACGGCAACAAAGGGCAGCGTGACGAGCTGAAGGGAAGGGCTGGTTTGGGCGTAAGACATCATGGTGCAGTGTCAGGGCCGGAACGGATGCGACTGCGTAAGAGGATGGCAGGCGGCCGGGTGGATGGCGTAGCTACGGATTCAACTTACACCAAAAGGCTGCCCGGCCAAGGCTTCGGCGGCTGGGCCGTGACGGGTTTGGTGACTTGAGTCTGCGGCCGGCGGTTTCTAAGATGGCATCACTATGGCTGACCGTACTTTTACCCGCCGTGATCTCCGCCCGGAACGCAAACCGGCGTGGCTGAAAATCCGCCTGGATGCCCGTGACAGGTTTCAGGAAGTCGCCCACATGGTGGACGATCTTTCCCTCAACACCGTGTGTCAGGAAGCGCGCTGCCCGAACATCTGGGAGTGTTTCTCCAACCGGACGGCGACCTTCATGCTCATGGGCGACATCTGCACGCGGCACTGTGGCTTCTGCGCCGTGACAAAGGGTGCGCCCCGGCTGCTCGATCCCGCTGAGCCGCGCCACGTCGCCGAAGCCGTCCGCAAGCTGGGCCTGCGCCACGCGGTCATCACTTCGGTGAACCGTGATGACCTGCCCGATGGCGGCGCGCACCATTTTGCGGCGACGATCCGGGAAGTCCGGCGTCACAACCCCGGCTGCCGTGTGGAAGTGCTCATCCCGGACTTCTGCGGCAACTGGGAAGCCCTCGATGTGGTGATGGAAGCGCGTCCCGATGTGCTCAACCACAACACGGAAACGGTCAAGGCGTTGTACCGGCGGGTGCGTCCCGATGCCATTTATGCCCGCTCGATGGAGTTGCTGCGCCGGGCGGCCGCCTGGCGTTCAGCGGACTATCCCGTGTTGACGAAGTCCGGCGTCATGCTGGGTCTGGGCGAGACACGGGATGAACTGCTGGAAACGATGCACGATCTGCGTGAGAACGACTGCGACATTCTGACGTTGGGGCAGTATTTGCGGCCAAGTCTCCGTCACCTGCCGGTCGAGAAGTTTTACCACCCGGATGAATTTGCCGAACTCAGGCAGATTGGGCTGGCGATGGGGTTCCGGCATGTCGAAGCCGGCCCGCTGGTGCGCAGTTCTTACCACGCGCACGAACAGGTTGCGGAAGTGGATGCCCCTGTGCCGGCAGCCCCGCCGACACTTGTGCCGTTGATGCGCCGCCGGTCAACGGCATCAGCACCGGACCTGCCGGGAAACACCCTTCCCGGTGCCCTTCCTCGTGAAAGAACGACCTAGCCACAGGGCCTAGCCAAAGAGCCGGGGCACGATGTCGCCGGCCCGGCCGCGCAGCGAAAGCGTCATGTGGGGCGTCAGGTCGGTGCTCTCCGGGTTGACCTCGATAACGGCTGCGCCGGCATCGCGCGCGGCAAAGGGAATGAGTGCCGCCGGATAAACCACGCCGGATGTGCCGATGACGAGGCAGACATCACACCGGGAAGCTACAATTTCAGCTTCCTCAAACGCGCCGGCCGGAAGCATTTCACCAAAGAGAACGACATCGGGGCGCAGCGGCTCGTCGTGGTCGCCACGGGGCGGCAGCGTCGGCAGCGGCGTTTCGGGCAGCGGATAGCGTTTGCCCGTACGCAACCCGCGCCCCCGCCAGATGTTGCCGTGCAGCTCGATGATGCGCTGGCTGCCGGCCTTCTGGTGCAGGCCGTCCACGTTTTGCGTGACCACCAGAAAATCCTCAAACCGCGTTTCCGCCTGGGCAACGGCGATGTGCGCGGGGTTGGGAACGACGGTTTTGAGCAGCGTCCGCCGGTAGTCAAACCACTCCCAGGCCGTGGTGAGGTCCTGTTCGAGCAGTCCGATGGAAGACGCAACGGCGGCCGGCATCCCCTTCCAGGTCGCATCTTTGCCACGAAAGGTCGGCACGCCGGATTCGGCCGAAATGCCGGCTCCCGTGAACACTACAACGCGCCTGGCGGCGGCAAGGTACTGACGGGCTTGCTGGAGCTGGTCGTCGGTCATACGGGCAAGTGGTTGGTTAGAGGGTTTCGGCCGAAGTGGGCGTCGGAACGGAAGCCGTCCTGCGGCGGAAAAGGCTGGCCAGTTTCCCGGCCGGCCCCTGCCCGGCGTAGATGGTGGCCAGGATGAGCAGCGTCCATTGCGAGTAGTTATAGACAAGGAAAATGAGCAGTCCCAGGGAAAGCAGCACGATCTGCGGATGCCGGGCGTACGGCCCCAGGTCCTTGAAGCTGTTGAACCGCAACGTGCTGACCATAAGCAGCGCCAGCGTGATGGCCAGCACGAACAGCCCCAAGGCCCATTCCGTCGGGGTGATGAGCAATTCCTGCCCGAAGAGGCGGTAGTAGGTTTCCTGATACACAACCGGCAGCGGCGTGAAGTGCACAATGGCGGCGAGCAGCCCGGCCGCAGCCGGGGTTGGAAGGCCGACAAAGAAGCGTTTGGCGGTTTTGGCGTCGCCGGGGACGGGTTTGGTCGCCTGGACGTTGAAGCGTGCCAGACGCAGCGCACAGCAGATGAGGTGAATGAAGGCCGCCCCCCACGCCAGCTTCTGAAACGCCGGAATGCCGGAAAAGCCCCAGGTGTAGAGCAGAACCGCCGGAGCAATACCAAAACTGAGCACGTCGGCCAGGCTGTCGAGCTGGACGCCAAACTCACTCGTGGCATGCATCAGGCGCGCAATGCGTCCGTCGAGAAAGTCGCACAGCACCGACCAGCCAATGCACAGCGCCGCAATGTCGAAGTGCCGCGTGGCCATTTCCGGGTCGTTGAGCGCCACGTACTTGTAGCCCTTCAGGCTTTCGACCACGGCATAAAAGCCCATGTAGATGTTGATGCAGGTGATGAAGCTCGGCAGGACATACACGCCCTTGCGCAGGCGGCGGCGGGTGAGACGATGTCTGGCTTCAGCTTCACGGTTCATGGCGACAAGGCGTTGGCGCCGGCAAAGGCGTTGGCGCTAGTCCAGTGGGCGAATCCGTCCGATGATGGTAGCGCCGCCCTTGACCCGCTGCCCCTGGCGCACCTGGAGTTCGACTTCGGCCGGGACGATGAGATCAGTCCGTGAACTGAACTTGATGAGACCAATCCGCTCGCCACAGGCGACCTGATCGCCGACGCCTTTCCACAGAACGCACCGGCGGGCAATGAGTCCGGCGATTTGTTTGAGGGTGACGGTGATGTGCGTTCCTTCCAGCACGACGATGAACTGCTCGTTGATGAGCGCCGCATCTTCCCGCAGGGCGCTTTTGAACTGTCCGGGCCGGTGCAGGACATCCCGGATGATGCCAGCGATGGGCGCCCGGTTGATGTGCACGTCCAGCGGCGAGAGAAAAATGCTCACCAGCCACGGTGAAGCCGGGTCGCCGGGCGTCACCGGAGCCAGGCGGGTGATGCGCCCGTCGGCCGGCGAGACGACAATATCGCTGCCTGGCGGAATCTGGCGCTCCGGGTCACGAAAAAAGTAGGCCACGAAGGCGGCCACAAGGCCAACCACGGCTACGAGTCCCCACGCCGGAGGCCACCAGAGCGCCGCCGGGGCAAGCAGCGCCGCGGCCAGACCGCACCAGAGCAGGTAGGGATAGGCTTCCTTGGCCATTGCTCAACGTTCGTTGCGGGTGGCGCGGGAAGTCGTGGCTTTGGCCGGCTCGACCTTCACGTTGTAGAACGCCTGGAGTCCGGGATAACTGGCGCTGGCCCCAAGCTGTTCCTCGATCCGCAGCAGACGGTTGTACTTCGCCAGGCGGTCGCTCCGGCTGGCCGAGCCGGTTTTGATCTGTCCTGTGTTGAGCGCCACGGCGAGGTCGGCAATGAAGGCGTCTTCGGTTTCTCCCGACCGGTGCGAAATGATGGCCGTGTAGCCATGGTTTCGCGCCAGTTCGACGGTATCCATGGTTTCGGTCAGCGTGCCAATCTGGTTGACCTTGATGAGAATCGAGTTGCCAACGTGCTGCTCAATGCCTTTGCGCAGATACGTCACGTTCGTCACGAAAAGGTCATCACCTACCAGTTGTACCCGGTCGCCCAGGGCTTTTGTCAGCAAGGCCCAGCCGGTCCAGTCGTTTTCGGCCAGCCCGTCTTCGATGGAGATGATGGGATATTTCCGTACCCAGTCAGCCCAGTATTCCACCATGGCTTCGGGGGTGTGCTTGGACTTGTCGGATTTTTTGAAGATGTAGTGGCCGCCCTCGAAAAATTCGCTGGCCGCCGGGTCGAGCGCCACGGCCACCTGTACGCCGGGTTTGTAGCCGGCCTGGGTGATGGCTTCGAGTACGAGTTCAATGGCTTCCTCGTTGGAACGGAGGTTGGGCGCAAAGCCGCCTTCGTCGCCGACGGCGGTGTTGTAGTTGCGTTTGCGGAGCACGCCCTTGAGGGTGTGGAAAATCTCGGCGCCCCAGCGGAGGGCTTCGGCGAAGGTTGCCGCGCCGCAGGGGGCAATCATGAACTCTTGGAAGTCCACGTTGTTGTCGGCGTGCGCGCCGCCGTTGAGGATGTTCATCAGCGGGACGGGGAGCGTCCGGGCGTGGGTGCCGCCAAGGTAGCGGTACAGTGGCAATCCGACGGCCTGGGCGGCAGCGCGGGCCGTGGCCAGCGACACAGCCAGCATGGCATTGGCGCCGAGCTTGCGTTTGTTGGGGGTGCCGTCGAGCGCGAGCAGGTCCCGGTCGAGTCCCTGCTGGTCGAGGGGGTCGCGGCCCACGAGACGTTTGGCAATCGTGGTATTGACGTTGGTCACGGCCTTTTGGACGCCCTTGCCGAGGTAGCGGCGCTTATCGCCGTCGCGGAGTTCAAGGGCTTCGTTCTCGCCGGTTGAAGCCCCGGAGGGAACGGCGGCCGTTCCCACGAGTCCGTTGGAAAGCACGACATCGGCTTCGACGGTCGGATTGCCGCGTGAGTCAAGGATTTCGCGGGCGTGGATGCGTTCGATGGTGAGTCCCATGGGGGTGATGCCTCGTCAGTGCAAGGGAATGCGGAACGTCGTGGCTTGAAAAAGGCGTAAAAATGAAGCCAGGCTTTCGAGTTTCCCCGCACACTCCGCAAACTCACTACCGTTGCTGTATCTCTACCCTGGCGGGGTTCGTGAGCCCTTGGACGCGCGGGACCCGAAAGCCTGATAAGCGCCTGCCGTGTGACAAGCCCAAAGACTATAGGCCGCAAAAGCCGGGGTGTCAATTCACCGGCCGGGAAACAGGAAATGGCACGTGCGTCTGGAGTGGGCGTTATGACCGACAGTTGCCTTGGTCGTTCGATCCGACCAAGGCTTTCCAAGCTGTCAGTTTGGGTTACAATGCCCAGCTTATGCTTAAGCTTCGATTCCGTCTGCCATATTTTCCAACCTGCATGCGTTTTTTGTTCTGTCTCATTGCTTTGGTGTGTTTTTCTCTGCTGCCTGTTTCCGTGGCTGCCCAGTGCAACATGCGCGTGATGGAGACGCGCGAACTCGTCCTGAGTGCTGATCTCATTGCGCGGGTGCGCGTGCGCTCCACCAAAAACATTCGCAACCCGATGTATGGACAGCTTGCGACACTCGAAATCATCGAGGTCATTTATGGCGATCCGCGCCGTCAGGAAGTGCGGGTATGGGCCATGAGCACGACCTACTGCGCCCGCGATGCGTATGCACCCCAGCAGGAAATGCTGGTCTTTCTGGCGCGTGATCAAACCCTGTTTCATACGGTCAACTGGCAGTATGGGCAGTTTCTGATGAGTGGGGAGACAGTCGAGGAATGGCGTGGACGTTCCGGTGAGGTGGCAGATGGGGGGGCGACAACCATGGCCGCCGGGGCATCCGAACGGCGGGGAGAACCCCCACGCGGGCAGCCGCGGTCTTTTGCGGAAGTCAAACAGGAAATACTGACTCTGCTGGAGGAAGCCCGGCAGAACGGCAAGGCCCGCCGCCCGTGAGGGTGCTCGGCTGGTTGCCTGGGGAGTGCGGGCGTCCCGCCCGCACCTTTCCGGGAGCATGGGACTCTTGCCCGCGCGAATCTCCGACGGAGGGCATTGAACCGTCGCTGACGCGACGGGGTGTGTAGGGATGCCGCGATCCGTGGGTTGAAACCCACGGCTAAAATCAACTGTCGCTACGCGACGGGGCTGGGAGCGCAGGCGTCCCGCCCGCACCTTCCCGGAAACATGGGCATTCTGCCCGCACGAAATCTCCGACGGAGGGCATTGAGCCGTCGCTGACGCGACGGTGAATGGGTGGATGCTGCGATCCGTGGGTGAAACCCACGGCTAAAATCAACTGTCGCTACGCGACGGGGCTGGGAGCGCAGGCGTCCCGCCCGCACCTTTCCGGGAACATGGGCATCCTGCCCGCACGAAATCTCCGACGGAGGGCATTGAACCGTCGCTGACGCGACGGGGTGTGTAGGGATGCCGCGATCCGTGGGTTGAAACCCACGGCTAAATTCAATCGTCGCTACGCGACGGGGCTGGGAGCGCGGGCGTCCCGCCCGCACCTTCCCGGAAACATGGGCATCCTGCCCGCACGAAATCTCCGACGGAGGGCATTGAGCCGTCGCTGACGCGACGGTGAATGGGTGGATGCTGCGATCCGTGGGTTGAAACCCACGGCTAAAATCAACTGTCGCTACGCGACGGGGCTGGGAGCGCGGGCGTCCCGCCCGCACCTTCCCGGAAACATGGGCATCCTGCCCGCACGAAATCTCCGACGGAGGGCATTGAGCCGTCGCTGACGCGACGGTGAATGGGTGGATGCTGCGATCCGTGGGTTGAAACCCACGGCTAAAATCAACTGTCGCTACGCGACGGGACTGGGGGCGCGGGCGTCCCGCCCGCACCTTTGTTTTTGGTGGGCAATTGGGGGGCTAAAATCAACTGTCGCTACGCGACAGTGGGATATTCAACCCGGCCGTGTGGCGTTGGTGTGACATGATGGGTATTCCAACCGGCAGCACGATGGCGGGAGGCTCAACCCGTCCGTGTGGCATTGGGCTTACGCGATCAACATTCCAACCGGCGGCGCAATGGTCGCTCATACGTGACGGGCGAGGATTGACGGGATGCCCGTGACATTTATGGAGGTAGCTTTTTTCCCATGCCAATGGTTAGTTGTACGCGACGGGCAAGGGATACCTTTGGGTCGTGGTATTGGTCGCGGGTTAAAATCGCGGGTCACAACCGTATTTTTGCCGCGTAGCGGCAACAGAGTTTAGCCCGGCGTTTCAACGCCGGGGAAACGGTGGCACATCGTCCACCGTCGCGTCAGCGACGGTTGAATTTCAGCACTGGTTAACCCAAGGGCATCCCCAGATTGCCTCCCAAAAATGGGCGGGATGCCTGCGTTGTCGGGAATGAAATTCAACCGTCGCTACGCGACGGGGATATGTGGGATGCCTGCGATCCGTGGATTGAAACCCACGGCTAAAATCAACTGTCGCTACGCGACAGACAGATTTCATCTACTGGGGATGCGGACGGACAAAATCCCCCTGTTCGATAGGAATCTAACCCATTGGTATCCCAAATTGCTCGCCAAAAACAAAGGTGCGGGTGGGATGCCTGCGTTGTCGGGAATGAAATTCAACCGTCGCTACGCGACGGGGGCGGTGGGGGATGCC
Organism: Chloracidobacterium sp. N; assembly: GCF_018304765.1. Taxonomy (NCBI): domain Bacteria; kingdom Pseudomonadati; phylum Acidobacteriota; class Blastocatellia; order Chloracidobacteriales; family Chloracidobacteriaceae; genus Chloracidobacterium; species Candidatus Chloracidobacterium aggregatum. The sequence continues at coordinate 451,385 of NZ_CP072642.1, forward strand.
CGTGCTCCGTGGGTTGAAACCCACGGCTAAAATCAACTGTCGCTACGCGACAGACAAATTTCATCTACTGGGGATGCGGACGGGCAAAATCTCCTGTTCGATGGAAACCCCAACCCATTGGCATCCTCCCCAATTGCCCGCCAAAAACAAAGTGCGGGCGGGACGCCCGCGCTCCCAGGGGCCGTCGAGTCAGCGACGCCTGATTTTAGCCGTGGGTTTCAACCCACGGGTCACAGGTGTCCCACACCCCCCGTCACGTAGCGACGGTTGAATATGACCCCAACAACACAGGTGACCCGCCTGTACATTTTGGCTTGTTGTACGCCGCATAGGCGAGACACGCCCAAGCTGAACAGAAAGCATGCGGGCGGGACGCCCGCGCTCCCAGGCTTTCAGGTCTTCCCGCTAATCCGGTCGTACAGCCGCCTGGCGTGGTTGCGCGCAATGAGCGACAACCGCAGGTCATTGGCCAGACTCGCCAGCAGGTCAGCCAGGGCTGCCGGCTCGGCGATGCGCCTGGCATTGAGGTCGGCTTCCAGGTCACGCAGCAGTTTGGGCATGTCAAGCGGTTGATAGCGCCGTGCCACTTCAATCTGACTGACCCGCTGGTGCTGCGTGACGATTCCCCGAAAGAACTGCCCCAACTCAAGCAAAGCCGGATGAGGCGTGTAGGTAAAAGCCACCGTAACCGGTTGGCCGTTGACCACCAGCGACAGCTTGCTCAACCCCAGGTTGGAATGTTTTTCCGAAGGCGGAGCGGACGGCAGGGCCGCCACCTGTTCCGCCAGCCGTCGAAGACGCGCCAGCGATTCAGGGCGCAGCGTCACCGGAGCGCGGGTCGGCGCCGGTATGTCCTTTTCGACATATTCGAGCGTGCCGCGTCCCTCCGCATCGAGAACGATGACAATCCGCGTCACAAGGAAGTTGGGCTGCTCAAACTCATAGCGGTAGGTTTCGCCCTGTGCCCCTGCGGCGGGCAGATACCACCCAGGTGCCCACCCCAGCAGCAGCCCAACCGACAGCGCCAGATTAAGTGCCAACCTGAGCCAACGTCGTCCCGGGTTCACAGCTTGCCTTCGGCGTACATCTGACGGAGCACCTTCTTGTCAAACTTGCCCACCGAGGTTTTGGGGATGCTCTCAACAAAGCGAAACTCATCGGGAACCCAGAACCTGGCACACTGCGCCGCCACCAGTTCGTGGAGTTCCTCCGGCGTCGGGCGGTCATCAGGGTTGCGCGGGACGACCAATGCCAGCGGCCGTTCGCTCCACTTTTCATTCGGGATGGCAATGACCGCCGCTTCCAGCACCTTCGGATGCGCCATGATGACGCTTTCCAACGCCACGCTCGAAATCCATTCACCGCCGCTTTTGATGAGGTCCTTCGTCCGGTCGGTGATGGTCAGCAGCCCTTTGGGATCAATGGTGGCCACGTCACCGGTACGAAACCAGCCGTCGGGGGTGAACTGCGCCGCGGCCGAGTCGTCGTTGTAGTACGCACCGACAATCCAGGGACCACGCACCTGGATTTCGCCCACCGACTGGCCATCCCAAGGCATTTCACGGCCATCATCGCCCACGATACGCATTTCGACGCCGGGTGGGGCATAGCCCTGGTGGGTTTTGATGGCGATTTTCTCGTCAATGGAAAGGTCTGTGCGATGACTGAGCGTGCCAGTGGAGGTGCCCATCGGCGACATCTCGGTCATACCCCAGGCGTGAACGACCGGTATGCCCAGTTCTTTCTCGTAAGCTTCAATCCAGGTTTTGGGAAATGCCGCGCCGCCAACGATGAGCGCCCGCAGACTGGAGACATCGAAGCCATGTGCCTTGATCGCCTGATACATCCCAATCCAGAGTGTGGGAACGCCGGCCGCCACCGTGACTTTTTCATCCTGGATGAGTTGCGCCAGGGTTTCCGGCTTGAGGTGCGGCCCCGGCAAAACAAACTTGAAGCCGAGCGAAGCACTCAGATAGGGCAGTGCCCAGGCATTGGCGTGAAACATCGGCACGACGGCAATCACTGTATCCGTCCCGCTGAGCGAGAGGGCGTCTCCAGCGCCGGCCGCAATCGTGTGAATGAACTGCGACCGGTGGCTGTAGAGAACGCCTTTCGGCTTCCCCGTCGTTCCGCTGGTGTAGCACAGCCCGGCCGCCGCCCGTTCGTCCAGCCGGGGAAATTCATACGTCTCCGGTTCACCCTCAAGCAGCTCTTCGTAGTGCCGGACGTTGGGCAGTTTCGTCGCAAAGTCCGGCGGGGCATTGATGATGACAAAGTGCTGGACCCCCGTCAGGTGCGGTTGAATGGCTTCCAGCAGCGGGACCAAGCTGGCATCCACGAAAATGATGCGGTCGGCGGCGTGATTGATGACGTAGGTCAGTTGGTCGGGTGCCAGGCGCAGGTTGAGCGTGTGCATCACCGCCCCGTAGCAGGGAACGGCAAAGTACAGCTCAAGGTGCTGGTAGTGATTCCAGGCCAGGGAGCCAATCCGGTCGCCCTGTTCGACGCCCAGTTTGGCCAGCGCATGCGCCAGACGACAAACCCGCCGGTACGCTTCGCCATACGTGTAGCGGTGCAGTGAGCCGTCGGGGCGTTTGGTGACGATTTCGACATCGTGGTGATAGCGCCGGGCACGTTCGAGAAAATGTGTCATGGTCAGGGGATAGTCCATCATCAAACCCTGTAACATAGGCAACCTTGCGCTCCTTGCGTGGAATGATTCGTCTTGTACAATCCTTTTGACAAAGCCTTTCTGCCCCGAAACCAGGGTGCGGTGAGAGGCAGCGCCTGTCGCTGGTCGTTCATCGAAAGGCTGGCCTGGCAAACCGCAGCCGTCTTGTTGAGTGATTCAGGCTTGTTCAGTGATTTCAGGTACGTGGTGATGTCGTCTGGATGCTTGATACCGCAAACCATCAGAAAGGGATGATACTCATGTCAGGCAGGGATTTGAAGTCACAGTCGGGAGAAGTGACTGCTGTGGGACGGAGCGAGGCAGGACTTCGACGCAGCCGGATGACGCGCAGCATGGCCATGCTTCTGGTCGGTCTGGTGCTGGTAAGCGCCATGGGCGGGCCAGTGTGGGCCGCCGACCGCAACCGTTCTGCCGGACCCAACCCGTACGACAAGTTCCGGCGGCTCGACGACCGGGCGCGCGCCCGTGGGGCCATGTCTGTCCGGGATGAGCTGGCGTTTGCGGAAATGGCCCATCAGGAAATCGCGAAACAGTACCGTTTTGTGACCGACCCGGTCATCGTCAACTATGTCAACCAGGTCGGACGACGGGTGGCGGAAGTGTCCGGGCGACCAGACCTGCCCTACCAGTTCTATGTCGTGGAAAACGACCAGATTAACGCTTTCACACCCGGCGGCGGGCGCATTTACATCCACACGGGACTCATCAAACAGGCGACGACTGAAGGGCAACTGGCCGCCGTTCTGGCGCATGAAGTCGGCCACAATGTTGGCTATCACCTGAGCGCCACACTCCGCCGGACGCAAACGACGGGTCTCATCATCGGGATTGCCGGGATTCTGTTGGGCAACGGCGCCATCGGTCAGCTTGGGCAGTTGGCCGTGACCCTCGTCGCCGGCGGCAAACTGTTTCAGCGGTCGCGCGATCAGGAGCGCGAAGCCGATTTTCTTGGGCTGTACGACATGCACCACGCCGGCTACAACACCGAGGAAATGAACAACATGTTCCGGCTGCTTGGCTCGCTGATGCAGCGTAGTCCCGGCACGTTCGACAAAATCTTTGCTTCCCACCCGCCGCCGGCGGAACGTCTCCAGAATACCCAGCGCGAAATCGCGCAGTATCTGGCGGGATCGGATCAGCGCGGGGTACGGACAACCCAGGCTTTCATTGATGTCCAGCGCCGCCTGGGAGTGACGGGACGGGCAGTGCCACCAACCCCGGATGACGAGGTGTGGCCGGCGTCACGGGATACGGGGGCGGACACAACGGCATCTGAGCCGCCGCCACCCCGCAGCCGGGAAGTCACCTACGAAGACGCGGAAGCAATTTTCAGCCGCGCCGATCTTCAGGGCGCCAATCCGCTGCGCGCCGTCCGCGGAGACATGCTCGGCAGTGATGCGGTTGGCAACGATACCGTAATTGCCTATGAGCAGGGGGGGCGCGTCGGCGCACTGGTGGACGTGAGCGGACGGGTCTATCCGCTGTTCATCGAAGACCGTGGGCAACGGACCAACGTGCTGCCGCTTGCGCCAAGAGAGGTCGCGGCCGTCGGCATCATCCCGGTCAGCAGCCAGCAGCGGGCGCAGGTTGTCGTAGTCAGCCAGCGGCGACTTCGCTATGTTTGGGAGTGGACCGGCCGCGGCTTCCGCTATCTTGGCAGTCAGTGAGTCCACGTGGCCGTTCCGTCAGCCCGGCGGTCGGGATGAACGGTGTCAGAGGAAGCGTACGCATGCCGGAACATCTTGAGCAGCAGGAGACAACACCACTGCCCCAGAGCCAGCCAGCCACCGATGCTTTTCACGAGGAGTTCGAGCTGTTTCACCGTCACTTGGTCAAGCATCGGCTCAAGCGGACGGCCCAGCGTGACCTCATCCTGCGGACGTTTCTGGAAACCGAGGCGCACCTGAGCGTCGAGGAACTCTATGACCTCGTCAAACAGCGTGACAAAACCGTTGGCTTCACGACGGTTTATCGAACCCTGCGCCTGCTCGTCGAAGCCAAACTGGCCCGGGAAGTCAACTTCAACGATGGGCGCGCGCGCTATGAACACGAATACAAGCACGATCACCACGACCACCTGATCTGTACGGAGTGTGACGCGCTCATCGAATTTTTCAGCCCGGAGATCGAACGCCTGCAAGAGGAAATTGCCAAACAGTACGGCTTTGTCATTGCCGACCACAGCCATCGGGTGTTTGGGATGTGTCAGGCGTATTACACCAACAGCGACGACTACCCCCCCTATTGTCGCAAGCGTCCGGGAGCAGCTCAGGAAGGGAAGATGCGCTAGGCCGGGTCGGCCACACCGTCTGGCCACAGCCGACACTGCATGTTTGTCTCCTATGCGCCGGGTTACTTCGTGGACATCGGTGATGCCCACGTGTTTCCGATGGTCAAGTTTCCGCGCGTCCATGCCCAACTGATTGAAGAGGGCACGCTGTCGCCGGAAGATGTCGTTGCCCCGGCCCCCGCCCGCGAGGAAGACATTCTGCTGGCCCATACCCGTGATTACTGGACGCGCCTGGCGGCCGGGCAGTTGACACCACGCGAACTGCGCCGTCTGGGGCTTCCCTGGTCGGAAGGACTGGTGATGCGCGCGCGGCTGGCGGCCCAGGGGACACTCAATGCCGCCCGCCACGCCCTGGCAGAGGGCGTCGCCGGCAACCTTGCCGGGGGCACGCACCATGCCTTTCCCGATCATGGCGAGGGCTTCTGTGTCCTCAACGACATTGCGATTGCTGTCCGGGTGCTCCAGCGTGAGGGCGACGTCGGCCGGGTAGCGCTCATTGACTGCGATGTTCACCAGGGAAATGCCAACGCCGTCATTTTCGCCGGCGAGTCGGATGTCTTCACCTTTTCCATGCACGGCCGGAACAACTATCCGCTGCGCAAACCGCCGGGTTCGCTTGACCTGGAGCTGCCGGATGGCATGACGGACGCGGCCTATCTGGAGGTGCTCCGCGAGTACGTGCCGCGCCTTCTGGCGGCGTTTCGCCCGGACCTGGTGTTTTATCTGGCCGGGGTGGACCCCTACGTCCACGACCGCTTCGGTCGGCTGGCGCTGACGCTGGAGGGCCTCATGCGCCGGGACGAGTTCGTGCTGCGTGCCTGTCGGCAGGCCGGCATCCCGGTCACCATCACGCTTTCAGGCGGCTATGCCCGTGACCGTCAGGATACGGTTGAAGCCCACTGCAACACCTACCGCGCGGCCCGCGAGGTCTTTGGGTGAAAACCGGCCCGGCGGTGGTGAAGGGGGGCTTCAATCGGCGCGTAGCGCCTGAATGGGATCGAGCCGGGCGGCCTTGCTGGCCGGATAAATCCCAAAAAACAGCCCCACACTCCCCGACACAACCAGCGCCAGCACCACGGCCCAGAACGGCAGTGCCACCGGCAGCCCGGAGAAGTGCGACACAACCAGCATCACCAGGTAGGCCAGCACCAGCCCGATGATGCCGCCAATCAGCGACAGCAGGGCCGATTCCGCCAGAAACTGGCGCAGGATGTCGCGCCGGCGCGCCCCCAGGCTTTTGCGGATGCCGATTTCACGGGTTCGCTCGGTGACGGAAACCAGCATGATGTTCATGATGACGATGCCGCCGACGACAAGGGAAATACCCGTGATGGGCAGCACCACGGCGCTGACCGTGGCGAGCAGGGTCGTGAAAATGCCCTGTGTGGCTGGATCACTCGTGATGCTGAAGTCGTCTTCCTCGCGGGGTGAAAGGTGGTGTCGCGTCCGCAGAATGGCGCGAATTTCATCTTCGACGAGTTCCGTCGGCACTCCCCGGCGCGGACGGACGTACAGGGTCAGCGAGCGCCGTTCACCATAGACTTTGTGAAACGTGGTGAGCGGAATCTGCACGTAGTTGTCCTGCGACTGACCAAGAAACGTGCCGAGCGGCTTGGCAACGCCGATGACCTCATAGGGATCACGCCCCAGCTTGACGGTCTTGCCAATGGCGTCGCCCCGGGGAAAAAGCTCTTTGGCCACGTCGGCGCCAAGCACGCACACAGCGCGGCGGTTTTCTTCATCGAAAGGACTGATGACGCGCCCCTGGGCAAGTTCAACGGTGGAAAGGTCATTGAAGTTGGCCGTGACGCCCTGGATGCCCACCAGTGTAACCACCGTGTTGCCATAGCGGACATCCGCTGCCGAGCCGTCCTGCGCTGCGACTTCATCGGCCAGGGTCAGTTGCTCGCGCAGCGCCCGCATGTCTTCGGTCGTCAGATCGGGATTGCGCTGAATGGCGCGCAGGAATTTCTCGAAGTCCGCAAAGCCCTGAAAGGCGGCTTTTTCGACCGTGAGCGCCCCGGTGCCATAGACGGCCACTTTTTCGTTGACGTACTCGCTGAAGCCCTCGATGACGGTCGCTACGGCCGTGACGCTGGCCACCCCGATGATGATACCCAGCAGGGTGAGAAAGGAACGCAGCTTGTGCGCCCAGATGGCATCCAGGGCCAGACGAAAGACCTCATACCAGCTCATAGCCCACTGACTCTAACAGAGCCGGGCCGCTGTCCGGTAGGGAAACAGCCCCACGACAGCCATCTCGCACCGGGCAGGATGGCTGTCATGGGGCTGGCAAAAGGAAACGGTGGCTCACCGCCACCGGTCACTGCACAAAGGCCGGCGCCCGCAGCGATGGCTTGAGGTTGCACACAATGCCTTTGGGCCTGGTTGACGCGCCGGTGTCCGATGGACGCGGCCGCCGGGGCGGCGGGTTTGTCGCCCGGGCTTTCCGGGGTTGCCCGTTCGGGGTGACAATCTCCACTTCGAGCGTGTTTTCTCCGTAGCCGACGACGGGCGCCTTGAATTTCATTCCACCAGCTTCAAAAGTCTGGTCATTGAAGAAGTTGTAGAGATCGAGCACCTCCAGCGTCGTTTCAACCGTCATGCGGTCGCCGACGCCGCCGACGCCAAGCGTCACATAGGCATTCTGCGCCTGCAGCGCCTTGATGATGGCCTGTGTCTGCTGGGGCGAGGTTTTGCCATAGACGGTCAGGGCGATGTTGTTCCTGAGCTGCTTCTGATCGTAGATGACATCGCTATCTGCGAAAATGGACTGGTACAGTTGCCCGACGGCGCGCGTCATCAGGATGGGGGCCGCTTCGTCCATGGCTTTGCCGAACGCCACCATCCCGGAGTTGGCGCTGCCACGGGTTGTAATCACGCCTTCGCCCAGGATGCGGTTGTCGTTGGGGCGCATGACCGTGTAGATGAAGTTCGCGTCGCAGATATGGCCGCCGATGCTGGCCGGGCGGTTGTCGGTTTCCGGGTCCACATAGATGAGGTAGTCCGCTCCATACTGAAGCGCCTGCTTGGCGAGCACCCGCAGCCCGTTGGGCGATTGCTTGATTTGCACCGAGGTAATCTCCGTCACCCCCTCGAACGCCACCGATTGCAGCCCGGCCTGGCGCATCTGCTCATAGACGAGGGCGCGCAGCGTCTTGGCTGCTTTCGGGTCATCAAAGCGGCTGGAGGGCAGGAACATCACGCGCGGCGGGCGCTCGCCAAAACTGAGCACCTTGTTTTGAACCAGGGCCGACACCATGGCCGGCAGGTTGACGTCGCCTTCAACCGTCAGAATGATCTTGGTTTCATCGTCGTTGAAGCGTGTGTTGGTAATTTTGAAATCGGTCAGGAACTCATCCGGTGGATCGAGGGCAATGTCAATTTCCTCGGCCAGGCTCTCGATGATGGCGCGGGAGAACTTGGCTTCAAGGAAGTCCGCCAGGAATTGCTTCCGGGCTTTTGATTTGGCGCGTGCTTCCGAAGCCGAACGGGTGGCCGGGTTGTAGTCGAAGGTGTAGCGTTTCTTGAGCGTCTCGGCCTGAGCCGGGAGGGCTACGGCGAGCAGCACCGCGCCGGCGGCCATGAGGAAACGCAGAGTGGATTGGCGTACGAGTTTCACAGGGACCTCCTCCAAAGCCCACGATGGTCAACAAAAAGACCCCGGCAGGTGGGCCTCCGGCCGGGGCTGGGAATGACCAGACTATTTGTTGCGGCGGGGTGGCGGGGCCGTCATCCGCGCGACCTGCCGCACGGTCATGTCGGTCTGGATGCGTCCGAGGTTGGGCGTCGGATCGGCCACCTTTGAATTCGGATCGAAGGTCTGAACCACATCGCAGTAGGTGACTTTCTCACTGACCTTCGCAGCGCGCAGCGTGGCCACGCGGTTCGTGATCCGTTCCAGAATGCTTCCGTCTGCATCCCGGATGGGTTCCCCTTCGAGGATGACATCGAACTGAATCCCCTCCTGGACGCCGTCGGCCGACCCGCTGCGGATGATGACCTGCCCATCCCGCACCATGGCCACCGTGGTTTCAAACGGTACTTCCAGGCTGACGACTTCGGCGAAACGCTGCGCAAAGGTCTTCATCATCTTGGTGAAGGATTCCTGTCCGGGCGCATCGGCCGTATTGCCGCCAAAACTGCCCACCTGCGTCGAGGTGGTGGCATCGCTGGCGTCATAGTTTTCTGACTTGATGACCGAGCCGGTCTCGGCATTGATAAGCTGTATGTTGACCTTGGTGGTCATCTTCTTTTCGCGGCGTCCAAAACCGCCGATACTGACGCCACCTTCCTTCACATCAATCGAAACGCACTTGGCGACGATGATGTACTGCGCCGAGCCAAGTCGCCCAACTTTGATGGCGTTGTTGGGATCGGCCAGATCGGAGTTGGCGAGCTTTTGTTCTGCAATGATGGAGTTGAGGGAGTCACGGGACAGGATGTCGAACCGGCCGCCGGTGAGCGCCGTCTCCAGTTCAGCCACCATAATGTCCTTGGTCCAGCCGCGCTGGTTGTCCTGCGGAATGATGGCCACCTTGATTTTGCCTTTCTTCGGCTGGTTGCTCCGCATGTCACTTGCCGGGGAGTCGCTGGTCTGGCGTTGCGCAAAGACCTGCGTCCCCCCAACGACGGCGAGCAGGCAGCCGCCGACGACGAATGCCAGGAAAAACTTGTGATACTTCATAGTGGGTCGTGTCATCTCCAGTAAAAAAATGGCTGTGGCGTTTGACGTTCAGGTGAAGCTGGAAAGTAGCACAGAGCGTTGTGTAATGTGAGAAAACCTACATCCGATGTTCTGGTTGCCAGGCGGGGGCCGCGCTGGCGGGTTCGGTCCTGTTTGGTTGGGTGCTTTCATGACGTTGCATGAGTACCGGCGGTTGATTGATGAAACCGATGCCCAGTTGCTGGCATTGCTGAATCGGCGCGCCGAACTGGTCATTGCCATTGCGCACCTCAAACACGCGCAGGGGCTGCCGGTACACATCCCGGCGCGCGAAATGGAAGTGTTGACGCAGGTCATCACCAGCAATACCGGGCCGCTTGATGACCAGGCGGTGCGGCGGCTTTTTGAGTCCATTATTGCCGAGTCACGCCGGCTTGAACATCGGGTTCTGGGAACACCGGAAGACACGCCGGCGGCTTCTCACGAGGGCCGGTAGGCTTGAAAGCCAACAGGCTGAAAGCCAGCAGGCTGCCTGCGTCACCGCGTTGCGTACGCTCGGCAGATGTCAGCCACTTTTCAGTCGTTGCCCGGCCGGTGCTGTGCTAAAAAGGAATGCTGCCTGCCGGTCAGCCGAAACAATGACCTGCCAAACCGCCCGGCAGCCTGGAAAGGCATGCGGGAAATGGCTGACAATGGCGCGGAACCCTAGTTGAGAGTGGACAACCTCGATGACCGAAACCCCTCGGCGGTTGGCCAAACCTCCAAAGGCCTATCGCAATCACGAATTTCTCGAAAGCCGCGCGGCGCGCATCATTCGTATCCAGAGTGAATACCTCGAACCGGCCGTCCGGTTGCAGCAGCACCAGGTACGCGACACCATCGTGTTTTTCGGCTCGGCCCGCATTCACCCCCATCCTGAAGGCAAGTACCCACCGGAGTACGAACCGGAGGAAACCAACGGAGAGCACGCGGACCCGGCGCTGTCCCATTTCTATGATGACGCGGTGGACCTGTCCCGGATGCTCACGACCTGGGCCATGAGTCTGCCAACGACGCAGCGCCGGTTTCTGGTCTGCTCCGGTGGCGGCCCGGGGATTATGGAAGCTGCCAATCGTGGCGCTGCCATTGCCGGCGGCAAGTCGGTCGGGTTCAACATCAGCCTTCCCTTCGAGCAGTATCCGAATCCCTACATTTCGCCTGAACTGTGCTTTGAGTTTCACTACTTCTTCATGCGGAAGTTCTGGCTGGTCTATCCGGCCAAGGCGCTGGTCATCTTTCCGGGTGGGTTCGGAACGCTCGATGAGTTGCTCGAAGTCCTGACACTCCTTCAGACGCGCAAACTCAACCGCCGGATACCGATTGTCATTTACGGTGAAGCCTACTGGCGTGAGGTGCTCAACTTTGAAGCGTTGGTCAAATGGGGCATGATTTCGTCTGCCGACCTGAATTTCTTTCGCTACGCCAACAGCCCGGAAGAGGCTTTTGTCTATCTGCGGGACTGTCTGCTGGAGATTTACGGCCAGCCGGAAGACGGGCCGGCTTTCAGTGACTGAACTTCTGGGGATAAGCGAGGCGGAAACAGGCTTCCATGTCGTCTGCGCCAGCACTTTTGGCCACCAGGTCCACGACCGTCCGTTTCGGCGGACTGGTTGCCGTCAAAGACCTTGACCTGACGGTTGCACCCGGCCAGGTCTTTGGCCTCATCGGCCCGAACGGGGCCGGTAAAACGACGATTTTCAACGTCCTGACCGGCGTCTATCGGCCGACTTCAGGCGATGTACAGTTTGAAGGCCAGAGCATCGTCGGGTTGCCGCCCCACGCCATTGCGCGGCGCGGGCTGGCCCGGACGTTTCAGAACATCCGTCTTTTTGGTGAACTGTCGGTGCTGGAGAATGTCATGACGGCCTGCCATAACCAGAGTCGGTCGGGTGTGCTGGCCACCATCCTGCGTACGCGCCGCCAGCAGGCCGAAGAACGCGAACAACGCGAGTTCGCTCTGGAACTTCTGGAGCGTTTCGGGCTGGCCTCCCAGCAGCATGCCCCGGCGAAGAGTCTTTCCTATGGCAACCAGCGGCGGCTCGAAATTGCCCGCGCCCTGGCCACCCGCCCCAAGGCCCTGCTGCTGGATGAACCGGCAGCCGGTATGAACCCCCAGGAATCTCTCGCCCTGATGCGTCAGATTCGTCAACTCCGCGAGGATTTCAAGCTGACGGTCGTTCTGGTTGAACACAACATGCGGGTGGTGATGGGGGCTTGCGAGCAGATTCACGTCGTCGAGCAGGGGCAGACCATTGCCGTGGGCACGCCGGATGAGATCAAACAGGACGTCCGGGTGATTGCTGCCTACCTTGGCCGGGCCTGAGGAAACGATGTTGATTGCAGGCGATACCTACAAGCCGGAGTTGGGAGTATCCGTTTCAGAACAGGAAGCGACCGGACCTGTATCACTCCCTCGGGACCGGATTCTGTGCGGGGACAGCCTGGTTTTGTTGTCATCGCTGCCGTCCGGTACGGTGGATTTGGTGTTGACCTCGCCGCCCTACTTTCGCCAGCGGGATTACGGCGGCGGCATCGGCAACGAAACCAGCCTGCAGGACTATCTGGAAGGCTTGCTGAGTATTTTGGGGCACTGTGTACGCCTGCTCAAACCGACGGGCAGCATCGTCATCAACATCGGGGACAAATATGCCCACCGGGGGTTGGCGCTGATCCCGTATCGCTTCGCCGTGGCTGCCATGGAGCGTTTTCCGGTACGCCTCGTGAATGCCATCACCTGGGTCAAGCGTAATCCCACACCACGTCATTTTCGGCGGCGGCTTGTCTCCAGCACCGAACCGTTTTTTCACTTTGTCATTTCGGATGCCTACCAGTATTTCCCGGAGAGTTTTCTGTGCCAGACAAAGCCACCCGACGCCACCCGCCGGGGAAACCGGATCGGACAGCGGTATTTTCGCCTCATCGAGGCCTCGACGCTGACTCCTGACCAGAAAGCACAGGCGCGCCTGGCGCTGGAAAATGCGATTGCCGAGGTGCGGCGCGGTGAGATTCAGGACTTCCGCATGAAAATCCGTGGCATCCATTCCGTGCCTTTTGGGGGGCGGGAAGGGGGGCGAAACATTCATCTGGAACGCGATGGCTTCACCGTCATTCGCATGCATGGTGCGCGACTCAAACGCGATGTCATTGAAACGCCGGTCGAATCGCTCAAGGGTTGTCCCCACCGGGCTGTCTTTCCAGAGGCGGTCGTAACGGAGTTCATCCGGCTGTTGACGCGCCCTGGGGATGTCGTCCTCGATCCCTTTCTTGGTTCGGGAACGACAGCGGTTGCCGCCAAGAGGCTGAACCGCCACTACCTGGGAGTGGACATCAATCCTGACTACTGCGACTATGCACGTCGGCGGTTAGCCGGCGTGGCCCTGCAGACCTCGCTGCTCGATGTGACCTTGCCGTAGCGCCCATCAAAGCGCCCCACAGAAGCCCTGTTTTGGAAAAGAGGCAACGATGTCGGTTGCACCCAACCACCACCTGCCGGCTGATGGAACGCCGCTGCTGACCGTGGAGAACCTTGGTGTGGCCTATGGGGCCATCGAGGCGCTGCACGATGTGTCGCTGACGGTGGGCAGGGGGGAAATCGTGACCCTCATCGGCGCCAACGGGGCCGGCAAAACGACGACGCTGAAAACCATCGTCGGACTGCTCAAGCCGAAGCGGGGCCGGGTTGTGTTCAATGGCGAAAGCATCACGGCACGTCCCACGCACGAGATTGTTGCACGCGGCATTGCCCTCGCCCCCGAAGGGCGGGGCATTTTCCCCGACCTGACGGTGCTCGAAAATCTCGAACTCGGCGCTTACCGCCAGCCGGACCGGAAGCAGTTTCGCCGCGACCTCGACCACGTGTGTACGCTGTTTCCGCGCGTCAGAGAGCGGCTCCGGCAGCGGGCCGGAACGCTTTCCGGGGGCGAGCAGCAGATGGTGGCCATTGGAAGGGCGCTGATGAGCCGTCCGACGCTGCTGCTTCTGGATGAGCCATCGCTGGGGCTGGCGCCACTCGTCACACAGGCGATTTTTGACGCGCTTGGGGAACTCAACCGCGAAGGTTTGACGATTCTGCTCGTCGAACAGAACGCACACCTGGCGCTGAGCTGTTCCAGTCGCGGGTATGTGCTGGAAACCGGGCGTGTCCTGCTGACCGGCAGCGCCGCCGAACTTCTGCAGGACGCCCGTGTACGGGAGGCCTATCTGGGGCAATGAAAAAGTTCATCCGACAGCTTATCGAGAAGGCCGGATACACGGTTTTCAAGACCGCGTACGCGCCCAAACAAATGGATGTCATCCTCGACATCCGGCGGCTTGTCCCGCTGTCATCGGTACAGGTCATTTTTGATGTCGGGGCCAATGTCGGCGAAACCGTTTGCTGGCTTCGGGGGGCGTTTCCACACGCTCACATCGTGGCCTTTGAGCCGGTCAAGGCTACCTTCAATGAGCTTGAGCGTCGGGTTGGCCACCTTCCGAACGTGACACTTTTGAATGTTGCTTTGGGGGAGCAGCCCAAAGTTGAAGTCATGCACCTGCAAAGGTATTCAGCGCATAACTCACTCAATCCAGCACTCAACCAGCCTTCACCAACTGGTCAATCTGAGGAAGTTCAGGTTGAGACAGCACAAAACATCGCCAAGAAGCTAGCTCTTCCGCGAATTGATTTCTTCAAGATTGATACCCAAAACTATGAGATTCCGGTTCTGGCCGGAGCGGTGGATTATCTGCCGACGACGACGTTTATTTATGCTGAAATGGGCTTTGAGAAAGCTGGAGAAGCTACTAACTTTTTTGCCTTGCATGAGTTTCTAAGCCGTCATGGTTTCGCCTTCTTTGGCCTTTACGAACTGTCTCATCATGAAGATGGACGGCTGTATTATGCCAACGCCCTGTTCATCAACCCTGCCCGACTTCGCGCGCCGGTGGGTGGCGCGGCGACGGCCTGAGTCCGATGTTTGTCGCTTGCGGGGGGGCACGTATGGCATCCTCTGCAACAGTCCATTTGCGTCAACTGATGTGGTGCATTCTGTTTCCGTGCACGCTTGCGTGCATCCTGAACCTTGGAGGTAACGATGCGAAACAACGTCCGACTGGCGTCCGTTTGGGGGCTGGCGCTGCTTGCCAGTCTGATCCTCTGGCTTCCATCCACCGGTTTGGCGCAGGCAGGTACGCCAAATGAGCCGACACTGGTGGTCTATGGTGGTCTCAACCCACCAGCGCATATTGCGCAAATCACCTACACCCATCCGCAAACCAAAGTTTCCAGCACATTCGACATCCCGCTGCTGACGACACGTGAGCACCACCGCCACGAGATCAGGCTTTCAGCCGACAGGGATTGGCTGCGTCACCTCACCGTGCACCTTCAATGGATTGAACGCCCCCAGATGGTCGAGCGTCTGGATGTGGCGTTGCTGCTGGACATACAGGGCCGGCAGGTCAAGATTCCGCTCAAGTCTGACGATGGATTTCAGACGTTCCATGTGGATGAGCGGCATTACAATGGTATGAGCAGCCCCGGACTGATGGGCGGCCGCCTGTCTTCGCCGGCAACGGCCCGGGTCGCCATTATATCCGTCGCTTTCCAGGATGGACGGCAATGGGCGCCTACGTTGGGCTACTACCAAGTGCGGCAACTGCCGGATGGCAAACGCGCCATCGAGGTTGATGATAAACAAGGGGGGGCAGAATCCCCTGAGCGATGAATTTTGCGGCTGTGCCAGGCTGTTGGAAAGCTGGCGTGAGGCCTGTCCGGGCGTAAACGACTGAACTGGAACCGGGCGGTGGCTCAACCGCCCGGTTTGTTTTCTGGCTGGTTTTGGAGCAGGCGTCGCAGCCGCTCAATCTCGGCAGCCAGAGCTGCTGCCTGTGCTTCGGCCGCTTCAGCGCGTTTTCGTTCAGCTTCCGCCTCAGCCTGGGCAGCTTCGGCACGGGTTCTTGCCGTCTCAGCTTCCGCCTGGGCGGCTTCAGCCCGCTTTCGTTCGGCCTCAGCTTCCGCTTGGGCACGTTCCGCCTCGGCTTGGGCGCGTTTGGCTTCCGCTTGGGCACGTTCTGCTTCGGCTTGGGCGCGTTCGGCTTCCGCCTGCGCAGCTTCCGCTTCCGTCGGAATCAACCGCCCCTCGGCATCATACAGCCGCAACCACCGACTCCGCGCCCCGTGATACTCGCCTTCCCACTCCCCCACCCACGCCCCAAACACCCGACTCCACAACCACCCACGCTCATCCGCCGCCAGCGCCTCGTACCCATCACGCCCCAGCACCCACCCCAGCAACTCCGGCTCTCCACCCTGTGTCGGGTCCGGCCCGTAGCAAAAATACTCCCGCGTCCGAAACACCCGCTCGTACAACGCCTTCTTCGCCCCCAAATCCACTCCCCGCGTCGAGGGCGACAGCAACTCCACAATCACGTCCGGCAACCGCCCGCCTTCCCGCCACGCCACCCAGCACGGTCGCACGTACGACCCGTTCACGTCCTTCACCACGAAAAAGTCCGGCCCCTTGTAGTCCTGCCGCTGCACCTGCTGAAGGCTGTAATAGACAAACATGTTACCACCGGCATAAAAGTCCGTCCGCCCGCGCCAAAGCTGGTGAACGCAGTCGTCAAGCAGGTTGATTTGCAGCCGATGCCAGAGATTCTCCAAGGGTATCCCGTCCTCACAGGGCAGTTCCCGGGTGAAGTCTTCCGTGAAGTCCAACGCCTGCCCCACGGCTTCCACAGGTCCAGCTTCCACAGATACGGCTTCCACGGGTGATGTCATTGGTTGTCCCTCCCGCCTGATGTCAGCGGTGCAGCCACCGGGTGAGATTGTTCCAGCCTGAAATCCACGCTAGGGCTGCGATGGTTTTTCGGGTTGACTTGATAGCAATGCCTGCACCCGTGCCAGTTCCGCCTCCAGCGCCGCCGCCCGCGCTTCAGCCGCTTCCGCGCGTCTCCGTTCAGCTTCGGCCTCGGCCCGGGCACGTTCTGCCTCCGCTTGGGCGCGTTCGGCTTCCGCCTGCGCAGCTTCCGCTGCCGTCGGAATCAACCGCCCCTCGGCATCGTACAGCCGCAACCACCGACTCCGCGCCCCGTGATACTCGCCTTCCCACTCCCCCACCCACGCCCCAAACACCCGACTCCACAACCACCCACGCTCATCCGCCGCCAGCGCCTCGTACCCATCACGCCCCAGCACCCACCCCAGCAACTCCGGCTCTCCACCCTGTGTCGGGTCCGGCCCGTAGCAAAAATACTCCCGCGTCCGAAACACCCGCTCGTACAGCGCCTTCTTCGCCCCCAAATCCACTCCCCGCGTCGAGGGCGACAGCAACTCCACAATCACGTCCGGCAACCGCCCGCCTTCCCGCCACGCCACCCAGCACGGTCGCACGTACGACCCGTCCACGTCCTTCACCACGAAAAAGTCCGGCCCCTTGTAGTCCTGCCGCTGCACCTGCTGAAGGCTGTAATAGACAAACATATTGCCCCCGGCATAAAAGTCCGTCCGCCCGCGCCAAAGCTGGTGAACGCAGTCATCGAGCAGGTTGATTTGCAGCCGATGCCAGAGATTCTCCAAGGGTATCCCGTCCTCACAGGGCAGTTCCCGGGTGAAGTCTTCCGTGAAGTCCAACGCCTGCCCCACGGCTTCCACAGGTCCAGCTTCCACAGATACGGCTTCCACGGGTGATGTCATTGGTTGTCCCTCCCGCCTGATGTCAGCGATGCAGCCACCGGGTGATTGTTCCAGCCTGAAATCCACGCTAGGGCTGCGATGGTTTTTCGGGTTGGTTCGACAACAGCGCCTGCACCCGTGCCAGTTCCGCCTCCAGCGCCGCTGCCCGCGCTTCAGCCGCTTCCGCACGTCTCCGTTCGGCTTCGGATTCCGTCGGAATCAACCGTCCCTCGGCATCGTACAGCCGCAGCCACCGACTCCGCGCCCCGTGATACTCGCCTTCCCACTCCCCCACCCACGCCCCAAACACCCGACTCCACAACCACCCACGCTCATCCGCCGCCAGCGCCTCGTACCCATCACGCCCCAGCACCCACCCCAGCAACTCCGGCTCTCCACCCTGTGTCGGGTCCGGCCCGTAGCAAAAATACTCCCGCGTCCGAAACACCTGCTCGTACAACGCCTTCTTCGCCCCCAAATCCACTCCCCGCGTCGAGGGCGACAGCAACTCCACAATCACGTCCGGCAACCGCCCGCCTTCCCGCCACGCCACCCAGCACGGTCGCACGTACGACCCGTTCACGTCCTTCACCACGAAAAAGTCCGGCCCCTTGTAGTCCTGCCGCTGCACCTGCTGAAGGCTGTAATAGACAAACATATTGCCCCCGGCATAAAAGTCCGTCCGCCCGCGCCAAAGCTGGTGAACGCAGTCGTCAAGCAGGTTGATTTGCAGCCGATGCCAGAGATTCTCCAAGGGTATCCCGTCCTCACAGGGCAGTTCCCGGGTGAAGTCTTCCGTGAAGTCCAACGCCTGCCCCACGGCTTCCACAGGTCCAGCTTCCACAGATACGGCTTCCACGGGTGATGTCATTGGTTGTCCCTCCCGCCTGATGTCAGCGATGCAGCCACCGGGTGATTGTTCCAGCCTGAAATCCACGCTAGGGCTGCGATGGTTTTTCGGGTTGGTTCGACAACAGCGCCTGCACCCGTGCCAGTTCCGCCTCCAGCGCCGCCGCCCGCGCCTCGGCCGCTTCCGCGCGTCTCCGTTCAGCTTCCGTCTCAGCTTGGGCGGCTTCGGCGCGTTTTCGTTCGGCTTCAGCTTCCGTTGGAATCAACCGCCCCTCGGCATCATACAGCCGCAGCCACCGACTCCGCGCCCCGTGATACTCGCCTTCCCACTCCCCCACCCACGCCCCAAACACCCGACTCCACAACCACCCACGCTCATCCGCCGCCAGCGCCTCGTACCCATCACGCCCCAGCACCCACCCCAGCAACTCCGGCTCTCCACCCTGTGTCGGGTCCGGCCCGTAGCAAAAATACTCCCGCGTCCGAAACACCCGCTCGTACAGCGCCTTCTTCGCCCCCAAATCCACTCCCCGCGTCGAGGGCGACAGCAACTCCACAATCACGTCCGGCAACCGCCCGCCTTCCCGCCACGCCACCCAGCACGGTCGCACGTACGACCCGTCCACGTCCTTCACCACGAAAAAGTCCGGCCCCTTGTAGTCCTGCCGCTGCACCTGCTGAAGGCTGTAATAGACAAACATATTGCCCCCGGCATAAAAGTCCGTCCGCCCGCGCCAAAGCTGGTGAACGCAGTCATCGAGCAGGTTGATTTGCAGCCGATGCCAGAGATTCTCCAAGGGTATCCCGTCCTCACAGGGCAGTTCCCGGGTGAAGTCTTCCGTGAAGTCCAACGCCTGCCCCACGGCTTCCACAGGTCCAGCTTCCACAGATACGGCTTCCACCGGTGATGTCATAACCTACCCTCCCCCACGGCAACCCGGTCCGGCCGGGCAGAACCAGGTAGGTTGCCGTGTGATCCGTCAGAAACCGCCGGTGGTTGTGAGTGCACGGCTGCGGCAATTACAAGCGGGGCTTACAATCGTCCCTGAGCTGCGGCAATAAACGTCTGGGCGTTTTCCACCGGCGTTGGCGGCAGGATACCATGCCCCAGGTTCATGATATGACCCGGCGCATCCTTGGCTTTGGCACGGATGTCTTCGACGCCACGCAGGATACCCTCGCGCGGCCCAAGCAGGCGGCAGGGATCGAGATTCCCCTGCAGCGCGACCCGTCCCTGAGTACGCCGTACCGCCTCGGCCAGGTCAGTCCGCCAGTCAATGCTGAGCACCTCGGCGCCTGAAGCGGCCATGCCTTCGAGCAGGTGGGTGCTGCCGTTGACATAGAGGATACGCGGCACAGCCGACCCGACCTGCTCAAAGACCCGCTGAATGTAGGGCAGGGCAAAGGTGGCAAAATCTTCCGGCGACAGTTCGCCCGCCCACGAGTCAAAGAGTTGCAGGGCGTCAATTCCAGCTTCAATCTGGGCTTTCAGATAGAGTGCCTGCGTGTCGGCCAGCTTTTCCATAAGCCGGTGAAAGATGGCCGGCTCGCTGTACATCAGGCTCTTGATAATGTGGTAGTTCTTCGAGCTGCCGCCTTCGATCATGTAGGCCGCAAGCGTCCACGGCGCGCCGGCAAACCCAAGCAGCGGAACGGCATCGGCAATCTCGCGCTTGAGCGTCCGAATGATGTCATAGACAAACGGCATCGTTTCGACCGGGTCCGGGACGCGCAGGGCTTCCACATCGGCGGCCGAGCGTACCGGATGCGGCATTTTGGGCCCGATTTTTTCCGTCAACTGCACCTCCAGCCCCATCGCCTCGACCGGAATGAGGATGTCGGAAAACATGATGACGGCATCCACTCCCAGAATGCGGAGTGGTTGCAGGGAAACTTCGACGGCCAGATCAACTGCTTTGCACAGGGTCAGAAACGGCAGGTCCTTGCGTACGGCGCGGTACTCCGGCAGGTAGCGTCCGGCCTGGCGCATCATCCAGACGGGCGTACGTTCAACGGGCTGGCAGCGCGCAGCGCGAACCAACAGGTCATTTTTGAGAGGCATGGGCGTGAGACTCGCAGGTGGCGAAAGAGTTGTCGCCGCGCAGGGGCGACCTTGAAGGCAATCTACATTGCCCGTCCGACGAAAGTCATTGTCGAATTGGCCCGCCCAGGCATGCTACGAATAGGGTGCTGCGCCCGAAACCGGCCGCACTGCCGACGGAAGCCATCCCAAAGGACACCCAACACCATGCCTGCGGTTGCCACCAACCACGCCAAAACCATTGAACTGATCTATCAACTCCTGTGCGACGACGTGCGGCTCGAAGTCGGCAACAAACTGAGCTTCATGGGGGTGTTCCAGGAAATTCACGTGCCGGAAGTACCCTTCGGTCTCCCACGCATAGCCGTCTGCAATCACTGGCGTGGCACCGGGGATTATCTGGCCGAAGTGCGCATTCTCTATCCGGGACGCCAGCAGGCGCTGGCCGCTTCGACACCTTCCCAACTGTCTCTGCCGGCGGCCGGCGGGTTCAACACCAACATCACCTTTTTCTTCAACCTGCACTTCACGCGACCCGGCGATTACATTGTGCAGACCCTGCTCGATTCCAACCTCTTCTGTGAAGCCATCCTGCCTGTGCGTTGTGCCAAGTCGCCAGACGATGGTTACGCCAATCCACTGCTCAACTAGCCGCCCACGTCTGTCTTTGGCGCCACGCTCCGGCCGAAACCTGTGTCGCTGGCGTCCCGTTTGCACGCAGGGTTGGGCTGTGCTACAGACCGGGACGCACCTTGTAACGCCTTATTTTTCAGGGAACATCCCGTGACCCGATCAACCAGCGCCTACTCCCCGACACGCCCCCGGATTCGCAGCACAACCGTGCTGGCCGTCCGGCGCGATGGGAAAGTCGTCATGGCGGCCGATGGGCAGGTGACCATGGGAGCCAACGTGGTCAAAGGCAACGCCCGCAAGATTCGTCGGCTGTACAATGACAAGATTCTGGCCGGATTTGCCGGCGCCACGGCCGATGCGTTTTCACTCTTTACGCGCTTCGAGGCCAAACTCGACCAGTACCACGGCCAGCTCCAGCGGGCGGCCGTCGAGCTGGCCAAGGACTGGCGCACCGACCGCATGCTGCGCCACCTGGAAGCCCTGCTCCTGGTGGCCGATGAGAAAGCCACCCTGCTGCTTTCCGGCACCGGCGACATCATCGAGCCGGATGCCGACTGCATGGCCATTGGTTCAGGTGGGCCGTACGCGGAAGCGGCAGCGCGCGCCCTGCTGCGGCACACGGACTTTCCGGCCCGGCGGGTGGCCGAAGAAGCCATGCAGATTGCCGCCCGGATATGCATCTACACCAACGACACGATTGTGTATGAAGAACTGTGACCTGACCGCTTCGGCCGGGTAACGGGGCAAGCCATGGCCCGCGAGCACGACTTCATCGAGCGCCGGCGCGCAAGCTGGCAACGGCTGGAAAGTCTCCTCTCCACAGTGCAGAAGGGCGGTCTGCATCGCCTGCAGCGGGAGGAAGTCCGGGAGTTCGGGCGGCTTTACCAGCGGGCGGCGGCCGATCTGGCCATTGCCCGGCAGGAAGTTCGTGATGCCCAGCTCGTCAACTATCTCAATCACCTGGCCGTGCGGGCGCACGGGGCGATCTACCGCACCGAAAGCGGAAGCTGGCGCAAGCTCTGGCACTTTTACCGCTACGACGCACCGGCGCTCTTCCGCGCCTACCGGGGCTACGTGCTGGCGGCCTTTCTGGTCTTTGCCGGCTTTGCCCTCGGCGGCGGTCTGTTTGTGTGCTACGACGAAGCCTTTGCGTCCGTGATCGGGCTGTCCGGTGCGCTGGAGCAAATCAAACGCGGGCAGGACTGGACGGCGAATATCAACGGTGAAAACCAGCTTGTGGCTTCGCTCATTATGACCAACAACCTGCAGGTGGCCCTGGGTGCGTTTGCCTTCGGCATCTTTGCCGGTCTGGGCACGTTCTACATTCTGGCGTTCAACGGTCTCCACATCGGCGGCATTCTGGCGCTGGCCGTGAAATACAGCTTTACGCCGCTGCTGGTCTTCGTCTGCGCCCATGGCGTTTTCGAGCTGATGGCCATTTTCATTGCCGGGGGAGCCGGTTTTCTGATGGGAGGCGCGCTGATTGCACCCGGCGACCGAACACGCGGCGAGGCGCTGCTGGAGCGCGGCATCGCCGCGATCAAGCTCCTTTCCCTGTGCTTTCCGCTGCTCGTCGTGGCCGGTCTCATCGAGGGCTTTCTCTCGCCGGCCAATGTGCCCGGCGTCTTCAAATTCTCGGTAGCCCTGCTTTGCGCGGCTTTCCTGGTCATCTATCTTGCTGTACCGGCATCGCGCCCGCTGTCCTCGGACGTGGCGTAAGTGGCTCCCCCAAGTCGCGTGGGCTGGATTGAATTATCCTGTGCAGGTTGAAAGCTATGAAACCCATTCTCGAAGACATTGATGTTGAGCAGACGACGGCGCTGCTTTCTGAAATCATGGAGTGCGAACTGGCCGGCGTCGTGTGCTACACCCACTTTGCCCTCATGGTGACCGGGCCCAACCGGATTCCCATCGTAAACTTCTTCAAGCAGCAGGCGACAGAATCGCTGTCCCACGCCCAGCAGGTGGGTGAAATCCTGACCGGACTGGAGGGGCATCCCAGCCTGCGGATTGCCGCCATCGAGGAAACCCACCGCCATAGCGTCCGCGACATTCTCGAAGAAAGCCTCGCGCACGAACGCCGCGCGCTGGACCTGTACAAAAAGCTCCTGGCGCTGGTGGCTGACCGGAGTGTGTACATCGAGGAATTTGCCCGGACGATGATTGGGCAGGAGGAGCTGCACTGCATCGAACTCAAGAAGATGCTGCGTGATTATGGTCAGTGATGGCGATGGTGGCCAACCCTTCCGTTGTCTGACGGCGGCCGTGAACAGCCTGCACCACAAGTGCTATGACCTGTCTGACCTGGTGGCCCAGCGGTCCGAGTGGCGGCGACGTGGACAACGTGTCGTCTTCACCAATGGCTGTTTTGACTTGCTGCATCCGGGTCACGTGACCTACCTGCATCAGGCGCGCGCGCTGGGTGACGTTCTCATCGTTGCCCTCAACAGCGACCGCTCCATTCGGGAACTCAAAGGTCCGGGGCGTCCCATTCTGACGGCCGCCGAACGCTGCCAGGTCATGGCGGCGCTCGCGGCTGTGGACGCCGTAACGGTTTTCGACGCGCCAACGCCGCTTTCCATCATCGAAGCACTGGCGCCGGATGTGCTTGTCAAGGGCGGCGACTGGCCCATTGAGCAGATTGTCGGCCGGGAAATCGTCGAAGCCCACGGGGGCGCTGTGTACTCCCTGCCGTTCGTCCCTGGTGTTTCCACGACGGACCTCATTGACCGCATCCTTTCGCGTCAGGCCGCCCTGGTGCGGCCCCAACCGTGAAGTCAACCGCTGCCGTGTCCACCGCGACGCCCCAACTCGTCTTGCCTGCGCCATTCAGCGACCTGGCGCGTACCCCTGAAGGCAGCGAACTCCTGCGTCAGCTTCGCCAGACACGACCGGTCAGTGTCGTCTCCGGGGTGACGGGAAGCGCCCGCGCGCTCATCCCGGCGCTGCTCCATGCCGTGACCGGGCAGCCGGTGGTGTTTGTTGTCCCGACGCCCCAGGATGGCGAGCTGCTCGAAGCCGATGTGCGCTACTTCGTCCGCCTCACGCAACGACTGGCCGCCGATTCCCCGGATGGGGTGCAGGTATTTCCGGTGGTGGAAGGCGGCCCCTACTGCGCCACGTCGCCGCATCCCGATGTCCTTGAAGCCCGCGCCCTATGTCTGAACCGGCTGCTGCAGGGCGAAAGCCGGGTCACGCTCGTTCCGGCGCGGGCGTTGGCGGAAAGACTCGCACCGCCACAGGCATTGACGGTGGGGCGGGTGACGCTTGAAGTCGGCGAAGAATATCCCCTCGATGACCTGCTCAAACTGTTGAGTGGGACCGGGTACGTGCGGCGCGAGCCGGTGATGGCCCCGGGCGAGTTCAGCCTGCGAGGGGGCATTCTGGACATTTACTCGCCGGCCCAGGACAACCCCGTACGGCTGGAGTTCTGGGGCGACACGCTGGAGTCCATCCGGGAGTTTGACATCGAAAGCCAGCGTTCCATTGCCCGCCGGACGAGTTGCCAGGTGCTTCCCCTGCGCGAGTTTGCGACCCTGCCGGAGGGGTTGCGCGCCTGGGCCGCCCGTGCCCGTGAGCACTGGGCCGAGGCACGCTTTGCCGACGAACTGCGCCCACGGCTGACACTGGCCGAGCGTGGGGAACTGTTCGACGGCTGGGAATCGCTCCTGCCGCTGGCGCATCCGCTGACCGGCAGCCTGTTTGACTACCTTGGCGCGGTGCGGTTCGTCATCGAGGAGCCGGCGGCTGTCGAGCGATCGCTGGAAAAGTATGCCCGGCAGCTCCACGACCAGTTCACGGCGGCCAACGACGCTGGTGAACTGGTGCTGGCGCCCGATTATTTCCTGCTCGATGCGGAGGCGCTGCGGACGGCACTGGCCAGGTATCCCCGGTGCGAACTGCGCGCGCTGGGCATCACGGCCGACCGCGTGGACGCCGGTTTCATGGGTGAGCTGACGCCCCGCGAACCTTCGGACAACGGCGCGGCGGCGGCCGGTGCGCCGTGGTTTCTTTTTCCGCCGCCGGAAGACGCCGCTGAACTGGCGCTCGCCACGCCGCCGATGCGCCGTTTCCACGGCCGGATGTCACAGCTCGTCACCGAACTGCGCGAACTGCGCCAGCGTGGGGTCACGACCCTCTTTGTCATGCCTTCGTCCGGGGTGGCCGAGCGGGTTCGCGACATGCTGCGCGAATATGACATCGCCGTTGGCTGTTATCCCGACCTGCTGACGCTCTGCCAGGCACTGGCTGAAACCCAGCGCGCAAGCTGCTTTGTCACGGTGGGCAGCCTGCTCAACGGCTTCCGTTTTCCGGCCGCACAACTGGCCTTTGTCGTCGAGCGGGAGCTGTTTGATGAAGCGCCGTCGGTTGAGGAAGTGCGGCTGACGCCGGCCGGCAGCCCCAAGCGCAAGGTCTCGGTGAGCAGCTTCCTCTCCGATTTCCGCGACCTCAAGGTGGGGGATTTCGTCGTCCACGTCAACCACGGCATCGGACGTTTTCTGGGCTTGCAGCAGGTGCAGGTGGACCATCGGACGCCGCCCTGCGAAGTCATGGTGCTCGAATACGCCGACCAGCAGCGGCTTTCCGTCCCGGTCGAGCGGCTCGATCTGGTGCAGAAGTTTTCCAGCGCGGAAACCAGCACGCCCCGGCTCGACAGGCTGGGTGGCAATGCGTGGGCCAAGACCAAGGCGCGGGCCAAGCGCGCCATGCGCGACATGACCGAGGAGTTGCTCCGGCTCTACGCCGAGCGGCAACTCGTGCAGGGCGCAGCCTGCGCCCCCGATACGCCGTGGCAGCAGGAATTCGAGGACGCCTTTCCCTACGAACTCACCCGCGACCAGGCCACCGCCCTGACCGACATCAAGCGCGACCTCGAATCGCCCGTGCCCATGGACCGTCTGCTCTGTGGCGATGTGGGCTTCGGCAAAACTGAAGTCGCCATGCGGGCGGCTTTCAAGGTCGTGATGGAAAACCGGCAGGTGGCCGTCCTGTCGCCAACGACTGTCCTGGCCTTTCAGCACACCAAAACCTTCCGTGAGCGGTTTGCGTCTTTTCCGGTCACGATTGAAATGGTGTCGCGTTTTCGGACGGCCAAAGAGATTGCCGATGTGCTGGCGCGCACGGCGCGTGGCGAGGTGGACATCCTCATCGGCACGCACCGGCTGCTCTCAAAGGATGTGACGTTCAAGCACCTGGGGCTGGTCATCATTGACGAAGAACAGCGGTTTGGCGTGGCGCACAAGGAAAAGCTCAAGCAGTTGCGGCGGAAGGTGGACGTGTTGACGCTTTCGGCCACGCCCATCCCGCGCACGCTCAATCTGGCGATTGCCGGGCTGCGTGATATGTCCGTCATCGAAACGCCGCCCCGCGACCGCCTGCCGATCCATACCGTCGTGGCGCAGTTTTCCGAAAATGTCGTCCGCAGCGCCATCGAGACCGAACTGGCGCGCGGCGGACAGGTGTTTTTTGTCCACAACCGGGTCGAGAGCATTTTCACCATCGCCGAGCTGATTCAGCGTCTGGCGCCAGCGGCGCGGATTGGCGTCGGACACGGGCAGATGGGTGAAAAGGAACTCGAAGCCGTCATGATGCGCTTCGTCAATCACGAACTGGATGTGCTGGTTTCGACGACCATCATCGAAAACGGCATTGACATCCCGCTGGCCAACACGATTGTCATCAACCACGCCGACCAGTATGGTCTGGCACAGCTCTATCAGTTGCGTGGCCGGGTCGGACGCTCCAACCGCCGGGCCTTTGCCTACCTGCTCATTCCGCCGGAGACGGAACTGTCCAGTGTCGCCCGCCAGCGGCTGGCGGCCATCCGGGAGTTTTCCGACCTTGGCTCAGGCTTCCGCATTGCCGCTCTTGATTTGGAGCTGCGCGGCGCAGGGAATCTGCTCGGCGGGCAGCAGTCGGGCCACCTCGACACCATCGGGTTCGATCTCTACTGCCGGTTGCTGGACGAAACCGTGCGCGAACTCCGTGGGATGCCCATCGAGGAAGACATCCAGACCGCTATCAACCTGCGGATGGACATTCGGATACCGGAGACCTACATCGCCGATGTCGGACAGCGGTTGCGCACCTACAAACGGATTTCCTCGGCGGCGGATGATGCGGCGCTGGAGGCGCTGGGGCAGGAACTCGATGACCGCTACGGCCCGCGCCCGCCGCAGGTTATCGCCCTGTTCGAGTATGCGCGGCTACGGCATCGCGCTTCGGCGCTGGGTATCTTGTCGCTGGACTGGGATGGCGGTACGCTCAGTGTCAGGTTCGCCGACAAGCCACACATTGACGTTGCCGCTCTGACCCGGCTGGTGGCGGAAGTTCCCGGGGCGCGGCTGACAGGCGGGCAGATGCTCCGGTTGCCGTTGGCCGCCGCTGAACCTGCGGACGTGTTTGCGGTCATCCACAGGTGGCTGGAACGTCTCACACCGGAAGAGACACAAGGTTAGCCGGATGGATGAGGGGACAGGGAAGACAGCCAAGGCCGGCAGATGGAATTTCGACGCCAGCCCGACCGCTCATGGTGAAAGCTATCGCTTCGTGACGAGACGTGTATGAAAGTTCTGGTGCTTGGCGGCGGCGGACGTGAATCCGCCATGGTGTGGAAAATCCTCCAGGCGGCGCGGGTGGAGAAAGTCTATTGCGTGCCGGGCAATGCCGGCATCGCCCGCATGGCTGAATGTCTTGACCTCGACCTGAAGAAGCCGGACAAGCTGGCCGCGGTGGCCAAAGACCTGGGTATTCATCTGACCGTCTGCGGGCCGGAACAGCCGTTGGTGATGGGCGTCGCCGATGCCTTCACGCGCCTGGGACTGCGGTTCGTCGGCCCGTCGCGCGCCGCCGCCTGCCTGGAAGGAAGCAAGGTCTTTGCCAAGGAATTCATGTCCCGCCACCATATCCCGACGGCCACTTTTGCCGTCTGCGAGACGGTGGAAGAGGCCGAGGACATTTTCGACTCCAACCTGCTCGACGGTTTTCCGGTGGTTGTCAAGGCGGATGGCCTGGCGGCCGGCAAGGGCGTTTTCATCGTGCCTGACCGGGAGCAGGCGCTGGAGGTCATCCGGGGGCTGCTTATCGAGCGCAGGCTGGGCGAGGCCGGACGGCGCATCGTTCTCGAAGAATGCCTGTCCGGGGTGGAAACGTCTTTCCTCGTGTTTACAGATGGCAAAGCCATGCTGCCCCTCGTGCCGGCGCGCGATTACAAGCGCCTCGGCGACGGCGACACCGGCCCCAACACCGGCGGGATGGGCGCTTATTCCAGCCCGGATATGCTGGAGCCGGGACTGCAACGGAAAATCCTGCGCCACATCGTGCAGCCCACCCTGACCGGGCTACAGTCGGAGGGCACGACCTTCAAGGGGGTGCTCTACGTCGGGCTGATGCTGACCGAACAGGGGCCCAAAGTGCTGGAATACAACGTGCGGTTGGGCGACCCGGAAGCCCAGGTCATCCTGCCGCGTCTGAAGACCCCGTTCATTGACGTGCTGACCGCCATTGCCGATGGCACCCTCGAAGGCCTCGAACTCAACTGGTCCGATGAATCGGCAGTCTGTGTCGTGTTGGCTGCGGACGGCTACCCGGAAGCGCCGGTTTGCGGGCATCCGATCACAGGTCTCGAAAAAGCTGAACTCCACCCCGGCGTGCTGCTCTTTCATGCCGGAACCAAACGCGATGAAGCGGGGCAGCTCATCACCAGCGGTGGACGGGTGATTGGCGTCACGGCCCTTGGCGACACGCTGGCGCAGGCCCGGCAGCGCGCCTACGCTGCCGCCGCCGAGATTGAGTTTGCCGGCAAGCAGTACCGGAAGGACATTGCCAGCCCCCTGCCAACACCCTGAAACGCCTGCCTGGGGGTGAAACTAGCGCCCCAGGTGGCGGCGGAAGAAGTCCGGCAGCCGCACCTGGTGTTCCTCCATGGCGGCGCGGTAGCACCGGGCATGCGTGGCTCCCTCCACAAGCCACAGGTCTTTTTCCCGGGCGTTGACCAGCGCCTCGAAAATGGCCTGCGAGTGATGGGGGCGCACGAAGTCGTCGGCCAGACCGTGCACAAGCTGCACCGGGCAGGTAATCCTGCCGGCCACGGCCAGCGGATTGACATCCGAGATCGAAAAGTTGCCCCGGTAGTTGGCGATGAGTTCAGCCACCCAGGTGGTGGGGGCTATTGCCGTGGAGGGCATGTGCAGCACGTCGGCGACATACTCGCGTGAAATTTTTTGCAGCGATGAAAACGGGCTTTCGGCCCAGACAGCGGCAATGCGCGGGTCCCGCGCCGCCGTCTGAAGGGCAATGGCAGCGCCCATGGAAATTCCAACCAGACCGAAGTGCTGGTCCCGCAGGCGGAACTTTTTGGAAATGTGGTCAAGCGCCGCGCTGACATCGCGTACCTCGTGGTAGCCGTAGGTGACAAAGCGCCCGCCGCTGTACCCGTGGGCGCGGCCGTCGAACAAAAACACGTTGAACCCGGCGTCGTAGAGGATGACGCCAAACCGGATGAGGCTCGTCCGGTTGCCGGTCACGCCGTGCAGACCGACCACCGTGGGCCGCCACCAGCCACGGTCCAGAAACCAGCCGGTGAGTTTCGTGCCGTCGTAGGAGGTAAACTGCGTTTCGCGGTAGGGAATGCGCCGTGCCCAGAGGTAATCGCGCAGCCGCATGCTCTCCAGGTGGCGGCGGCGCTTGGGGCGCGGGGAAACCAGCAGTACGGAAAGCGGAATGGCAATGGCCACCGAGGCAGCGACATAGCCGGCCGTGACTCCGGCCGCGACGAGTCCAAGCCGCTTCAGCCAGCGTCCCCAGGAAGAGGTGTCCTCACGCGGGGTGGCTGTGGGCTGGGTGGTGGTGGTGACGGGATGCGGTGACGCCATCGGTGACAGTCGTCAGGGCCCGTGAAGGTTGCCATCGGGGCCCGGAAAGAAATGGGAGCCGGGCCGCGTACGGCCTGACCTGTATTGTGGCGGCCGGGTGGGGCAGAAAACAAGCCGTCGGCTGCGGGCGTCCGGCCGGGGCGTCCGGGCCGGACAGGCACTGGTGTCCGCCCGCACGAAAACTTCGGAACTTTCTTTCCGGGGGGCGTGCTATACTGGCAAGCCTGACCTGATTGGATGTTGTTGCTGACGGTTGGAAAGCATGCCTGAGTTTACCTGCCGCCTGGGGACTCCCAGCGGTGACATTGTGACCCGGATCGTTGAAGCCAACGGGATTGAAGAGCTGCGAGCCCGCCTGCAAAACGAGGGGTTTCGCATTTTCGCCATCGAGCGTCCGGTACGGCAGGCGCTGTCCCGGTCCCTGTTCGGTGGCGTCAAGGTCAAATCCCAGGAATTTCTTCTTTACAACCAGCAGTTGGCCACGCTGCTCCGCGCCGGGCTGCCGCTGCTTCAGGTGCTGAACATTCTGATTCGCCGTCAGCCGCCGGGCGCCTTTCGCACGGTGCTGGAAGATGTCGAGCGGCGCATTACCCGTGGTGCCCTGCTTTCGGAGGCGTACGGTGAGCATCCCGACGTGTTTCCCCGTCTGCTGACGGCTTCGGTGCTTGCCGGGGAGCGCTCCGGGGAACTGGATGCGGTGCTGGAGCGGTACGTGACGTATGCCAAGGCGACCGCCGAAGTACGGCGCAAGCTCATCAAGACGCTGACCTACCCGGCCGTCCTCACCGTGGCTTCCGTGGCTCTGGTGGCCCTGCTGACCACCTATGTCATTCCCAAGTTTGCCACGTTGTATGAGTCGTCCCAGAGCCAGTTGCCGCTGGTGACGGTCTATGTTGTGGCGGTGTCGAAGGCCGTTGAGAGCAACATGTCGTGGGCCGGGCCGTTGCTTCTGGCCGCATTGCTGGGCTTCTTTATCTGGCGGCGCACGACCCACGGGCGCGACGTGCTGGATGGTCTGCTGCTCAGGTTGCCCATTGTCGGCGACATCATCCGGCAGTCCACGACCGTCCGGTTCTGCCGCAGCGCCGCCACCCTGCTCAACGGCGGGCTGCCGCTTCTGGAATCGCTCGACATTGCTTCCGAAGTGATTGGCAACCGGCGCATTGCCAGGACGATGCCCGATGTCGTGCGCGGGATTCAGGAAGGGAAGACCCTCGTCGAGGTGCTGGAACGGGCGGCCTGGCTCCCCCCTCTGGCCACGGACATGATTGGTGTGGGCGAACAATCCGGCGCGCTCGTGACGATGCTCGATGAGGTGGCCCAGTTTTATGAAGCCGAACTCGATGTGAAAATTGCTTCGCTCACGGCGCTCGTCGAGCCGGTGGTGCTGACCTTTATGGGCACCATTGTGCTCATCGTCGTCATGGCGCTTTACTTACCCATCCTGAGTTTTGCAACGGGAGGTGCGGCGGCGCGCTGACGGCACATCGCCGACGCCTGAACGGTTTATGTCTTTGGATTCCACCCCTGATCTGCCCTCGATGCTTCCCTCGGCCGAGGAAGCCGACCGTGAACTGGCGGCGGCGCGCGAACTGGCGCGGCGCTACCGGCTCGAATTCGTGGATTTGACCACGGCCGAACTGGATTACGACCTCATCCACAGCCATCCGGTGGATTTGATGACCCGGTACAAGTTCGTTCCCCTGCGCCAGGAGAACGGACGGCTGCTGGCGGCCATGGCCGATCCGACCAACCTCGATGCGCTGGATGAGTTGTCAGCCCAGTTGAAGGTACGCATCAAACCGGCCGTCGCCACGCGGTCGGCCATCGAGACCGCCCTGCGCCGGGGGGATTCCGCCCAGCGCGTCCTGCAGGACGCCACGGAGTCGTTCCGCATCAAGCTCGTCAAGGAAACCGACCAGGGCGAGCAGGACCTCGATCTCGACCGCCTGGCGGATGAAACCGCCCCCGTCATCAAGCTCGTGGACACCATCGTGCTGACGGCGCTCGAACGGCGGGTTTCCGACATCCACATCGAGGCCCACGAGTCGGAAGTCCACGTCAAGTACCGCATTGACGGGGCGCTCTATCCGGCGATGAATCCGATTGATGCGAGTTATCACCAGATGCTCGTCTCGCGCATCAAGGTCATGTCGGAACTCGACATTGCCGAGCGCCGGACACCCCAGGACGGACGCTTCCGGGTGCGCGTCAAGGGGCGGACGATTGACTTTCGCGTCTCCATCATCCCGGCTGCCTTTGGTGAAAACTGTGTCATCCGTATTCTGGACAAGGAACAGATCAACGAAGCCTTCCGCGAACTGACGCTCAATGTCGTGGGGTTTGACCCGCATGATCTGGCGCGCTTCCGGCGGTTCATCAAGGAACCCTACGGCATGGTGCTCGTCACCGGGCCGACGGGTTCCGGGAAGACGACGACCCTCTACGCCGCGCTCAACGAAATTGCCAATCCCGAAGACAAGATCATCACCATCGAGGACCCGGTCGAGTACCAACTGCGCGGCATCATGCAGATTCCGGTCAACGAGAAGAAGGGACTCACCTTTGCCCGTGGTTTGCGCGCCATCCTGCGGCACGACCCGGACAAGGTCATGGTTGGCGAAATCCGTGACACCGAAACCGCCCAGATTGCCATCAACGCCGCGCTGACCGGCCACCTGGTTTTCACCACGGTTCACGCCAACAATGTCATTGACGTTATTGGCCGATTCGTCAACATGGGCGTCGAGGTCTATAACTTCGTCAGCTCCCTCAACTGTGTTCTGGCGCAGCGTCTGGTACGGCAGCTCTGCCCCCATTGCAAGCGGCAGTACCAGCCGACGGACCGGGAACTCGAAGAAGCGGGCCTCAATCCAAGCAAGTTTCGGGATCAGGTTTTTTACGAAGCGGTGGGCTGCCCGGAATGCAACGGGACAGGCTACCGGGGACGTACGGCTATTCACGAAATGCTGGACTTGACCGATCGCATCCGGGAACTCATCCTCGACCGGCGCCCCGGCTCGGAGATTCGCCGCGCTGCGCGGGAGGAAGGTTTGGGTTCGCTGCGTGAATCGGCCCTGAAAAAGGTGTTTGCCGGAATTTCGACGTTGCGCGAAATCAACCGCGTGACGTTCGTCGAATGAGATTGGTATTCACTCGATGTTTTTGTTTCGCGCCGACTGGGGTGTGCTTATGTTTCAACCACGGCTGACGTTTCGTTTCGCATCCGACTGGCGTCGGATGATGGCACTGGGACTGGCAACGGCGTTGGTCATCGTCACGCTGTCACCGGCCGTCTGGGCCGGCAATGGCCGGAAGTATTTCAAGGAAGGTCTCAAGTACGAGGCCGTCAAGCAGTGGGACAAAGCCGCTGAGCTCTTTGCCCAGGCGCTCCAGGAAGACCCACGCAATGTCGAGTATCAGCTTCACCTGCAACGGGCCCTGTTCAACGCCTCGATGTTGTGCGCCACCCGTGCCCGGCAGATGGAAGAGCAGGGGGATTACGAAGGTGCTTATCACGCCTACCGGGAAGCCTACCGCTACGACCAGACCAACGAAGTCGCCCTCGCCAAGATGAAGGAAATGCTGAAGAAGCAGGGCATCGAGGCGACCTCGCAGGGCGAACCTTCACCCTACCAGCGCACGGCGGCCGAAGCCAATGAAGCCGAAGTGCGCAAAGCCGCCGAAACGGCGGCCCGCCAGCGCTATGTGGGACGCTGGCAGGGCTTCATCAACCAGCCGATTGAAACCATCATCCGCACCCTGTGCGACAAAATGCGCCTCAACGTCGTATTTGAAAGCACGACCCTCCAGCAACTGGCCAACACGCGCTTTACGCTCGACATCAAGCAGGACATGACGGCCGGCAAGGCGCTGGAACTCGTCCTCGATGCCAATGGCTTTCAATACTTTCGGGTGGACACCCGGACGATTCTCATCGTCAAGCGGGGGCTGGGACAGTTCCCCAACGGCGGCTCGCTGGCGCAGAAGTACGAAGATTCACTCGTCAAGCCGTTCTACATCAAAAATGCCAAGCTCGATGACATCAAGCAGATGCTGACGCTGCTCGGCCCGGCTATGGCGCAGCAGGTGGTGAGCGTTCCGCAATCGAACATGCTGCTGGTTCGCTCATCGGGCGAGAACCTGAAAATCATCGAGCGGATGATCAACACCGTGGACCGCCCCCAGGCGGAAGTCGTCATGGATGTCAACATCTATGAAGTGACTCACCAGGAAGCCCTTCAGTTGGGGAACCAGTTCGCCACGACACCGCCGGCGATCACGACGCCCGACGGCGGCACCACCCTGACCCTGACGCCGCCCAGCGCCACCAACCTGGGCGGCATTGGACAGGGGCCGCTGCTGCGTCCCGCCTCACCGGCCGGAATCTTCTCCAATACGCTGGGCTTCGGGCTGGGACTGCCGCCTTCGACCATCACCGCGCTGCAAAGTCGCGGGCTGGGGCGGCTGATCTCACAGATTCAGGTGCGCGCTTTCGAGGACAAGGAAGGCAAGGTCAACATCGGCCAGTCCATCCCGATTCAAATCGGCAATCCCTTCCCAACCGGCCCGGGCAACGGACAGCCACCGGGACAAATCTTCTTCCCCGGCTTCAACCAGGTGCAGTACCGTGATGTCGGTTTGAACATTGCGGTCAAACCGCACATTACCGACGACATCGTGCAGATGGACATCTCCATCGAAACCTCTACGGCTCCGCCCAACACCGGGCCGCAGAATCTCACCCCGACGATTTCCCAGCGGAAGGTCAGTGGTGTGGCGCGGGTCCGGGACGGCTACACGGCTTTGGCCGCGAGTGTCATGCGCGAGGACGACACCGACAGCCGGACGGGGCTGCCCGTCATCAGCTTTATTCCGGTCATCGGGCGGCTGTTTTCCACACCGTCACGGAACAAGCAGGCCACCCACATTGTCATCACGATCACGCCACACATCGTACGCGGCGGCGCGGTTACGGAAGAAGAACTCAAAACCGCCTTCGGGCCGCTCGATGTCTCCGTTGGCGTTGGCGGTCTGAGCTACGGCCGGTTTCTCACCATTGATGAGATCGTGGCCGATGCTGACCGCGAGGAAATGCGCGAAGCCAACCAGCTCCGGGAAACACCGGTCACGGTGCAACCAACGGACAAGCCCGTGGGCACCCCGGCGGCCGCGCCGCCGGTAAGCGGCAGTGGTGAAAACGGACGCTTCACCATCACCACGGCGAGTACGACGGCACCACCTCCGACTGTGCCGGCCGCGCCGGTGGTGACGGCCCCCAGTCCGATGACGGCCACGAGTGGCGGAAGCCTTGGGGCCACCATCCAGCCCTTGCCCGTAACCGAGCCATCGGCGGCCGGGGGCGTGGCGCCCAACGGCACGGCAACCAATCCGGCCTTCAATCCAAACGATCCAAACACCCAGACGCCAACCCGGCCGAATCCGGGACCCACCACGCCGGTGCGCGCCATGCTGATGGTGTCCCCAAGCCTGCGCCCGATGGTGGGGCAGGTGGTTTCCGTGGCGGTCATTCTCAACAGCGACGGCACGAACATTTCCGCGGCATCGGTCTTTTTGCACTACAACCAGACCGTCTTCAAACTGGTCGGGATCCGGGATGGCGGGTTGCTGGCGCCCGGCAGCTTCCAGACCGGAGACAACGGCGGGCAGGCTTTTGCCACGGCGCTGGTTTCATCGGGCGTCAACACGGGCCGCCCGGCCATGGGGCCGGTGGCCATTTTTGACTTCCAGGTGATTGCGCCGGGCAATGCCGATGTCCGCCTCGATGTGCTTGACTTGCGCGGCCTGACCAACGAACTCATCCCGGCCATTCCCAGCCCGGCGCCACCGGTCATTGCTGGCGGTACGCCGAACGGCAAGCAGTGAGATGTCGTCAGGAAGGTGAAACCGTGAAGAACGGATGGTCTCTCCACATCAAAGACGGGCAGCGGCCGGGACGCCCCGGCACCAACCCGATGGCTGCTGGCCGGCCGGCTCCGTCCGGGGTATGGCGCTGGATGGGAAGCGTCCGCGCGGCACAGCGTGGCTCATCCCTGCTGGAGATGATCATCACCCTGGCGATTCTGGCCATCCTGACCAGCGCCGCCCTGCCCCTGGCGCGCACGGCCGCCCGAAGCCGGCAGGAAACCGAACTACGGCGGGCCCTGCGTGAAATCCGCTTCGCCATTGACCGCTACAAGGAGTTCAATGACCAGACCGGGGGGCAACGCATTCCGGCCGAGTTGCGTACGCCAAGTGGCTACCCCAAAAACCTGGAAGTGCTCTCCGAGGGGTTCGTCCCGGTCGGCAACGTGGATGGCAGGAAAATCTTTTTTCTGCGGCGGCTTCCGATTGATCCGATGACGGGCAAGGCCGACTGGCAAATCCGTAGCTCACAGGATGACCCGGATTCATCACTTTCCATGGGGGACGATGTGTTTGATGTCCGGTCACGTTCGACGGCTACGGCCCTGGATGGAACACGCTATGACGAATGGTGATGTGGAAATGGCAAGTGGAAGGAAGGAAACTGGTTTGAAAGGGAACCACAGAGGGTGGGCTCCGGGACACCGGAGGAAAGCAGGGCGCGACCGGGGGTTCACCCTGCTGGAACTGGTCATCGTCATGACCATCATGTCCATCCTGCTGACGGTGAGCATTCCCATCTACCGCAGTCTTCTGTTGCGGGCGCGGGAGACGGTTCTGCGTGAAAATCTTTTCAAGCTGCGCGATGCCATCAACCGCTACACCTACGACAAAAACCGCGCGCCGCAAACCCTGAGCGATCTCGAAAGTGCCAAGTATCTGCGCGAAATCCCGATGGACCCCATCACTCAGAGCCGTGATACCTGGGTGGTGCGGATGGAAGATGAGCCGGTCGTGCCCTCGGCGCCACGGGGCATTGTGGATGTCTTCAGCGGCGCAGAAGGCATCGGCACGGATGGTGTTCCCTACAACGAGTGGTGAGCGGGGACGTCTGTCGGGCGTGCGCGTGCCGGGTGGCGCTTCCATTGGCGATCCCAACATCCC
Organism: Chloracidobacterium sp. N; assembly: GCF_018304765.1. NCBI lineage: Bacteria > Pseudomonadati > Acidobacteriota > Blastocatellia > Chloracidobacteriales > Chloracidobacteriaceae > Chloracidobacterium > Candidatus Chloracidobacterium aggregatum. The sequence continues at coordinate 488,148 of NZ_CP072642.1, forward strand.
TGGAATGAACCATGAGTTTCTTTGAACGCTTCTGGCGGCGGCTTGTGCTTCCGGCCCCTTCGCGCGCCATGTGTGCGCTGACCGCCGAGGGGGTGGTCATGTTTGACCGGCGAACCCGGCAGTCACACTTCCAGCCCTGGGTGGACCAGGCTTTCCAACCGGCGTTTGACACGGAAAACGTCCGCCATGCCAAGGCGTTTGCCTCCACGCTGGTTCAGGGAGCGCATGCGCTGGGGGTGGCTGGAGAGCGCCGGTGGTCAGTGCTGCTGCCGGGAGCCACCGCCCGCGCCTATGTCGTGACCATCGAGGCGACCGTCCCCCCGCAGGATGTGCCGGATGTCCTGGTGTGGAAAGCCGAGCGGTTGACCGGGCTGCCGCAGGAAGACATCTGGATGACCACCGCCGAGCTGGGCCCGGGCATGACCGCAAACGGCGCCGCCGGGAGGCGGTTTTTGCTGGCTGCCATGAGCCGGCGCGTGGCACTGGCCCTGCACGCTGACCTGGAACCGTTGAACTGGCAACCCGGTCTGTTGCTGCCCCGGCTCGTCGGGGAGTCCCTGTGGTTGCAGCACGCGGCGGCGCAGCTTGACCAGATGCTCATCAGTGTCGAGGGCGACACTCTGGCCGTCATGCTGCTTCAGCGGGGTGTCCCGCTGGCCATCCGCACGTTGCCGCTGGCCGGCGAGCTGCCGGCCGAGCAGTTGCTCCGGGTGCTGCTCTTCTTTCGTGAACACGCTGTCGAGTCCGGGCTTGGCTCGGCCGAACAGGAAATCCGGTTTGAGGTTTTGCCGGTCAACGTCCCGCTCGAAATCGCTGAAATCAGTCAGTGCATCCGGGAGACCTTTGGTGAGCTGCCGCGAGTCATCGCGCCACAGCAACTTGGGTTTGATTCTTCAGCAGAGTTTTCCCGGCTGGCCGGCGTCACCGGGCTGGCTCTGGCCACGGCTTGAGGTTGTTGTGGTCTGTGGAGGTGTGCTGTGTCTGTGACGCTTGCCGGGGACACACCGGAAACCGTCGTCGAGGCGCTGTCCGGGACGCCGCTGATGCGGCGCCTGACGGCGTATCTGACAACGACTGCCGATGCCATCACCCGCGAGCATCTGGCCGTCACGGAAATTCCCGCGCCCCCTTTTCACGAAGCGGCCCGGGCGGCCTTTGTTGCCGACCGCCTGCGCGACAGCGGACTGTCTTCCGTCTGGCAGGATGCCGAAGGCAACGTCTATGGCTGGCTGCCGGGGACGGAAAAGACGCTGGCCCGCGCGCCCATCGTGCTTGCCGCCCATCTTGACACGGTGTTTCCGCCCGGAACGGATGTGAACGTCCGGGTGCAGGGAACGCGCCTCTGCGCGCCGGGCATTGCCGACAATGCCTGTGGTGTAGCCGGACTGCTTGCTCTGGCGCGCGCCTTTGTCACCCAGTCCGTCCAGTTCTCCGGCCCGGTGTGTTTCGTGGGAACCGTCGGGGAGGAAGGCAGTGGCAATCTGCGCGGCGCGCGCGCCGTCGTGGAGCAGTTTCCCCACATGCGGAGTTTCATCGCCCTGGACGGGCCCGGACTGGAGCACATCACCTGCCGCGCCATTGGCTCACGGCGTTTCTGTGTGACCTTTCACGGCCCGGGTGGTCACTCCTGGGCTGACTTTGGCACGGTGAATCCGGTTCACGCGCTGGGTGAGTTCATCAGCCGGGTGCGGCGTTTGCCCCTTCGCCGGGGCGCAACCTGTACGGTGGCTATTGCCAGCGGCGGCAGTGCCATCAATGCCATTCCGGCAATGGCCCAGGGGGAAGTGGACTGCCGGGCGCACCGGATGGCCGACCTGGATGCACTCGAACACGCGCTCCAGTTGGCGGCCGTCGAAGCCCAGCAGGCCGAAATACAGCATGCAACCCGGCAGCGTCGCCTGTCGGTGGCCGTGCAGCGTCTGGGCGAGCGTCCGGCGGGAGAGACACCTTCCACCTCGCCGCTGGTGCAGTGCGCCATCGCTGCCACCCGTGCCTGTGGCCGGCGTCCGGTGCTGGAGAGCGGCTCGACGGATGCCAATGTGCCTATGGCTCTGGGAATTCCGGCGATTGCCATTGGTGTTGGCGGTGAGTATGGCGGTTGCCATACCTTGGAGGAATGGTATGACCCGGTTGGGCGTCCGCAGGCGTTGGTGCGGGCCGCTCTGCTGGTGTTGGCCCTGGATCAGTTGGTGGCAGCATCGCCGGAGGTCGCCCGGCCGCTGGCGGCATCACACGCTGTTTCGTCCCTGCCCGAGCCCGAATGATATGTCACGTTACTGGCTGCTCAAATCGGAACCGGGTGTCTTTTCGATTGACGACCTGCAGGCTGCGCCCAACCAGACGACAAGCTGGGAAGGGGTACGCAACTACCAGGCCCGGAACTTCCTGCGCGATGTGATGCAGGTTGGCGACCGGGCTTTTTTCTACCACAGCAACGCCACCCCGCCGGGGATTGCCGGCATTGTCGAAATCGTACGGGCCGGGTATCCCGACCACACGGCTTTCGACCCGGCGAGCCGTTACTACGATCCGAAAAGCGACCCGGCGCAGCCCACGTGGTTTATGGTGGATGTCCGCCTGGTGCAAAAATTTCCGCGCATCATCGCCCTCGATGAACTCAAACGCACCCCCGGTCTGGAGAACATGCTCGTCATTCAGCGCGGGATGCGGCTCTCCGTGCAGCCGGTGACAGAAGCCGAATGGCGCATCGTGCTTACCTTGGCCGGTGAGGCCGACCGGCCGGCGTGAGGTGGGCCGGGCTGTTCAGCCCCTGCCAATCCGGCCTTGTCGCCCGGATGTCGGCTTTCCATAATCCGCCCTGACCGGAAACCTGTCACTGAAGGAGCCTGATCTGCTGTGCCTGTCGTTGAATCTGCTGCCGGCTGCCGTTTTGGCGGCGAACATGCCCAAGCCCTCGAACAGCTTTACAAACTCGTGGAACGTCTGTGGAAGGAACACCGGACTTCACCCACCCGCGCCGGAGATGAACTGGTCTATGCGTTCGGGAATCTCGACTGCGTGGTGATTGTCAACCAGGATGTGCTCGGCGCCCTGGTCGAAGTCAAGACCAAGCTGGGCAATGTGGACTGTCAAGCCAACGACAAGGGGGAAATCGTCGCCACACTCAACACCGACCCCAAAGAAGGCGGCCGGGAGGATGGTGATGTCGCCAAAATTCTGAGCTTCGCGGTGCGGGCGCTGGATGACTACTACTACAAGCGCCGCGTGGCGTGACGCCCGTCGCCGTGGGCACTTCTGACGCGGGCCGTCGGGAGCCGTCCTGCCGCCACTTTCTTGTTGCCGGCGGACTGGTGGTTCTCGACCAGGCCAGCAAGCTGTGGGTGTACTGGGCGCTGCGTCCGACGGATACCATCATCCGCGTCATACCCGGATGTTTCCAACTGCGCTACGCCGAAAACCCCGGTATTGCGTTCAGCCTGCTGGACAGCGGCACGCCGGCCATGCGGCTGACACTGCTCGTGGTGGCCATCTGTGCGGCCGTGGGCGTCGGGCTGTACCTCTGGTGGACGCCGGCCGACCGCCGGCTGCTGCGCTGGACGCTGACCTGCCTGCTGGGCGGCATTCTGGGCAATGCCATTGACCGCGTCGTGCACGGCGCGGTCATTGATTTTCTCGATTTCCACTGGGGAGCGTGGCACTTTCCCACCTTCAACCTGGCGGATAGCTGCATCACCGTCGGGGCCGTCATGCTGGCGCTGGACACCTTTGGCGAACTGTGGCGGCCGTCCCGGACGGAGACCTGACCGGACCCATGCCAACCGGCCCCATGCCAACCTGCGATGCCGACATCGTTATCGTCGGTGCGGGCGCGGCCGGATTGATGGCCGGCATCTGGGCGGGCCGGACGGCCGGGCCGCAGGCGCGCATCGTGGCGCTGGATGGTGCGCCGCGCCTGGGGGCAAAAATTCTCGTCTCCGGCGGCGGGCGCTGCAACGTGACGCACGAACAGGTGACCGCCGATGATTTCGCCGGTTCCGGGCCGACCTTCATTCACCCTGTGCTGCGGCAGTTTGACGTACCTGCCACGGTTGCGTTCTTCAATGAACTCGGCGTGCCGCTCAAGCGGGAAGCCACCGGCAAGCTCTTTCCCGTCACCGACCGCGCGCGGACGGTCCTCGATGCCCTGCTCACGGCAGCCACAGCGGCCGGGGTTGTGTGTCGTCATCCCTGCCGGGTTGAAGTCGTACAGCCGACCGCACATGGCTTTCTGGTTGGCGGCCCCTGGGGGACAGTGACGGCCCGGCAGGTCATTCTCGCCACGGGCGGCAGGAGCCTGCCCAAGTCGGGTTCGGATGGCTCCGGCTATCACCTGGCAACGGCACTGGGACACACCATCACGCCGACGTTTCCGGCGCTCGTCCCGCTGCTGCTTCCGCCAAACCATCCGCTGTGTGACCGGCGTGGCATCAGTACGCCGGCCGCCATGTCCGTCAGGGTTGGAAGCCGGACGCTGGCGGCCGTTACCGGGGCGCTGCTGTGTACGCATTTCGGATTGTCTGGCCCGGCGACGCTCGACATCAGTCGGCACTGGCTGGCGGCACGGCAGAAAGGGCTGGCGGCACAGCTTGTCATCAACTGGTTGCCGGAACTGCCGCCGGGCCGGTTTGAGCAGCAGTTGCTGTCGCTGGGGCGGACAACCGTCCTGCGGTTTTTGGGCGAGCATCTGCCAGAGCGTCTGGCGCAGCTTCTGCTCGAACTGGCTGCGGTTCCCCTCGCCCGTACCGGAGCGCAACTGACCCGTACCGAACGGCAGGCGCTGGTCACCACCGTGCTGCGGTGGGTGGCGCCGGTCACTGGTGATCGTGGATTTACCTGTGCGGAAACAACCGCCGGCGGCGTGCCGCTCCGGGAACTCGATGTCAGCCGCATGGCCTCGCGGCGCTGTCCGGGGCTGTACTGTTGCGGGGAAATCTGCGACGTGGACGGCCGCATCGGGGGCTTCAACTTTCAGTGGGCCTGGTCAAGCGGCTACGTGGCCGGCGTTGCGGCAGCCCGCGCCCTTCGCATGGCGTCGGACAGCTTGCGCCAGGCTTAGGAAAGTCAGGAAAAAAGCCGGCGCGCCACCTGCTGAATGAGTGGCGGGATGCCTTCGCCGGTCACGGCCGAGACCGGAAAGCAGGGCACGCCAAGCTGCTGGCAGTGCCGTTCGAGCGCGGCCGTCCGGGCTGGATCAGCAATGTCCTGTTTGGTGGCGACGACCAGGCGCGGCCGGGCGGCGAGTTCCGGGTCATAGTGCGCCAGCTCGTTTTCGATGGCGTCGTAGGCCGTTACCGGGTCATGGGCTGCCATCGCCGACACATCCACAAGGTGCAGCAGCAGCCGCGTCCGCTCGATGTGCCGGAGAAATTGCAGGCCGAGGCCGCGCCCCTCGTGGGCTCCTTCGATGATGCCGGGAATATCGGCAATGACGAAGCTCCGGTAGTTTTCCAGGCCAACGACGCCCAGGTTGGGAACGAGTGTCGTGAACGGATAGTCGGCAATTTTCGGCCGCGCCGCTGAAACGGCCGCAATGAAGGTGGACTTGCCGGCGTTGGGATAGCCCACCAGTCCCACGTCGGCCAGCAGTTTGAGTTCGAGCCGCAGGGTACGGCGTTCACCCGGTTGTCCCGGTTCGTGTCGCCGTGGGGCGCGGTTGACCGAGCTGGCAAAGCGGGCATTGCCGCGTCCGCCGCGTCCGCCCCGGGCCACGGCCACCATCTGACCGTCCGTGGTCAAATCGGCCAGGCATTCTCCGGTATCGGCGTCATACACCAGCGTGCCCACCGGGACATCCACGATGCAGTCAGCGCCGTTCCGCCCATGACGGTTGCTGCCTTCGCCGTGGCCGCCGCGTTCGGCGGCGTAACGCGGGTTGTAGCGGAAGGCGAGCAGCGTGTTGGTGTGGTGGCTGGCCCGCAGATAGACCGTGCCGCCATCGCCGCCATCGCCACCGGAAGGGCCGCCGCGTGGCACGAACTTTTCACGGCGAAAAGCCATACAGCCGTTGCCGCCGTTGCCGCCAGCGACATCAATGATGGCTTCATCAATGAACATGGGACAAAACACAAAGCCCAAGGCCGGTCCGGGACCTTGGGCTTCCGGTTGGGGCTTTTTGCCAGTTGGGGCTTTTTGCCGGGGGCTGCCGCTGGCACGCCAAAGCGCCAGCGCCAGACATCACCCCATTCAGGACCCCACTCAGGCTGTCGCCGTGTCAGCCGTGGCGGACGGCGTTTCCAGCGGGATGACCTCGATGTAGCGCCCAAGCTGTCCACGGTCGCGGAAACGCAGGTGTCCGGCCGTCAGCGCAAAGAGCGTGTGGTCACGCCCCAGACCAACATTGCGCCCCGGCTTGAAGCGGGTGCCGCGCTGCCGAACCAGAATTTCACCGGCCTTGACGAACTGATTGCCAAAACGCTTGACGCCAAGGCGCTTCGCATGTGAGTCGCGCCCGTTGCGGGAACTTCCAACGCCTTTTTTATGAGCCATGGCTGGTATGACCTCGTAGATGAAATGGGATCGGAACCAACTACGCGGCGGCTTCGATCTTCTGCACCAGCAGCGCCGTAAAGTTCTGGCGATGCCCGCGTTTGCGCCGGTACTGCTTCCGACGTTTGAACTTGAAAACAATGACTTTCCGGGCGCGTCCATGCCCGATGACCGAAGCCGTGACACTGGCGCCGGTCAGGTGTGGCGCCCCGACCCTGAATTCCGAACCGGTGTGCAGCGCAAGCACATCGAGTTGCACCGTCTGTCCTGGCTCGGCTTTCAGGCTTGGCACCTGAATGACATCACCTTCGGCAACCCGAAACTGTTTTCCACCCGTGGCAATAATGGCATAAGACATGGCGTATCTCCTGCTTCCCCGTGACAATCTTTCTGCATGACAATTGCCGGCCGACGCACGATAGGCGGCATTTAAGGGCAAAGCCGGAAGTCTAGTGATCGGTGGGTGAACCTGTCAAGTTTCCGGCTTGCCATGTCAACGCTGCGACCGTCTGCGGTGCAAAGACCTCCGGCCATTGCGAAGGTCTTGTTGGGTTGGGCCGGGATTGCTTATGCTGCGGCCCACCCCATTGCCCATACATGGTCATTGCCATTCAAAGTCCAACCTTCAGAGAGACTTGTGTACTGGAAGCCGCATCGTTCGTCCTTTGCTTCGCGGGTCGGCGTCTTTGTCCTCATGGGACTGGTTGCCGTCTCCGGTCTGCCGTCAGCGTTCCTGTCTGACACGAAATGGGGAAGTCCGGTTGCCGCCAAAGCGAACCAGGACCCGCTCCGGGAGACCCTTGATTTCGTTGCCCAGGCTACGCGCCGGGAGACACAGGGACTTCCCTGCCGCCAGCTCAAAAACGGTGCCCTGATGATGGAACTTGGCGACGGCTTCCAGCACGTCGCCCTGGCGCGTACCGAAGCCGACGGTCGGATTTCCGTGCGCTGTGTGGGCAGCGTCACCGAAGCGGAAGCCTTCCTGCGTGGCGGCGATGAAGCTGCTGGCGGGCAGGATGATCAGCACACTGGCCAGAACGACCACCCTGCCGGGCGTGACCTCGTGCTGCCGCCGCTCCGTAAGCCGGCTGGCGTGGTGACGAGTCTGGCAACCCGGTCTGAAGTCCGCATCGAGAACCCACAGGGTTCGACCATCATCATTCGGAACGTGAATGAACCTGGCGTCGGCTTCAACGATCCGACGCCCGCCACTCCGGTCGGCGGCAACCCGGGGACGACCCTTGGCCAGCAGCGCCTGAACGTCTTTCAGCGCGCGGCTGAAATCTGGGGCGCGACGCTGCGCAGCAACGTGCCGATTGTTATCGAAGGAAGATTTACCTCGCTGGGCAGCGGGGTGCTTGGCTCGGCTGGAACGACATTCATCTTCCGTGGCTTCCCGAATGCGCCGTTTGGGGATACGTGGTACCACTACGCCCTGGCCAACGCGCTGGCCGGGGAGGACCTGTCGGCGCAGAACCCGCCGCGTGCGCAAATCAACACCAACTTCAGCACGAACTTCAACTTTTACCTCGGACTGGACAACAACGCGCCGCCTGACCAGTCCGATCTGCTCAGCGTCGCGCTGCACGAATTCGCCCACGGTCTGGGCTTCAGCACCTTTGTCAACGGCGCCAACGGCCGCAATGCCGGCGCGGACGATACCAACCCGGACGGCGGCTTCACCGATTGCTATGCCCGCTTCCTCCGGGATGAAAACCTCAACCTCAACTGGAACCAGATGACGGCCGCACAGCGGCAGGCATCAGCCATCAACACCGGAAACCTGACCTGGACCGGCCCCACGACCCAGAGTGCCCTGTCCGTTGCTCTGGAGCCATCGGCGGTGCTGCGCGTTGAACGCACACCGCCGGTGTTCATTGCCGTCAACCAGGCCACGTTCGGCGGCCCCATCACCTTGGGCGGATTGACGCGCCCACTCGTGGCGGCCCAGCCGCCGCTGGCCTGTGGGCCGCTGTCGAATCCGGGCACGGTCAACACCAACTTTGCCCTGGTGGACCGGGGCGAGTGTCCCTTCATAGATAAAGCCGCCAATGTCCAGCAGGCCGGGGCGCAGGGGCTGATCATTGCCAACAACACGACGGGCGGCTTCATCCCGGGTGGAACCGCCCCGAACATCACCATTCCGGTCGTCGGGATTTCGCAGGCGGATGGCACGACCCTGCGCAACTTCCTGTCCAGTGGAAGTGTCACCGCCACGCTGCTCCTGGACTCCACCCTCCTTGCCGGAACGACCAACGGACGGATTCGCATGTTTGCTCCCAATCCGCGGCAGGCGGGTTCGTCGGTATCGCACTGGGACAACACGGTACGCCCACGGCTGCTGATGGAGCCGGCCATTACGCCGCGCCTGCCGCGTACCCAGGACCTGACGCTCAACCTCTTCCGCGACCTGGGTTGGACGGTCAACCCCATCTTTTCCACATCGGGACTCCAGGTGCCGTCTGACGGTGCAACGCCACAAGTTGCCATCAATGCCGTCGGGCCGTGGAGCGTGGCCGGGCTGCCCGCCTGGGTCACGGGCTTCCCGGCGGCCGGCAACCTGTTGACCAATATCAATTTCCAGGTCGCGCCGAATCCCGGTTCACAACGCACGGCGACGCTGACCCTCAATCCCGGCGGGAATACGCTGACGATTGTGCAGAACGGCGCTGCCGATATTGCGCCAGGTTTTACCAGTCCCAACAACGTGACGTTCACTCTGGGGCAGGCGTCGAGTTTCCTCATCACCGCGAACGGCAGCCCGGCTCCCACCATCACCCTCGTGAGTGGAAACCTGCCGGCCGGAGTGCGGTTTATCAGCGGTGTCGGCGTCGCCACACTGGTCGGGACACCGGGAGCAGGCACGTCGGGCAACTACACCCTCGTGGTTCAGGCTGCCAACAGTCTGGGGGCTGTCACCCAAAACCTGACCCTGACTGTGGGCCAGGGGGTGTGTGCGTTTACGGTTGCGCCAACGGTCCTCAACGTGGGCGGGGAAGCGATTGACAATGTAACGCTGACGGTGTTGACAGGCACAAGCTGTGCATGGGAGGCGCGGGTGCGCAGCACCGATGCCCCGTGGATCAAGCTCATTTCAGCGCAGCTCGTCAGCGGACAGGTCGTGACGCCGCGCATGGTGGATGAGCTCGGGCAGGAAGCCCGGCGGCTGGTGATTTCCGGCATCGGCAACGCTACGTTGACCATTGGTGTCGGGCGCAATCCACGCTCCACGCCACGCACCGGAACGTTTGTGGTGGCCGGGCAGGTGGTGACGGTGACGCAGGCTGGCAGCAGTGGCGGGGGCGCGCCGCTGGGCGCGACGATGGCAATGTTCCGGCCGTCAAACGGGTACATGTACCTCAAGAACCGGCTGATTTCGGACTTTGCCGACCAGGATTTCTTCTACGGGACGGCCGGGGATGTGCCGATTGCCGGAGATTGGGACGGCGACGGCATTGACACGCCGGGGATTTACCGGAACGTGGGTGGGGCGATGACCTTTTTCCTCATCAACAACAACACGGGCGGATTTGCGGACGTGTCGTTTGCGTTTGGGCAGCCGGGGGACATTCCGATTGCCGGCGACTGGGACGGCAACGGGACGGTGACGTGCGGGGTGTACCGTCCGGGGAATCAGACGTTCTTCCTGCGGAATACAAATGCGGCCGGGAATCCCGACCTGACGGTGGTGATCACGGGGGCGCAGGCGACGGACCGGCCGGTGGCCGGGCGCTGGACGCTCGGAAGCCCGGCGACAGGGGTGGGATTGTACCGGCCGGGTAACGGGCAGTTTCTGCTGAAGAACGTGAACGTAAGCGGCCCGGCGGATGCCAGCTTCGTGGTGACGACGACGGGGACGCTGGTGGCACCGGTGGCCGGGGACTGGACGCGGCAGGGATTTGCGGCGGTGGGCGTGGTGGTGAACGTCGGGGGAACGATTCAGTTCCAGTTGCGGACGGCAAATACGGCCGGGGCGCCGGAGCTACGTGTGAACTACGGTGCGCCGGGGGACGTGCCGCTCATCGGCAACTGGGATGGGCAACCCAAACTGCCGCCGGTCTCCGTGCCGTAGTCGGGAAACCGAAGCCAAAAATGGAGGCGGGGTACACACGGTGTACCCCGCCTTTTTGCCTGCTGGGAGATGTCAGTTCAGGTTAGGGTTTGCGGCCAAAAGGAAGGCTCGCCGGTCCCGGTCCGGGCATCGAAATGGGCTGGCTGGAAGGGGCGCTGTTCGCTGGCGAAGGCGAAGATGGCGATGGCATGTCAAAGTCGAAGTCACTGCCTGAGCCTGATACGCCGCGGAGGTCGTATTGGGCTTCTATGTATTCACGAAGCCTTCTCAGGTCTTCCGCTGATGGTGGGGGTGTTCCCGGCTGCGGTTTCTGGCCGAATACCAGGTCCGGTCTGACCGTGAGCGGCTGTCCCAAATGGAAAGGCTCCGTTGACAGTGACTGTGTTGACGGCGACGGCGTTGCCTGCGGCGTGTTGGCTGGCACAGGCACCATCACCGGTATCATCACGGGCTGATATTGGGTCGCGGTGTTCGTACCACTTGAAACCTCCGGCTGGCCCGGCGCGGTGGATGCACTTGGTGGCGGGGCATAGGCCGCTCCGGCCGGAGCCACGGCAGCCGGTCTGGGCTTTGGCGTTGCGTAGGGCAGCGGCGGGGCGGGTTGTCCTTCGCGTGCGGCCCGCCGGACGAGTTCCTGATAACGCCTGGCGTCTTCCATACCCTGCAAGACACCAATCGGCAGGTCGGCGGGGTTGTTGTCGGTGGTCTGGGGGGCAGGGGAAGCGCCGCGGGTGGAAGCTTTCTGACGTACCTGTGGCTTTGGGTTCTGGGCCAGCGCGGTGTCAAGTGCAAGGGCAACGAGGAGACCAAACGCCAGGCCGGCGGTCGTGTACTTCGGGTTCATGGCGGTCCTTCCTTTCATCTCAGCCTTTGTCTCGGGGATTTATCCAATCAGGTGTGGGAGCGACTACTCAACTCAGGTGTGGGAGCGACTACTCAACGGTACGCGCCGGGCGTTTCGGCGATGTTTCAAGGTTTGTTTCAGGTCCTGAAAATGGAGTCCGCCCCGCCCGCCGGGTGGCTTTGGTTGTGTTGGTTTGGATGGTGCCGGCTATTGCGGTGGGCTGGGCTTGGTTGTCTTTCTGACTTGCGGCCAGGTGCGGATGATGGTTTTTCCTCCGGCCGGTGGCGCCGGTGGTGCTGGCGTAGCATTTTGCGCGCCGTTCCCACTTTGACTTTCAGGCGGTTGCGTCATCATCTGCTGTTCCACCGGTGGGGTGGTGGGTGGCGGTGGGGTTTCCTCTTCAGGCGGTGGCGCCGGCTGGGAAACCGTTTGGGGCGGTGTGGGTGGTGGTGTGGCGGGCGTTTCCGGGTTGGTTTCTTCCGGTGGCGGCCACGGAAGTCCCTTCCGGCGGGCCTCGGCTTCTGCCCGGCGACGCGCAGCTTCCTCACGCCGGTATTGCTCCTGAAGCCGCCTGGCTTCAGCCAGATTGTCCTGCACGCCCAGCGGAAGGTCAGCCGGGTTGGTTACAGGAGATGTGTTTTCCTCAGTCGTTGGTTTGGCTTTGACGCGCTTTTTGGCGGCTTTGGGCGTCGCCGGTTTGGGAGAAGTGGCCCCTTCCTGTGCCGGCACAAGCAGGGGTGAACAAACGAGGCAGGCAATGAACAGACTGCCGGTCCAGAAATGTTGGCGGTACGGTACAGACATAAAAGCCGGGACTCCTTCCATCAGGCCGGGCGGATACCCTTCCGGGCCGGCAGGGCATCCGCCCGGCCGGACTGGTATCGTGCGGAAGGTCGTTCGGCTTCGTCAAGTGGTGCAGGGATGCTGCCTTTTTCAGGGGCTTCAGGAAGCGCCACGTCCCACCGTTTTCTCGGCGTCGGGTCAGGTATGGAGTTCGTCCAGCAATTCGGCCGCGCCTTGCGCCAGTACCCGTTCGGCCAGTTCCCGGCCAATGTCTTCGGCAAAGCGGGCGTCGCCGGTCAGTTCATCCTGCACGAGCCGCGTCCCGTCCACGCGGGCGACGAGCCCGCGCAGGCGCAGCCGGCCTTCGTTGTCCACGACGGCATGGGCGGCAATGGGTACCTGACAACCGCCTCCCAGTCCGTGCAGAAAGGCCCGTTCGGCTTCACAGGCGTGCCACGTGCGGTGATGGGCCATGACCTGAACCGCCGCCTGGGTCGTGGCATCATCCTCCCGAATCTCGATGCCCAGTGCCCCCTGGCCGACGGCCGGCAGCATGACCTCGGTTGGAATCCGCTGGGCAATGCGTGCCCCGAAACCAAGGCGACTCAAGCCGGCTGTGGCCAGGATAATGGCGTCGTAGCGCCCTTCTTCAACCCGCTGCAAGCGGGTGCCGACGTTGCCACGCAGGTCAGCCAGTTGCAGGTCGGGACGCCGGGCCAGAAGCTGCGCCTGGCGGCGGAGACTGCTCGTGCCGATGATCGCCCGGGGCGGCAGGTCATCGAGTGACTGGATGCCTTCCCGCGCCACAAGCGCATCCCGTACATCCTCCCGCTGGGTCACACAGCCCAGCTTGAGCCCTTCCGGCAGGCGCGTCGGCAGGTCCTTCAGGCTGTGAACGGCCAGGTCCACCACCCCGGCCAGCAGGGCTTCCTCGATTTCTTTCGTGAAGACACCTTTGCCGCCAATCTTCGAGAGCGGGGCATCAAGGATGGCATCCCCCGTCGTTTTGATGATTTGAATGGCAACGCGACGGGTCGGAACCGCCTGTTCGAGCTGTTTTTTGACCCACTCGGCTTGCCAGAGCGCCAGGGCGCTGCCGCGTGAACCGATGACAAGATCGGCGTCGGGTCGGGCGGTGGGAACGGAGAGCGTCATGGTCAGGGTCTGGATGTATGTAAAGTGACAAAATTGCTACTGCCAGCCTATATCGTCCGACGGCGTTTCACGACAAAAAATGGCGTTGTGGCCGGCGGTCCTTCAGCTTTTGCGAAAGGCAAAAAAGTTGTTGAGACCCAACTGGAAGCGCTGGTGTGCGATGAGTTCAAAGCCGGCCTGCCGAAAAATGTCCGGCGTTTGCGATACATCGAAGCCGTGGTGCGCCTCGGTTTCCATGCCATCCAGAAGGCGCAGGGCGATCATGGCGTCCAGGATGCGGTCAACGAATGGATGAGGCACGGTCATGAGCAGCTTGCCGTTCGGACGCAGGGCGTTGGCGCAGGCGGTGGCAAAGTCTGCGAGCTGATGGCTGGGGATGTGCTCGAGCACGGCCAGCAGGGTGATGGCGTCGAAGGGGTCGCCCGGCGGCAGATCGTCCGGGAAGTGTCCGCGCACCAGTTGGATGCGGTCGGTGGCCAGACGTGGATCGGCGTCGGGGTCAATGCCGACATACTGCCGGAAGCCCGTGACCTGCCGGGCGAGTGCGCCATCAAAGGCCCCGATGTCCAGAATGCGATCCGTGGGCGCAAGATGCGGACGTACCACGGCAATGCGCCACCGCTGGAGGTAACGGTCAAGCGGCTTCATGCTCTGGAAGTCCCGTCGTGGTTATCGCTGGCGCCATCCGCCGGATGCGCAGCCCCAGAATGCTCAGGAAGAGGCTGGCCAGAATGGTTTCGCAGCCGAGCATCAGGCAGAGCACCGAAGGAATGACCATCCGCAGCGTCCGGCTGGCATCGAGTGGGCCGTAGGCCGCTTCGTTCCAGGAAACAACCGCGGCGATGGAGCCGGCCAGTCCGCCAACGACGAGCAGGCTGCCGATGATGAGGCCGGTTTCGAGGGTGATGTACTGGAACAGTCTGGTCAGCCGTGGGTCTTCGGGGAGAAGTCCCTCGTTGATGGCAAAGACCTTGGCCAGCAGGGCAAAGGTGATGCACTGAAAACCAATCAGCACCGCCAGCGCAGCGTAGAGCAGCGTGTGCACGTCCAGAACGACACCGGCCAGGCGCTGCGGCCCCGGCAGAAGCCAGGTTCCCACACCCAGCCCGACCAGCATCAGGAACAGTCCCGGATAGAGAAAAAGCCAGCGTGGGCTGTACAGCAGCATGAAGCGCAGATGCCGCCAGCCGTCCCGCCACGGACGCAGATGCGGCGGACGCGACCGCCCATCGGGCGAAAGCGTGGTGGGCACTTCGGCAATCCGCAGTCCCAGGAGCGTGGCCTTGATGACCATTTCCGAGGCAAACTCCATGCCCGTGGTGCGCAAGTCCATACGCTTGAAGGCCGCCATGGAATAGCCCCGCAGGCCGCAGTGAAAATCACCCGCCGGGCACCGGAACAGCAGCCGTCCGATGCCAGTCAGGACAGGGTTGCCGATGTAGCGGTTTTTCCACGGCATGGCTCCGGGCTGAATGCCGCCGCGAAAGCGGTTGCCCATCACCAGGTCATAGCCGGCGCGGAGTTTTTCGAGAAACGGCATCAGGTTCGCGAAGTCGTAACTGTCGTCGGAGTCGCCCATGATGACGTAGCGCCCACGGGCGGCCAGCGTGGCCCCGTACAGCGCCGCGCCGTAGCCCCGCGTGGGGATGTGGACCACCCGTGCGCCAAGGCGGTGGGCAATGGACTGTGAACCGTCGGTCGAGCCGTTGTCGCCAACGACAATCTCTCCGGTGACACCGTGGCGGTTGAGAAAATCGAAGGCCTTGCGAATGCAGGTTTCCAGGGTTTCAGCCTCATTGAGGCAGGGCATGACGATGGTCAGCTCAACGGGAGCTTCAGGCGAAGCAGCGGACATGCGACATCTGGCAGATGAGGTGTGGAATCACTGGGAAGGGGGCGCTGTGACGTGGGTCTGTTCGCGCGGCGGGTCCGTGCCGTCCGGTCGCACACCAACCTTGCCGCGATTGATGAATGTCCAGATGAGCGCCACCAGCGAGAGCACCACGAGCACCCCCGTAGCCACAAAGCGATACATCTGAAGTCCATCTTCGGAAGCCGGGTTGTGCGCCCTGGTCTCCAGGTGTGAGGTGTCCGGCAGGTGCGCCACACCGTTGGAGCTGGAATCGGAGCTGGAAGCTGCCGCCGGGGCTTCTGCCGGGGCCGGAGTGACGGCGGCAAGCTGGCGTGTCAGCCCCAGTCCACCCGTAATAGCCAGTTCGGCCGGCGTCGGTTCCTGCACGGAACCACCTTCCGAGGTCAGCTCCATGGTTGGCGAGGTGTCCGGCTCGTCCTGGGTCGGTTCGTCACCCAGCCCCAGGCTTTCTTCGGTTGGGTAAGGCAGGTCGTGATCGCGGTCAATCGGGATGATGCGGTCATCGCCGGCAACCTCGCCGCGCCGTGGAAAACCCTCACCCGTGAAACGCAGGAGCATGACGGTGATGTTGTCCTCGCCGCCGCGTTCGTTGGCCAGATTCACCATGTGCTGGCAGGCCAGGCGCAGGTCGCCGTTGGTGGCGCTCAGGATGTGCTGCATGTCTTTGTCGTTAATCTTGCCGGAGAGACCGTCGCTGCACAGCAGCAGCACATCGTCGCGGCAGACCCGGATGCTATCTACCGTCACTGCGACGCTGGGCGTGGCCCCCAGCGCCTGAAGAATGACGTTTTTGTAGGGGTGGGTTTCCGCTTCTTCGCGGGTGATATGCCCGGACTGAATGAGCTGTTCGACGAGGGATTGATCCGTCGTCACCTGCTCGACGTTTCCATGCCGAAACAGGTAGGCGCGTGAGTCGCCGACTTGCGCCAGATAGAGCACGGTACCATCCAGTCCCGCCCCGGTGAAGGTCGCTCCCATCCCGGCATATTCCGGGCTGCGCTGGCTCTGGTGGTTGATGAACAGATTGGCCCGCTCAATGGCAAACCGGAGGCGCTCGTGAAACTTGAAGTGACTGAATTCGGGGGCTTTCTGAAGCCGCATCAGGCTGTCGCAGACCTGCGTCACGGCCAGATGACTGGCCACTTCGCCCGCCAGCGCCCCGCCCATACCATCGGAAACGGCCAGCAGCACACCCTGATCAGCAGGGTGCAGCTCAATGAGCAAGGGATGGTCCGGGAGTTGATTTTCAGCCGTCCAGCTCTGCCCGTTACTGAGGTTGACAATCAGGAAGTTGTCTTCATTGTGCGGGCGGACCACGCCAACGTCAGTCAGCGCATACACTTCAATTTTTCTCACACCGTTGACGGTTGTCGCAGTGGTCATAGCATCGTGATGTGGTGAGGGTTGGTCGTTCCCATGGTGGGTCATTGCCATCAGAATTTCGTGTCAGGCCATAACGCCGTGGTGATGATTGTTGTTGAGGATAATCCTTTGTGCGTATGGTGCTGCGAGAATACGGTGCCGCCGATACAAGGGCAACGTTGCGTACAACGTATGACCGCGTAGGTGCGGGCCATTCAAGGAGTCCATCACCTGTGCGCGTTGCCGACAACCGCAATCTGTGAGTCCTTGGCTGTGTTCATCACAAGAATGGATGCGTCAGTATAAGTCAACCCGGGCAGGGCGACTAGGGGGTAAATCTACCTTGTTCCAGAGGCCAACACCACCTCACAGCGGGGCCAGCGCGTGATCCAGATCGGCCAGCAAATCCGCGATGTCTTCGATGCCAACCGAAAGCCGGACAAGTCCTTCCGTGATGCCCAACCGCTGCCGCTCCGCTGGCGGTACGCTGGCATGGGTCATCGTCGCCGGATGGCAGGCCAGGCTTTCGACGCCGCCAAGCGATTCCGCCAGCGCAAACACCCGCAGGCTTTCCAGCACCCGCTGGGCGGCTTCCAGGTCTCCGACATCAAAGGCCAGCATTCCACCAAAACCCGTCATCTGCCGAGCCGCCAGCGCGTGCTGGGGATGCTCCGGCAGTCCGGGGTAATACACCCGCGCCACACGCGGATGTTCGCGCAGAAACCGGGCAACGGCGCGTCCGTTGGCGTCGTGGGCTTGCATGCGTACGACCAGCGTTTTGATGCCGCGCATCGTCAGCCACGCATCCATCGGGGAAAGAATCGCTCCGGCGGCATTCTGGACAAACGCCAGGCGCGCGGCCACTTCCGGTTCCGTGACGATGACCACTCCGCCCACGCTGTCGCTGTGGCCGTTGAGGTATTTCGTCGTCGAGTGCACGACGATGTTCGCCCCCAGCGTCAGCGGCCGCTGGAAGTAAGGCGACATAAACGTGTTGTCCACGACGACGTGAATCCCCTGCGGCCGCACTGCCTGCGCAATGGCGGCAATGTCACACAGGCGCATGACGGGATTGGTCGGCGTTTCCAGAAACACCATCCGCGTCGTCGGGCGCAGCGCCGCCACCACCTGCTCTGTATCGCTGGCATCCACGTAATCAAACGCCAGCCCGAAGTCCGTCAGCACCCGCTCAAACAGGCGGTACGTCCCGCCGTAGGTGTTGTCGGACACCACGACGTGATCGCCGGCCTTGAGGCAGGCCGTCATGACGGCGTGAATGGCCGCCATCCCCGAAGCAAAGGCAAAGCCCGCCACACCGCCTTCCAGCACGGCCACGTTGGCTTCCAGCGCCGCGCGGGTCGGATTGTGCGTGCGGGCGTACTCATATCCTTTGTGCCGCCCCAGCCCTTCCTGGACGTAGGTCGAAGTCTGATAGATCGGCACGGCAACAGCGCCGGTTGCCGGTTCCGGCGGTTGACCGGCATGGATGACGTCAGTCGCAAATCCCATGGGGTGCATTCTCCCGCCGCCGCGCCCGGCCGGCCGACGGCTGCTGTGAGTGCAGAAAGTTCTACCGCAGTTTACGCCGGTTCGCTACCGGCTGGTCATACCGCCTCTCCCCGGCAGTGGCGTCACGTTCCGCGTTCTTCCGCCGGGCCGCCGGTTCATGACCCTTCCAGAGAGGATTCCGAAGGTTGTCGGGCCTTTTCAAGCAGCATCTGGGGAATACCGTCTTCAATCGGGTACACCCGGTGACAGCGTGGACACTGGACGCCCGTCCGGTCAGCCAGCAACACGACCGGAACCCGGCACACCACACAGCAAATCAACTCAATGGCGGGCAGGGCGGCGTCGGTGTGACCGGTAGCAGTTTCCATGACAGGACTTTCAGCGGCGGCGCGTCCGGCTCAGGGTTTCGGCCAGCCGGCAAAGCCAGGCCGAAGCCTCATCATACCCGGCAAACCGGCGCTCATCTTCCTGAAATGCCGGCGTGTGAACGCACCGGCGGCCGTTGACGTGCGTGACGCCATGCCTGATGTGCAGCATTTCGTGGTAGAGCACATACTCGACGACCAACTGCGGCACGCGCGCGTCATCCAGCGTCCGGCTGATGACGATGGTGTGGTGGGCCGCGTCGTAGTGGCCAAAGGTCCGGCGCGTCCGCCGCTGGCTCCACGTCAGCGCCGGACGCCGAAGCTGGCCGTCGAAATACTGCTGATTGAGCCGGTGAAACAGCCTTTCGAGGTCATAGTGCTTCCCGCGCGCGCCGGAAATCAGCTTGAACCCGCGCTCGCGCCGCCGCTGCTCGGCCAGCCGCGTCACCGGCTTCGAGCGCACGTACTCCCGGAACACCTCCGTGCAGCGGCCGGGAACGGGCTTCCGGTACAGACGTGCCAGCAGAATGCCGGCCACGGCTTCGATGACAGCCTTTGGCGCGTGGATGAGGATGTCCGACAGCCGGACATACATCACACCCTCCCGCAGGCGAATGGTGTTGTTGATGCCCACGTAGGGGTAAAACGTCACCTGAATGGCGCGCGGCTGTCTGGCCCGGGGCGCAATGAATTGCTGCCAGCGGGCAAACATCTGGATGAGTTCAGCTTCTGAAGGTGTGCGGAGTGGTTGTGCCGGATGAGCCATAAGACCAAGCGTAAACCCCGACGATAGTCTGCCCGGGTTGTCAGCGTCAACGTACCCGCTTTGCCCCCCAAGTCAGCCTGGGCCGGTGCGCGAAGGCCGGCATCAGACACGTGAAAGGCTGAAAAAAACAGAAAACACCGTTTTGACTCCAGCCGCCCTTTCCGGCACAATGCCCGAAGGCCACAACATCACTTGTGGCTTTGAGTTGAAAAGCCATGATGCCCCACTCCGAGCCTGACCTGCCGCTGCCTTCCGGCGAGAGCCTTCCCGCTCCCGTTCCTTCAGGGCCTTCCGCGCCGCCGGACACCGGCTTTCCGCTCAAGTCGCTGCTGCTGGCCGTGGGTGGTGTCCTGATGCTGGTGGTGGTCGTTTTCGGGGGCTTGCTCTACTATGCCTTCCAACCCCAGAGAACCACGATGACTGTCGTCGGGCTGGAATGGGAGCGGACGATCCAACTCGAACAGCGGCAGCCGCCAGCCCCCGGAGAAACCGATGAGCGGTGGGTCGCCGTCCGTGAGCTGACCGAAGCCGACGCCACACCCAACCCCCGCTGGCCCGAGCTGCCACCGGGTGCCGATTACCGCGCCGGCAAGCGCACGGAACGGTATCTTGTGCGTGTCCGGTCATCCAAAAGCCCGAAGGTGTATGAACATCCCGTGCCGGCGGAACTCTTCATCCGGTTTCGTGTGGGCGCTCCATGTGAAGTCATCATCCGGCGCGGCATGGTCGAAGCCGTCACACCGCCGCCGGCGTCCCCCTGAGTGACAGGATGCCCTCTGTTGCTACGTCAACTCCGACGCCCAGAATGCGCCGGTTGTTTTTCAGACTTGTGGAAGTGTGGGGCCATCCAAACCGCATGGCGGCGCTGGGATCGCTTCACGTCGCTGTCTGGGAAGACCCCGGCGGACTGGCCACGGCTTTCAACACGCTGGGCCTGTCTGACCAGGCGCAGACTCCAGATGGCACACCCTTTGAGCTGCACTGGATGATCAAGCGTCCACTCCCGCCTGCCGGACAAACTGAGGCCGCGGCCTTTCTGGCGCAGTTGGCCGTCACCGCCAGCCAGTCACAGCCGGCCTTCGACTGGCAGACGCGCGTGGAAGTCCCGACCGGCGTTCCCGGCTTCACGCACTGCCGGGAAGTCTGGCTGCACCCGGCCCTGACCGACGACGATCCTGACACCCTCGATGACCCCCAAGGGCCCGTCAAGGTGCTCTACGTCATTCCACTTACCGAATACGAAAGTTTCATTTTGCGGCGGGAAGGCGCTTCAGCCCTGCGCGAATACGCCAGCGCCAACAGTATTGACCTGCTTGAGCCACGCTGAAGACGCCGCTGCGTCCTGACTGTCCAGGCTCACCTGACTACCCACTGAGGTCTCCCTATGTCGAATTCATCAGAGCCTTCCTATGAAACAGCTTATGCTGAAGCCTTGGAAGCCGCACTCGCCGGTCAGCCGGCGCTGCCGTCCTTTTTTGAGTCCTGGGAAGCCGATGCCTGGCCGCCGGCGGCTGACCTCATCCGCCTCCACACCCGGCTTCTTCAGGGGCGGAATGATGTGGCCCAGGAGCGTGCGGCATCGTTTCTGGCCGAGGTTCTGGCGCAGTACGACGCGCGGTATGCCGCCCTCCGGGAAGACTTTGCCTCCCTGGAGCGGCTGACCAGCGTCGGAACCTGGAAGTACGATGTCCGACAGCAACGCCTGTCGTGGTCAGACCGGGCACTGGAAGAGCTAGGGATGTCGCGGGAAGAGGCTTTGACGGATCCAAACATGGTCATTGCCCATTTCGTTCACCCGGATGATCGGGAACAGGTAGCTGCTGCCCTGTTCCGTACCATAACGGAAGGAACTGACTTTTTTCAGCAGTATCGCCTTCTGCATCCCACACAGGGGGTGCGCCATCGGCAGTGCCGTGGCGAAGCGCGCCGCGATGCCGCCGGGCAGGTGACGCAGGTGTTCATGGTTTCACGGGATGTGACCGAGGATGTGGCCTACCGGGAACACATCCAGTTGCTTGAAGCTGTTCTGGACAACATCCACGATGTCGTGCTTGTGACCGAAGCCGAGCCGATTGATCCGCCCGGGCCGCGGATTCTCTACGTCAACCGGGCGTTTGAGCAGATGACGGGCTACACAGCGCTCGAAGCCATCGGGCAGACGCCGCGCATGCTCCAGGGACCGGAAACCTCGGCGGAAGCCCGCGCCCGGATTCGGCAGGCGCTGCAAAACTGGCAGTCCATCACGATTGAACTCATCAACTACCGCAAGGATGGCCACCCGTTCTGGTCCGAGATGGCGATTGTGCCGATTGCCGATACAACCGGCCACTACACCCACTGGGTGGCCGTCCAGCGCGATGTGACCGAGCGCCGCCGCATCGAAGCCCAGCAGCGCCAACGCTCCCGGCTCGAATCCGTGGGGCAGTTGTCGGCCGGGATTGCCCATAACTTCAACAATCTGCTCGCCATCATCCAGGGGTACGGCGAAATGATCCGCCGGGATGTCGCCCACTCCCCGCAACTTCTGCGCCGCCTGGAAAGCATCCTGCGCGCCGTCAGGCGCGGAAGCGAACTCGTTCAGGAACTCATGGTGTTTTCACGCCAGCGCGACGGGCAGCCGCAGATACTTGACGTGTGCCGCGCTGCCCGGGAAGTGCTCGATATGGCCCGCCGCCTGCTTCCCGCCGAAATCGAAGTGGATGATCTGTCTCTGGCGTCGCTGACCGGCGAAAGTCTCCTGGCCCATCTCGACGCCAGCCGTTTCTCGCAGGCGCTGCTCAATCTCATCCTCAATGCGCGCGACGCCATGCCGACCGGTGGGCACCTGACCGTCACCGTCGGGCAGCAGACCGTCACCAACGCACTCACGCAGTTGACGGCGCGTGTCGTCTATGCCCACCCGCCGGAGCCGGGCGACTATGTGTTCGTGAAGGTGAGCGATACAGGTGTGGGGATGGATGCCGGAACCCAGCAGCGCATCTTCGAGCCGTTTTTCACGACGAAAGAGGTGGGCCAGGGCACCGGCCTGGGACTGGCAACCGTCTATGGCTTTGTGGGTGAAAGCCGCGGCTTCATCACGGTGGATTCAGCTCCCCGGAAGGGCACGACCATCGGGCTGTTCTTTCCACTCGCGCAAGGCACGCCGGCGGCTGAAAAAGTTTCAGGTGAGGTGAAGCTGCTCTCGGCTCTGCTCCCCGCAGATGCCACGGCGCTGATCGTCGAGGATGAAGCCGAACTGGGTGCGTTCCTGTCCGAAACGCTCTCGGACATGGGCTTCAAAACGGTTCACCACGTGCAGGACGGCGCGGAAGCCGTTCCACTGGCCGAACGCCTGGGTTCACCGCTGGCGCTGGTTGTCACTGACCGGTCGCTGCCGCACGTGACAGGGCTACAGATCATAGCGGAGTTGGCAAACCGTGGCCTGTGTGAACGGTTCCTGCTCATCAGCGGGCTGCCGGGGCAGGAAGACCTGCCGGAACTGCCGCCCGGCGTACGGCTTGGGCGGCTTCAGAAGCCCTTTTCTGTGAAGCAGCTCTATCAGGCGGTGCAGGGGTTGTTCCGGCCGACAGGTGCGCCTTCCTGAACCACAAGCCGCAGACCGTCATAGGCCAGCCGGACACCCGGCGGCAGACGGGCGTCCAGTTCGGCGTGGCGGATGTCGTGCGCCATGTGCGTGAGGTAGGCGCGTTTGGGTTGCAGCCGGGCAATGTAGGCCAGCGCCGCATCGAGGTGCAGATGGGTGGGGTGCGGCTTGTAGCGTACGCAGTCGAGCACCAGCACTTCCAGCCCCAGCAGTTGTTCACAGGCGGCATCGGGAAGGGCGTTGCAGTCGGTGATGTAAGCGAAGTTTTCGAGGCGGAAGCCGAGCGTCGTCATGTCGCCGTGGGGCAGCGCCACTGGTGTGACATGTAGGCCGCAGAGGGTGAAATCGCCGCCGATGACGTGGGGCACCAGCCGCGGACGGCTTGATGGTCCGGGCGGGCCAAAGGCGTAGCTGAACATGCGGTACAGGTTGTGCCACGTTTCGGCGCTGGCAAAGCACGGCATCGCGCCCTGGCGGTAGTTGAGGGCGCGCAGGTCGTCCATCCCGAACACGTGGTCGGCATGGGCGTGGGTGATGAGGACGGCATCGAGCGACTTCAACCCGGCGCGCAGCGCCTGCTGGCGGAAATCAATCGAAGGGTCAATGAGTATCTGCGCTCCCTGATGGCGGACAAGTAGTGAGACGCGCAACCGGCGGTCGCGTGGATCGTCCGAGGTGCAGGTGGGGCAGTCGCAGCCAATCATCGGGATGCCCACGGACGTGCCCGTGCCGAGGAATTCGATTTCCATGGTTTTGCGAGGGGAGGCTTCAGCGTGTGCGTCGGATAGGGGGGGCGCACCGGTCAACGATACTCTCAGGAAGGAACGGAAAAAACTGGTCGAAAAGAAACTGGCGGCCGGAAAACCGGCCGCCAGCGGGTTTTCGTGTGTCAGGCGTCGTCACTCGACGACAGGGCTTTGGGTGCGGGTTTGGCCGTCGCCGCCGGAGCGTACCGGGGCAGCCGGGCGCATGCCGCCGCCGGGCGCGGGACTGATCCCCGGCCCGGCATCGCCGCCGTAGCCCCCACGCATGGTTGAGCCGCCGTAGTCAGGCGTCATGCTGCCGCGCGTCATCCCGCCGCGCATGGGCATGTCGTAGCCGGGCTTGCCGAAGCCGCCGTCATCGAAGGTGGGACGTGCCACCGGCGAGGGCAGTTCCCGGCGCGGCAGGGCCGGCAGATGATCATCGTCTCCCAGGCTGGCGGACGGGCGCGGCGACGGATCGAACCGTGGTGGTGTCGGCATCGGACGCGCTGTTGGCATGGGGCGCTGGCGGCCCATTTCGCCCAGCGAGCCATCGCCGGGCGCGACCGGCTCAATCGGCATCTCGCCCGGCGCGGTCGGCTTTCCGGCCGGCTGACCGGCGACTGTACCAGGGCCATTCATCGGCGCGGTCGGGGGCGCTGGATTGAAGTACAGCGTGGGGCGGTACATATCCCACGGCAGGCCCCAGCTCGTGCCATAGGCAAAGCCGTAGGGTGAGTTCCAGTACCCGTAAAACGGAAAGAAGGTATAGCTGCCCAGCCGGGCATCAAAGAGCCAGAGACCGAAGAAGGGCGCAAAGCCGAAACCATACGCGCCGCTCTGCCGCCAGCCGTTGAACGCCGCCAGCACATCCCGGTCGCGCAGGCGGGCGTTGGCATCCCGCAGGGTCTTGGCGCGGTTGCGGCTCCATTCATCGAAGGCGTCGCGGTCTTTTTTGTCGAGCTTGGCCGTCGTCACCGCCGTGGCATCGAGGGTGACAAGCTGTTTGTCCTTGACCGGCAGCGAGCGCCCACCCTGCTCGACGGTAATCCGGCCCTTGGTCACGGCCACCGTCGGTGCGCCTTCCCGTGGGACGGTCACGCGGTACAGACCGTTCCGCACGACATTCACCGTGCCGTTCGGCGTGATGATGCGCAGCAGAAGTTCCGTGCCATCGGTTCCAGTGATTTCAAACAGGGCGCTCCCGGAGATGACTTCCACCGCCAGTGCGTCGAGGTTGGGGTTGGTCATGACGATTTCCCCGTCGCCGTCGAGGCGCAGGTAGGAGCCGGGATTGAGCAGGATTTCAGCCCGCCCTTCAGCGCTCGTGCGCAGGCGATCACCGGTTTTGAGGCGGTCGCTGAGACTGACGCCGCGCCAGGTGTCCGGGGTTTTGGCCCGGCTGCTTGTGACCGTACCTTCGATGAAGTTGATCGTGCCGGCCTTAGCCGAAACGATGAACTGTTCCGGCAGGCTCACCGTGTTGGCGCCGCGGATGGGGACTTCCGTCGTTGGCGCCTGGGGGGTCGTTTGGGCGCTGACGGCGGTTGCGCTGAACGTCCAGGCACCAGCCAATAACGTCAGTGTGAGAATAGATCGCTGCATACCCAGAAACCTCCGTGGGGTGAATGGTTGCGTTTCCCGGAAACGATGGCGTTTTCCAGTGCAGGCGTTGTGAGCGGTATTCCGGCACGGTTGCGGAACGTTGAATGCGGTGTCGCACACTGTGGCACAAGAAGCCGGACGCATTCAAGCCGCGCCGGCCGGAATGGCTTCCGCCCGGCGCGCTGCTCTCTCTTCCCAGCTATCGGGCAAGCAGTCCGCCATCCACGACGAGATTGATGCCCGTCACCCAACCGGCTTCGCCAGAAGCGAGATACAGGGCGGCGTAGGCGACATCTTCCGGGCGGCCCAGACGGCCCAGGGGATAGCCGGCCTCAAACTCGCGCCGGCGGGCAGCCGGGTCGGGCGCATCGTCAATGAGCTGCCGGTTGCCTTCGGTCGGGACGAAGCCGGGTGAAATGCAGTTGACGCGGATGCCTTCGCGCCCGTAGCGCACGGCCAGGGATTTCGTCAGCGTCACCAGCGCGCCTTTCGAGGCGGCAAAGGCCGGCGATGCGCCGGCCCCGCCCTTGACGCCCAACAGTCCGGCAATGTTGATGATGCAGCCCTGCCGCTGCGCCTGGAAGTGCGGTATGGCGTGGCGGGCATAGAGAAAAGCCCCCCGGACGTTGACATCGAAAGTCATCTGCCAGTCGTCATCCGTGGTGGCTTCGAGGCTGACCCGGCGGTTGACACCCGCGTTGTTGACGACAATATCCAGCCGCCCATAGCGGTCGAGCGTCGCTTCCAGACTGCGCCTGACATCGGCTTCCTGTGTGACATCCGCCTGAATGTGAATCGCCTGCCCGCCCATCAGCGTCAGGTGGGCCACGGTTTCCTGCCCGGCCGACAGTCGCCGCGACACAATGGCCACGCGCGCGCCGACTTCGGCAAACAGTTCGGCGATGGCGCGTCCGATGCCGCTGGAACCGCCGGTGATGAGGGCTACCTTGCCGTCGAGCCGGAACATGGGCTACGGACGCGAGCCGATCAGCCCGTCGAGGGGGCTGCTCGCGCTGGCGTAGAGGCGGCGCGGCATCCGTCCGGCCAGATAGGCCATGCGCCCGGCTTCAATGGCGTGTTTCATGGCAGCGGCCATCAGCGGCGGATTCTGGGCCGTGGCAACGGCGGTATTCAGCAGTACGCCGTCCATGCCCATTTCCATGGCAATGGCAACATCGGACGCTGTGCCAACGCCGGCATCCACGATAATCGGTACATCGGTGATCATTTCCCGCAGGATGCGCAGCGTCGTGAAGTTCTGAATGCCAAGGCCCGAACCAATCGGGGCCGCCAACGGCATAATGGCGGCGGCGCCGGCGTCTATGAGTCGCCGCGCTGCCACGAGGTCATCGTTGAAGTAGGGCAGTACGATGAAGCCTTCCTTGGCCAGCGTGTGCGTGGCTTCGATCAGTCCGGCATTGTCGGGAAAGAGCGTTTTTTCGTCCCCGATGACTTCCAGCTTGATCCAAGGCGTGTCGAGGATTTCACGGGCAAGCCGGGCCGTGCGGATGGCTTCCTCGGCGGTGTAGCACGCGGCCGTGTTCGGCAGGATGAGCATGCGGTCGAGGTCGAGGTAGTCCATCAGCGAGCCGGCCGAACGGTCGGCCAGGTTGACGCGCCGGACAGCGACCGTGACGACTTCCGCCCCCGACGCGCGGTGCGCGGCGCGCATGGTTTCCAAATCAGGATACTTGCCGGTGCCGATCATGAGCCGTGAACGAAAGGTACGGCCGGCAATCACCAGGTTGTCTGTCATAGGGTTTGTTCCCAAGTGTGGGCAGGGTGGTGTACCAAAAGCTCCCGCGGGCGGGACGCCCGCGCTCCCAGGATTATCCGCCTCCGACGAAATGGACAATCTCAATCCGGTCGCCCTCTTCCACCGGAATGTCCGCCCACCTGGGCCGCGGTGCCAGTTCGCCGTTGCGTTCAACAGCAATCCGGCGGGCATCCGTAAAACCAAGCCGGGCGACCAGTTCAGCCAGGGTCGCCGGTTCTGAAAACGTCCGGGATTCTCCGTTGATCGTGACCGTCATGGATTCCAAGGCAACCAAAAAAGCGGTTTCGGCGACACCAAACATTACGCCGAAACCGCTGTGGTTTTCAAACCGGTCGCATCCGGGGCGCCGGTTGCATGTCCAGACTAGGACTGTGGCGCTGTTTCGCCGCCTTCTTCCTTCTTCCTGACCGGCGGCTTGCGCTTGGGCAGCCCCATTTTCTCGCGGGTTTCATTGCTAAGCGTGCCGGTTACTTTGAGGCCGTTCTGTTCCTGATACTTGCGCAGCGCCTCGGTGGTTTCGGGGTTCTTGTAGCCGGTGATCTCGCCCTGGTACAGGCCAGCGTCCTTGAGCATCTGCTGGGCCTTGCCGTAATCAGTGTTGGGATTGTTGGCGCGGGGTTTTTTCTTCTTTGGCTTGGCGCTTTCTTCAGCCGCCGGGGCTTCCTGGGCCGCGGTGAAGGTCGGGCTGCCAAAGCCGGTCAGGATGAAAGCGGTCAACAGAGCCAGAAGCAGGGATTTGCGTAACATCGAAGAATCCTCCTTGGGGTGTAGAAATCCAGATGAAGTGTCCTGACAGTTGAAACCGTCAGGGGTTGAAAGGTTGATAGGCTGATTCAGGTGGCGGGTCCACACTCGGCGGCGCCAAGAGAATCATTCCGGTCTGCCGGCGCGTCACCGTCGAACGCAGGCGGTAGCGAAAGCGCCGACAGCGACGTGCATGGGCTGGAAGCGGGTCGGCGTCGAGCGTGAAGCCCGCCGCATTGGCTTCAAAACGCAGGCTGTAGCCGTACCAGCCATCGCCAATGACCTCACTGGCGGCAACCCCGTCCAACCGACGCTCAAAACCATCCAGCAGACCCAGGTGGTCAATAAGCTGTTCCCATGTGCCGAACCGCCCGTGCAGGGCATGGTGCGCCGTTTGGGCCGTAACCATCGTCTGGATGTTTTTGACCGCTCGCTGTTCAGCCACGACGACGACCACCCACCGGTAGGCCAGAACGGACAGCGCCAGCAGGATGCCAAGGATGGCCACAGCCACGAGCAGTTCAACGGCACTGGCCCCACGCGCCCGAACCCGGCCGCGGGCACCACCAAGTCCCGTGCAAAAAATACGGCGCTGCCCACGCTGCACCGGCACCCACCTGAAACCCTGGATGGAAATGTTTGCTGGGGCGCAATGGTAACGAAGGGGAAATACCGGAAACAAGCCTGAATCCTGCTGGTGAGAGGTACTTTCGGGCTGTGGCGCGGCCGCCGGTCTTTTCAGTCCCGCCCAACCAATGGGGGCGGCGGCGGAAGGAAGAAGATGAGGCGGCGCTGGCGCAGGTCGAAGGCAATACGGAAGGGGCGCAGGGCGTCACGCCCAAGGAGAAGGGGCGTTGCAGGGGCTGTGCCGTGCAGCAGGTCGGTTGGGATGCGTTCCAGGTACAATGGCTCCAGCCGGACACTCACCGGTGACACCCGCGTGACCTCAAGTGTACGACCTGTGATGTCCCGCAGGCGGCGCGCAGCGACCGGAACCTCCGGCTGGATGCCAAAGGCTGCTGCTTTGGCGGCCGGAATGGCCAACCCAAAGCCTGAACCCGTGTCAATCAGGGCCGGTTCCCGGCCGTTGAGCGCCACGAACGGACGCTTTCCGCCCGCTTCGGGCAACCAGCGCACGACCGTTCCTCCCAGGGTCCGCTGGGGTATTAGTGGGGCCAGTGTCCGGTTGGGAAAGTCGAGTTCGTAGCCAGTGTCTCCAAAAACTTCGGTTGGATCGAGAATGCCATCCACATCGGGCGGCAGCGTCTCCACAACGACCAGGCGCCCGACGCGGGGCAGCCGGTTGTTGCGCTGTCCAAGCGCCAGCGTTTGGGCCGTCACCAGACGGTGGATGTGCCCTGCACCCGCGCCGGTGCCTTGGAGCCGCAACGTGCGGCCGGTTTCGCGTACGCTGGCGCGCGCCGCCGTACGGGGCGACAGCAGGGTAAGTCCGGCGCCGGTGTCCAGCACAAACGTAAACGGCCCGGCGTCGTTGACCCAGGCCGTCACACACAGGCCGCGCCGGTCTTCCTGCCAGATGACCGGCGCGGGCCGATACGTGGGATTTCGTTTTGGTATGGCTGCCAGGGGCAGGCTTGCCTGGGTCAGGATGACCAACCATGCCCACCACAAAGGTTGCCAACGGATGAACAACGTCGGTCGTGACATTCTTTACCTCCCGTTGGCTGGTTTTCATCCACGTCGTATCCTGCCCGTTCCCGACCAGGTATCAGTTGCGGGGACGGAGACCGTAGATGTACAGCGCCGTACCGCCGCCCCCGGCCAGGGCGCCAGCACCAGCGCCGCGCTTGCCCCCGGCTATCGCGCCCACCCCGGCACCGAGACCGGTACCGGCGGCAATCGTCACGACATCCCGCCGGTTGCGCTGCCACCAGGACTGCTGCCGCCGGGCCGCCGGAGCGTTGTCATAGTTATAATAGGCGCGCTGGCTGTTGACCGGCGCACGCCCTGTCCGTCGGTTGCCATTTTGGCGTACCTGTCTGACCGGTGGGTTGTCCTCCACGGCCGTCGGGGCCGGTTGCGCTGGTGTCGCGGCTGGCGCTTCCTCTGGAACGAGACGATAGGTCTGCCCCTGAATCTGCACCCTACCTTCGGCTGGCAGTAACGGCTGGGCAACCGGCGTCTGTACCGGTAAGACCAGCGGCGCAGACGCCGGTGCAGAAGAAACGGGTGAGGAACTGGAACGGGTCAGCAGCGCACCCGCGCCGCCGCCCATCAGAAACATAGCCAAAGCCCCGGCCGTGAGCTTGAGTGTATGGGGATGTTTCAGCCAATTGAAGTCCATGGAGAGTCCTCCGTCGTCGGTCAAAAGATGCTTGGGGCGTCAACCTCGACAACTGGAAGGACAAACACCGTGCCACGCCAGCACGTCAGACCGGAAGCAAGGCACCGGGAAGCTGTGAAAACCGGGCTGGAAAATACTTTGTTCCGTAGTTTTTCCGGTTTTTTCAGTTCTGCCTGCCGGTCATCCGCATCCAGCCTCCCCGGCACGGGCGCTGCGGGCCGGCATCCGGCGACGGCGTTGTACACGATTTCGTGTCCCGTGGCGGGGCATCTACCCCAGTTGGTGCAGATGGACAGGGAGCCGGGAACGCCTCCAGGCGGGGGGGCTTCACTTGGCCATGTCGCGGTGCCGGACGCGCACGGCAAAGCGCAGCTTGCGGACTTCCCGGGCCAGCGCTTCGGCCATCATCACCGACCGGTGTTTGCCACCCGTGCAGCCGATGGCAATCGTGAGGTAACTGCGTCCGTCGCGCGCATAGCGCGGGACGACAAAGGCAAGCAGTTCCGCAAAGCGGTTGCGGGTTTCAACCACTTCTTCGTCAGCGAGCAGGAAATCGGCGACGGGCGCATCCCTGCCGGTCAGTGGGCGCAGTTCGGGAACGTAGTGGGGGTTTTTGAGAAAGCGCACGTCGAGCACCAGATCGGCTTCCGTCGGGATGCCGTGTTTGAAACCAAAACTCAGCAGCAGGACGCGCATGCGGGCCGTCTGCCCGGCACCGAGGGCTTCTCCGAGCTGGCGGCGGAGGTCGTAAATGGTCAGCCCGGAGGTGTCAATGATGCGGTCGGCGAGTTCGCGGACCGGTGCCAGCAGCGTCCGTTCGGCCTGGATGGCGGCGCGGAGTCCGCGCGTGTGGCGGTTCGCCGTATCCAGCGGATGCGGGCGGCGGGTTTCGCTGTAGCGGCGCATGAGCACGTCGTCAGTGGCTTCAAAAAACAGCAGCCGGACGTGGCTGACGAGTTCGCGCAGCCGCGTGTAGGCCGCCGGAAAGGCGGCGACAAAAGCCGGTTCCCGCGCATCCACTACGACGGCCGCGCGGGACAGTCCGCCTTCCGAACGGCGGCACAGTTCGGCAAAGGTCGGCAGCAGCGCCACCGGCAGGTTGTCCACACCAAAGTAGCCCAGGTCTTCCAGGGCATTGAGCGCCGACTGTTTGCCGGAACCGCTCAGTCCGGTGATGACCACAAAGTTTGGCGGCGCAGGCGGGGGAGACTTGGGGCGACGCGGCATCACGAATCCAAAATGGCCGGCCAGGCAGGGACTCGGCGTGTTGGCCACATCCTGTGTCGTGCCAACCGCATTGGGCAAGGTGCCGCCGGCAAAAAGGTACCGCCAACAAAAAAGTTCGGGATGCCCCGGCAGGCATCCCGAACGGCGTGACTGGCAGTGTTACGTTGGGTTTCAGTTAAGTTGGCGTCCGTAGCGGACGATTTCCCGTCCCTTTTCGAGCTGTTCGCGGTCCCAGACCATGCCGGCCCGGTTGTAGCTGGCCAGCTCAAACTCCTGAGTCAGCTCGATGCAGTCGGTCGGGCAGGCTTCCACGCACAGGTCACAGAACATGCAGCGCGACGTGTCATAGACGTAAGTGGCAAGCACTTTCTTTTTCTTCGGCTTGCCGTCTTCCATGACCACGCGGTTGACAGCGCCGACATTGATGCAGTTTTCCGGGCAGGCCAGGGCGCACAGGTTACACGCAATGCACAGCGTGTCGCCGGTGGCCGGGTCGAGGTTCAGACGTGGCGCGCCACGAAACCGCTCGCTGACCTTGGGACGCTCTTCCGGGTAAAACTCCGTGTAAGCGCCGCGCAGCGGGTCACCGCCGGTGCCACGGGGTTCGGTCAGTACCTTTTTGGTGTACTTGAAGGTAAGCGCAAAGCCCTTGAGCAAATCCAGCATGAAGAAGCGCTCCAGGGTCTGCTTCCAGTTGCGTCTGGTGGGCGCGGTTGTCGTCATAAGTGTTTTTCCTCGTGGGAGTTGCAAGTGCCGGGCCGGCGTGGAGGTTGAACCGCGTGAAAGCGTGGTATAGCCTTCCGGGGCTACTGGCGAAGCCGTCAACCACGATTTGTGCCAAGTGGTGGTGACGTTTGCCGGCGTCATTGAAAGCGTTTGAGGACTTTCAAACTGTTTGCAGGCACACATTTCAAGGGAGGTATCCGGTAATGCATGGATGGCTAAGAACGGTCGTGGCCGGGTTGCTTGTGGGGACGCCGCTGCTGGTCGGCAGCGTTTCAACCCCGGCAGCCGCGGCCAAAGCAGCCGCGGTCAAAATTGACCGCAAGGTACGCGAACGGCTCGACCGTTCAGCAGAGATACTGACCGAAATCATGCGCGCGCCTGACCAGGGCCTGTCGCCGGATTTTCTGCGCCAGTGTGAAGGGTTGGTGTTCATTCCGGGCGTCAAGAAAGGTGCCCTGATCGTGGGTGGACAGTTTGGCCGGGGCGTCATGGTCGTGCGCCAACCCAACCGGCAGTGGGGGCCGCCCGGCTTTGTCACGCTGGGAGGCGGCAGCTTTGGCCTCCAAATCGGCGGGCAGAGCACCGATGTCATTTTGCTGGTGATGAACCGCCGCGGGATTGAAAAACTGGCTTCCAACAAGTTCAAACTCGGCGCGGATGCCTCGGTGGCGGCTGGCCCTGTGGGGCGTGACCTCAAAGCGGGGACGGACATCCAGATGCAGTCCGAGATTCTCAGCTATTCGCGTTCACAGGGCGTCTTTGCGGGCCTGTCCCTGGAAGGCGCGACCCTGCAGGTGGATGATGAGGCCAACAAAGCCATTTACGGGCGCACCGTGGCCAGCCGGGAAGTTGTTGAAGGCACGCTGCCGCGCCCGAAAGAGGCCGCCCGGCTGTATGCCGTCCTTCGGCGGTACGCCGGTTGATCGGGAGACTTCATTTCCGGGAAACAGGCTGAACCATGCCTTTGTCCTCGTCACCCGTTTACCTTGACAATGCCGCCACGACCCGCGTGCTGCCGGAAGTTGTGGCGGCCTTGTTGCCGTATCTGACCGAACAGTACGGCAATGCCTCGTCGGTGCACGCCTTTGGGCAGCGGGCCCGGTCGGCCGTTGAACGCGCCCGCCGGCAGGTGGCCGCACTCATTGGCAGCGAACCCGCTGAAATCACCTTTCTCAGCGGCGGAACGGAAGCCAACAACCTGGCCATCCGGGGCGTGGTTGAGTCCTATGGTGATGCCGTTCGCCGCAACCACATCGTCACCACGTCCTTTGAGCATCCGTCCGTGCTGGCTCCCTGTCAGGCGCTCGAAGCGGCCGGTTTTCGGGTGACGTACCTGCCGGTTGGCACCGCCGGGCGCGTGAGGGTGGAAGACGTGGCCCAGGCCCTGACCGATGACACCTGCCTGGTAACGGTCATGCTGGCCAACAACGAGGTCGGCACACTGCAACCGGTGGCCGACATCGGGGCGCTCGTCGCAGAACGTCGCCAGCGTGGACAAGCCATTTTTCTGCATACGGATGCCGTTCAGGCCGTCGGCAAAATCCCCGTCAACGTCCGCGACCTGAAGGTGGACCTGCTTTCACTTTCCGGCCACAAGCTGCATGCGCCCAAAGGCATCGGCGCACTGTATGTTGCCAGGCATGTACGGTTGGCGGCACAGCAGCTTGGGGGCCAGCAGGAACGCGGCCGCCGGGCCGGAACGGAAGCCGTTGCCCACATCGTGGCGCTGGGCTGTGCGGCGGAGCTTGCTGCCGAACGGCTTGACCAAATGGAAGCCGTCCGTGCGCTGCGCGATGAACTCGAACATGGGCTGCGCGCGCGTCTGCCCCGGCTGGTTATCAATGGCGCTGCGTCACCACGTTTGCCCAACCTGACCAACCTTGCATTTGACGGCCTTGATGCCAATCGGCTCGTCATCGCCCTTGACCTTGCCGGCATTGCCGTTTCAACGGGTTCGGCCTGCTCCTCCGGCACGACCGAGCCGAGCCATGTCCTGCGCGCCATAGGGTTGCCGCCGGAGCGGGTACGCGGCTCCATCCGCGTCAGCCTGAGCCAGGAAACGACGGCGGCCGACATCGCCCGTGTGCTTGAAGTCCTGCCCCAGACGGTGGAGCGTCTGTCCCGTCAGTCCGTCGCTGCCTGAAAACATGTCAAGTGAAGGCTTCCCACGCGCCACAGCCTATCTTCAGTGCATGGAGACAAACTGCCAGGCCACCTACGACGCTGGCGAGCGAATCTACACCTGCGAGCAGTGCGGTGGGTTGCTCGATGTGCAGTACGAATGGCAACGCGCCCGGTTGTTCGATGTGCTGGAGACCTTCGATGCCCGGCGTGCGTCTTTTCATCCGCACGACATCAGCGGCGTCTGGCGTTTCCGTGAACTGCTGCCCTTTGTGACTTCGCCCACGCAGATTGTCACCTTGGGCGAAGGCAACACGCCGGTGTGGGATGTGCCACGCAGCGCCGGCTATGCCGGTCTCAAACGGCTGGCGGTGAAGCACCAGGGTCTCAATCCGACCGGTTCCTTCAAGGACAACGGCATGACGACCGGCATGGCGCAGGCCCGCCGGCTGGGAGCGCGGGCCGTGGCCTGTGCCAGTACCGGCAACACGTCGGCCTCACTGGCCGCCTATGCTGCGCGCGCCGGTGTCCACGGAATTGTCTTCATCCCCGGCGGGCGCATTGCCTACGGCAAGCTGGCGCAGAGTCTCGACTACGGCGCGGTGACACTTCAGATCGAAGGCAACTTCGACGATGCCATGCGTCTGGTTCGGGAACTGGCCCGTACTACGCCGCTGTATCTGCTCAACTCGGTCAATCCGTTTCGGCTCGAAGGGCAGAAGACGATTGCCTTCGAGCTGTTGCAGCAGCGCCGGTGGCGCGTACCCGACTGGGTTGTGGTACCGGGCGGCAATCTCGGCAATGTCTCGGCGTTGGGCAAGGGCTTCAAAGAACTGCATGACTTGGGGCTGATCGCACGGCTTCCCCGGCTGGCCGTCATTCAGGCGGAAGGTGCAGCGCCGCTGGCGCAGTGGTACGCCGCCGGCCAGACCGGCAATCTTGCGCCTGTGGCGCGGCCCAAGACCCTGGCGACAGCGATTCAGATTGGCAATCCCGTGTCGTGGTGGAAGGCCGTTCGCGCCCTGGAGTGGACGAACGGCGTATGTGCCGCAGTTTCCGAACAGGAAATTGCCGACGCCAAAGCCATGCTGGGGCGCGACGGCATCGGCTGCGAACCGGCCAGCGCCGCAACCGTGGCCGGACTGCGGCGGCTCGTTGGGGGGAGTGTCATTCACCCGGACGCCGACGTGGTGGCGATTCTGACGGGCAATACCCTCAAGGACCCGGACTTCACGGTGCAATACCACACCGGGCAGCTCTATACCGACGCCGAACGTGAAACCCATCTCACCCGCGCCGAAGGGAAGCTGACTGCGACCTTTGCCAATACCCCCCGGCGGGTTCCGGCCGATGCCAACGCCCTGCGGCAGGTCATCCTCGACCTTCTGGAAACACCGCCGGCCTGATTGGGGCGTATGCGGCAGGGGGTGCTTTTCCAAAGGCATGGCAGACGACACTGGCTGATCTGGCTGCTTATGGCCGGTTGGCTGCTTGCCGGTGTCGTTCCTGTCCTTTCCCAAGAAGACGATCCTGAGACCCTGCCGGAAAAAAGCCCCAACTGGACAGAACGCACCGGCGCACGCGCGGCTTTTGTCGCCGATGCCGGTCTGGCGGCGTTACGAACGACACCTGGCCCCGGCGGCGATCTCAAACAGCGCCTGCGCGTCGGGCGGCGCGTCTATGTGCTTGGCGGACGCCGGGTGGTTGAAGACCGTGTATATGTGTTCGTCGCCGTGACCCGGCGCACACGGGGCTGGATGGACCGGCGGGCGCTGGTACGTCCGGCCCAGCCGGGAGATGATGCCAGGCTGCTGGCGCTCATCCGGGCTGAAACCGGCGGCTACGAACGCCTGCGGCTGTGCCGGCTGTTTGAAAACCTGTTCCGCCGGTCGCCCCAGTTGCCAACGGTGCTGTTGCTGCTCGGAGAAACGGCCGAGGCCGAGGCCCCGCTGATATACCGGCGCGCCGAACGCCGGGTGTCCCAGCGGGCCGCCGCCGGGAATGCCGATGTCAGGGCGTACTTTGATGACGAGCCGGCGCTGGATCGGTACAACCGGCTGGGGGTGAAGTTCCGCTATGATGCGGTGCGGAAGGCGTATCGCTACGACGGCGCGGCCTACCGGCGGCTGGTACAGCAGTACCCACGCGCGCCGGAAGCCGAAATAGCGCGCCAGCGGTTGGCCGGCTTCTGAGGTGGTTGTGGTCAGCCTACGGGCAGGTACACGGTGCGCCGCTTCCTCCCCGGCGGTCGGCCGCGGCTTCCGCCTGGGCGCGGGTGTCAAATTCGCCAAGCAGGCAGACCTGTCCGCGGGCGCGCTGCATCTGCTCCGGCGTGCGCGTGTCCACTTCGAGTTTCCCATTGGCGCAGTAGAGACGGTACTTTACGTCTGCGTGAACGATACCAATGGCCAGGCAGCATGCCAGTCCCAATGCCAAACCTGTGAGCAGCCCTGAGCGCGCGGTCAGCATGGCAAGTTTCTCTCCCTATCCAAAGCAACGTATCCTGTCCAAGGCAGCATATTGGAGCGTTTCCGGCATAGAACCTTTGGTGTGCATTGCACACCAAAGGTTGCTTGCGCCATAGTGCCGGATGGTTGCCGGTGGTCGCAACCATCCAATCTGGCTGGTTTTGATCCCATGCTCAAATTGACGGAAGTCCAACTGCGCCGTCTGGCCGAAACCCTCGATACCCTGCACTTGCGCGGTGTTCTGGGGGGACATATCCCGGCGGCCCGCAACCGGACGGCGCTCATCGGGCAGGTCGTCGAACAGGCCCGGCAGCACACGGCAGCGGCGCACCGCCTCTACGAAGCCGCCCGGCTGACACCGGAGCAGGTGCGCGAGTGGCTGGCCGAAGCCGCCCCCGAACTGCCGCCGGAAGCCCACACGCGCCTGCTCCAGCTTCTGACGGCTTCGCTGGAGCCGGGTGAGCTGATTCCGGCCCAGCAGGTGGTGAGCCTGCTGACGATTGGATTGCCAACGGTTCTGGAGGAACTGCGCGAGATTGAACACCGCCGTCCGCGCCCGGGCCTGACCTATCACGAATTTCAGGTTGCCCGTCACCGCCGGGCGGCCCTCCAGAAGCTGCTCGAAGGCATCGGAACGCCGGAGCCGCAGCCGTTCGTGCCCGACCCCTTTCAGTTGGCGGCAGTCGCTTTCGTGACCGAAGAAGACAAGGATGTACTCGTGGCTGCGCCGACCGGTTCGGGCAAAACTTGGATTGCCGAGCAGGCTATCCGGTGCTTCCTCGAACGGGGTGGCACAGCGTGGTACACCTCTCCGCTCAAGGCGCTTTCCAACGACAAGTTCCGTGAGTTTGGGCGGAAGTTCGGCCCCGATGCCGTGGGTCTCATCACCGGCGACCGCCGGGTGAACCCCGATGCGCCGCTCAAAATTGCCACGACGGAGATTTACCGCAACGGTCTCTATGACGCCATGACGCGGGACGGCGTTTTTGGCGCGCCGGATTTGGTCGTTTTCGATGAAGTTCACTACCTTGGCGACCGCCACCGGGGTGTCGTGTGGGAAGAGTCCATCATCTACACGCCGGCTTCGACGCGCCTGCTGATGCTGTCGGCCACGGTCGGCAATGCCAGGGAACTGGCGGAGTGGGTGACGTGGACGCGCGGCGTCGAGTGCCGGCTGGTGGCGCATCCGCAGCGGCCCGTCGCGCTGCGAACGGCCTTCATTCACCCGGACGGACGCCTTCAGCCGCTCTTCGAGGAAGGGAGCGCCGGTCGGCTTCAGGCCGATGTCGAAGCCCTGTACATCAAGGCCAAGCAGCAGGAAGCCGCCGCACAGGCGCGCCGGCGCCGGCCACCTTTTCACCGCCGCCGGCGCTAACCTGGGAGCGCGGGCGTCCCGCCCGCTTCTTTCACTGGCGCACACCCTGGGGGCGCGGGCGTCCCGCCCGCCTGGGAGTAAGCTGCGGTTACCGCTTTTTGTCGTCTCCGGCATACTTGACGCCGATTTTGGTGAGAAACTCCTTGGGTGCAATGCTGCCGATGAGGGCAAACACATAGTCGTTGGGAATCCGCGCGATTTCGGATTTGTCCCGAATCTTTTCGATGACGACTTCCCGCTCGGTAATCTCGCGGATACCGGCGCCAAAGTAGGCTTTGATACGGCCGGCATCCATGCCGTAGTACACCCACATTTTGTTTTCGAGCGTCAGGTCTTTCGGAAAATCTGACCGAACGACGAGCGTGACGTGATTGGCTTCGGCCTCCGGCGGAAACTTGATCGTGCCATCGGGTTGCCGTTGGCCGGTCAGGTCCACGGCCGCTTCGACGGCCGAGTTGCCCGCGCCGACGACGACAATGTGTTTCCCCTTGAAGGCGCCGGGGTCCTGCAGGCGGTACAGCACCCGGCCTTCAACCTCGCCGGGACAACCCAGTTTGCGCGGCTCGCCGGCATTGCCAATCGCCAGCACGACCTTGCGCACGCGATACCCCGGCGCGTTTTTGGTGGTCCTGACGACAAAGACTTCGCCCTCACGCGCGATTTCCTTGCAGCCTTCATATTCCCGGATGACCAGACCGAGCTTTTCGACGGTTTCATCCCACCACGCGAGCATGTTTTCCTTGAGGTCGCCCGGCCCTTCGAGGCGAATGGTGCCAAGTGGCGGGTCAGAGGGGTTGAAGGGGTTGAAGGCGACGTACTTGCCGGCCGGATACTTGTCGGCGATGGTCGAGTACCGGCGGCCCTGTTCGATGGCGACGTAGCGCAGTCCCAGTTCGGCCGCCCGCGCCACGGCGGAAATCCCGCCCGGCCCAATCCCGATGATGGCCACGTCGTACTCGGCCCCGGCGACCGGCCCTTCCGCCTTGAGTTTCTCGGCGATGCGTTCGATGGTGAGCCGCCCTTCCTTGATGGCATTCCGAATAAGCGGCACGCCGGATACGTCCCCGACGAGGTAGATGCCCGGCGCGGTTTCGGTTTCAAAACCTTCGTTGGCGCCTTTGCGCAGCGGCTTGGGCGCTTCCCGGATGTTTTGCCGCGTGTTGATGAGAACACATGACTGCGGCACGGTCGGACAGGCCTGCTGGCAGCCGGTGTCTTCCATGCACTGTTCGAGGTTGACGACGATGGCGTGGTGTTCCTGTTCGTCGAAGCCCAGCACGTCCTGGGGGCAGGCCAGAATGCAGGCGTGGCAGCCAATGCAGGTTTCGTAGTTGATGACCGGGTGCGGAACAGGATTTTCGCGGGCCGAGGCGCGCGCGCGTTCGACCTGGGCCGGCGATTCCCACCGCTCGGCGTAGCGCGTGTCGGTAAACTTGCGGTGCCGGTTCGCCAGATCGAGGGGGTTGCCCTTGAGCGTTGCCTGTTCCCGCCGTTTGCGCAGCGTGTCGAAGGTCAGAAACCCGATGCCGGTGAGTGGAATGAGGCTGAAAAACAGCAGCCAGTTGCCAACGGTGAACCCGCCGAACCTGGCCGCCAGACTTGTCCACTGCCAGTCCTTTCCGCCCCGGTACACCCGGTCTTTGGTGAACACGACCGGTTCGGGGCCGCTGCCGGCCGGGCGGCGGGCCGCCGTCAGCGTTTGCGACTGGGGGTGCTGGGCGTGGCAGGAGTTGCAGTCAATGCCGAGGCGCAGGGCGTCGGTGTCCAGTTCCCTGAGCGATGCGGTTTGGACGTATGCCTGCCCGTGGCATACGGCGCATTTGTCGCGGTTGATGACCTTGACCTCGGCCGCGCCTTTGGCAAACGAACCGTCATGGCACTCGCTGCACTTCCAGGCGCTCGTGGCCGGCGCAACGGCGGCGTGAATGAGGTGAAACTTGGTCGAAGGATCGAGCGGCGTCCGGCTTTCGGCAAAGAGTTTGTCCCACTTCGGATTCATCGGATGCTGCCACGACCACACGCCGTTTTCGACCGGATAGCCGAATGAGCCACGGTGCGGTTCGCGCAGGGGCGTGCCGTCCTTCAGACTGACGGCCTTGGGATGGGTTGGCCCGTCGCGGTGGCAATCAATGCACATGCTGCGCGAAACGATGCCGGGGCGGAAATCCGCGCCTTTGTGCTCGGTGTGGCAGTCCACGCACTGAATCCCGGCTTCTTCGTGTCTGGCAATGACGGTCGTGTTGAAATGGTTGGTTTCGTGGCAGTCCACGCACTTGTTCTGCATGGAGGAAGTGGCGGCATGGCAGGCATTGCACTTGTTTTCCACCGGCGCGTTGGCCACGAGCTTCAATTCCAGCCGCTGCTGGATGGGGGCCGGCAACCGGTCAGCCGGAAGGGCATGCGGATTTGACGTGTCGCCCGGCAGGTAGGCCGCTTCCCAAACGAAGAAGGCTGCCACGCAGAACAGGGTTGCCACTGCGCCAAAAACATACAGGTAGCCCCGTGGCCACGGACGGATCAGATCGTTGGTGGGAATCCAGTTGAACCGTTTTTTCCCCAGGTGCAGGTTGTGCTTTTTGAGTTCTTCGGGGAGTTCGCGGGGTTCGAGCGGAGACCGCTCATCCAGCTTCTGCTCGCCCGTGATGGCCGCCTTGCGCCGCTCCCAGAAGACGTTCATCGCCTGCTGAAAACGCTTCTGTTCCTGCTCCGGCAGCGCGAGGATGGAGGTCAGCAGACCGGTCATGCCGCGCTGGAGGCGGGCCGCCTGGAGCAGTCCGGTCGCCGTTTGTGGTGGCGGCGTCTGTTCCGGTGGCTCCGGCGTGGCACCGGTGAGCGGTGTTTCCAGGCGTTGTGTTTTACCGCTCAGGTTTTGCGTCATGCCGCGCTGTTGCAGGTAGCCGGTCAGCTTTGGCAGCAGCGCCGTCCTGCCCTGGGCGGTGGCCTGAAGGGGGTCGCCCAGCAGGCGTGTGCTGCGTTCAGAAGCCGCGTAAGTATCCACCTGCCGGTCCACGTCAAGCGTCAGAGCGCCTTCTGCAAGCGTCGGCCGGAGAACAAAAATGCCAATGCGGATGACATCATCGGGCTGGAGTTCGACCGTTTCAACCAGAGCGCCGTTGACCTGGGTGCCGTTCGTGCTGGAAAGGTTCGTCAGCCACCAGCGCCCTTCGACTTCCCGGATGCCGGCATGAATCCGCGACACCGTGGGATGATTGAGCATCAGGTCACAGTCGGTCTGCGAGCCGATGACCAGCCCTTCCAGTTCGAGGACAAGGTCGCCCTTGTCAAGAAGGTCTTTCCGCTGAATGAGGAAGCGACTGAGTTTCGCCATGGTGGTTTCCAGGTTCGGTGAAGAAAGGTTGCTGGTCGCGCCAGCGGGGGAGAGCGGTCATACGACGTTTCAGGTCGCGCGTCTTAGCGCCACAGGTAGTACACCACCTGAAGAATATGGACGACCATGAGGGCCAGCATCACGGAAGTCGAAATGACGTGTGGGGGCAGCCACAGCTTCAGCGCCCGGTGAATGTAGAGCAGCGCATCAATCCGCCGGATGGTGGCCAGGGCGTCGAGGATTTGCCCCAGAACGGCCTGCTCGGTCGGCGTCGTCTGGCTGGCGATGGCTTTGGCAAAGCGTTGCCGCACGTGTTTTAGCAGATCGTCCAGGGCTTCCCGGCGCAGGTATTGCCGGAAGAGAAAACCCAGTGAAAGCAGCGTCGCCACGGCCTGGTCGCGTGCGACCAGAAACGTCTGGGCAAATTGCACTCCGCGCCCTTCTTTTTCGGCCTGTTCCTGGGCCGTTACGGTCAGGTCGGCAATTTCCTGGTACAGCTCTTCCCGCCGCCGCAGCAGGTCTTCGGCCAGAAGCGGCTCGCCCTCGATTTTGGTCAGCAGTCGGGGGCCAAGCTGATACAGCAGGATGCCGATGAGTCCAGTCAGGATGACCAGATCGAAGGAAATCATCAGCGCCGCTGTGACGGCCCCACCCAGGTTCGTTCCGCCGTGAAGCAGCAGGACAATACCGGCGATGACACCGGCGTAGGTGTGCGACAGCATCCACACCTTGAGCGCTCCTCCCCGTCGCCGCCACATCTGCCGGCGGACGGGATAGAGCATGACGATGACGATGCCAGCCAGTCCGACCAGTCCGGTGATCCAGCGGAAGTTGAACCAGTCCGACCTGAAGAGCGGTGTTCCCAGCCCATACTGGACGATGCCGGCCATAGTGGCCCCGCACAGCAGCACCGTCACCACAATACCCACCAGGTGCGCCAGCCACTTGGCCCGGTCGGCATGTCCAAACGCATTGCCAACGATCATCGCACCCGAATGACGCAGGGCCGGGCCGTGAATCCGGGCAATTTCGTTGAAGTAGGCGGTGGGCTTTACCCGTTTGAGCGCCCCGGTCGGGCAGTTTTCCTCGCAGTTGTACTTGTGGGTGGTATAAACCGGCTTGCCGCTGGCGTCCTTCGGATTCAGGGGCGTGTTGTTGCACAGGTTACATTTGATGGCGACCAGTTCTTCCCCTTGCGTCACCGGCTGGGGTTTGGGGTCAAAGCGCAGTCCGAAGGCTGCCAACGGGTCAACCGGCGTTTCCGGCGCGGATTCACCTTTGGCCGCCCCCCCTTTGCCGTTGCGGGACGCCCCGTTTTTGGAAGGTGCGGCCTTGGAAGGTGCCGCCTTGACCGGCAACCTGGCCGCGGGGGCTTTGAGTTCGCTCCGGGGGATGAGAGAAATGGCATTGTAGGGGCACTGGGTCGCGCAATCGCTGCAACCAATGCACAGACTGGGAAGGATATCCACCTGTCCCCCCTCGAAGCGTGCAATGGCCCCAGTTGGGCAACCGGTCAGGCACTCCGGGTCCTTGCAGTGCAGGCACACGGACGGCATCAGCAGGGATTGATTGAGCGTGGTGTGCGTCGGCGTCCTGGGGCGCAGGACGTGAATCCCGGTTCGCTTGAGCCGGGCCTGCCCGTGAATCTGATGGCAGGCCAGCGAGCAGTTGCCGCAGCGGATGCACAGGTCCATGTCCATCAGCAGCAGGTTGTTGGCATCTGCCAGCCCACGGTCGAGGATACGTTCCTGAGCCGCCTTGACGGCCGGGTTGAAGACCAAGGCTTGCGTCGGCTGGAGGGGTGTGCCGATGTCTCCGGCAGCCCCCAGCGCTGCCCGCAGCGCCTCCAGCAGGGCCGGGTCGCGGTGGAGAGCTTCAACCGGGATTTCCAGCAGTTCGGTCCGGCTCATCGCCACGGCCCGGTAGGGAAACCGCGCCTCACGGACGGTCAGAGCATTGAAACCAAGGATGTAGCCCGGCCCCAGGTAATCCGTGACTTCGCCGTTCTGTGCCTGTCCAATGCGTTTGACCCAGCCATCCCGGATGAGCAGCAGCTTGCGGATGACTTCGCCTGCACTGGCCAGGACATGGCCCCGGGCAACCAACTGAAAATCCGCAATTTCGGCGACTTTTTTCCGCAGTTCGTCGGGAAT
The DNA here is from genome assembly GCF_018304765.1 of Chloracidobacterium sp. N. NCBI lineage: Bacteria > Pseudomonadati > Acidobacteriota > Blastocatellia > Chloracidobacteriales > Chloracidobacteriaceae > Chloracidobacterium > Candidatus Chloracidobacterium aggregatum. The sequence goes on from NZ_CP072642.1 coordinate 531,518, forward strand.
CTGAAGCTGATTGGCAACGGCTGCGCGTCCGTTGTTGCGATAGGTGATGTCCAGCGCCGCTCCAAACTTCCTGAGCTTGCGCAGGACGCGCAGCGCCGGCCGTTGGACTTCCAGCACCCGCGCGCCGCGCTGCCGGTGGGCGATGACCGTGGCGCTGCGTGGCATCCCGGCCAGTACACCCATTTCACCGAAGGGTTTGCCCGGCTCAAAAACAGCCACCGGCTCGGCCACGCCGGCCACGAAGACTTCGACCGCCCCGGCAACGACGATGAAGAACGTGTTGGTGTCCCAGTCGCCCTGGCGTACGATCTCCAGTCCCGGTGGATAGTCATACATCCGTATGTAGGGCCCCACCTTCTTGCCGGGGCCGTAGTTGCGCCCGTAGATGGCAACTTCCAAATCCACGCCAAACTTGTAGCCATGGCCGGGTTCGTATTCGACCAGCTCTTCAATGGCTGAAATCCCCCGGATGGCTTCGAGGATGGCATGCCGGTTGGCGATCTCCTGACGTTTCATCGCGGTGGCTGTCACGGTGGCCGTCGCCGCAGCGTTCATAGGATATTGTTCTCCAGGTAGGGGTGCCCACCAACGACCGACTGGGTGGTGATGATGGGCGCGGCAAGGTGTTTGGTGCCAGGTTGAGAGGTGGCCTGTGCTGGGGGATGAAGATAGCCGATTTGTGAACAAAACAACACTCCGGGGACGGCCTCCCGAAAGGTTGAGCTGCCCGGCCGCCTGACGCTTGGCAGATGACCGCGTGGGCGTGACATATTGGTGTCGGCAACCTGGCGGCGTACCATGCACTGGAAGTGACGCAAATGCCAGGGAACAGACGATCTTTTCTGCGAGGCATCTTCAATCCATGAGTTTTTCCCGAATGTTGGTGGCGGCCCTGGTGCTGGCGGGCACGGTGCTGCCATGTGTTGGGGGGCTGGGCACGGCTTCCTGTACGGCTGCCCAGAACCGCGCAAATGCCGCCGGCTACCGGCTCGTCGTGGGGATTGTCGTCGATCAGTTGCGGGCGGATTATCTGGAGCGTTTCGACGATCTGTTTGGTGAAAAGGGTTTCAGACGGCTTAAAACCAAAGGCGCGTACTTTGCCAATGCGCACTACGGGCATGCCTGTACCTACACCGGGCCGGGTCATGCCGTGATCCTGACCGGTTCCACGGCCGCCATAACCGGCATCATTGGCAACAAGTGGTATGACCGCCAAAGCGGCAAGGTCATCGAAAGCATCACGGATGAGACAACAACCGGTGTCCCCGAAGGCAAAGGGGCCTCACCCCGGCAGTTGCTGGTTTCCACTCTGGCGGACGAACTCAAAGCGGCAACGGGCGGGCAGGCCAGGTCCATCGGTATATCGCTCAAAAACCGTGGCGCGATCCTGCCGGTCGGACGTACCGCCGACGCTGCCTACTGGTTTGACGACAAGCGCGGACAGATGCAGACCAGCACCTACTACATGAAAGAACTTCCGGCGTGGGTGGCGGCCTTCAATGCCCGGCGGATTCCCGATCAGTGGTTTGGCAAAACCTGGGAGAAGCTGCTGCCGGAAGCGGTCTATGCCCGCTGTACGGCGGATGATGTGCCTTATGAAGGGCGCTTTGCTGGCGGCGGGGCGGCTTTCCCGCACCAGGTCGGCCGCGGCGACAAACCCAATGCCCGGTTCTATGACGACTTCACCATGACGCCCTGGGCCAACGACTTTCTGGTGGAGTTTGCCACCGCGGCCATTGAAAACGAACGGCTTGGCGCCGACGACATCCCCGATGTCCTGACCATCAGCTTTTCGGCCAACGATATTCTCGGTCACGCCTTTGGGCCGAACAGCCACGAGGTGCTCGACATCACGGTACGGACTGACCAGACCCTTGCCCGGCTGCTCGATGTGATTGACGCCAAGGTGGGCCTCGACCGGACGCTGGTGTTCCTGACGGCTGACCACGGTGTGTCGCCGGTGCCGGAATATGCCCGGCAGCAACGTCTGCACAGCCGCCGGATTCCCTTCGAGCAGGTGGCAGTGGCGATGAAACGCGCTTTGGACGCAAAATTCGGCGCCGGGCAGTGGTTTGCCGGCTTTTCGGCTGAGTCCGTGTACTTCGATCTGGCGACCATCGCGGAGAAAAAGCTCGAACGTGCCGAGGTGGAGCGGGTGGCCGCCGAAGCTGCACTGACGGTCGAGGGCATTGCCGCCGCCTTTACCCGCACCCAAATTCTGTCCGGCGGCCTGCCGCGAACACCCTTGGCCGAGCGCGTCCAGATGGCCTTTCACCCACAGCGCAGCGGGGATGTCTTTCTCGTGCCCGAACCGTTTTGTTTTTTCGGCAGCGAGGAATACACCACGGCGACAACCCACGGCACACCTTATGCTTACGACACGCACGTGCCGGTCATGCTCATGGGGCGCGGTCTTCGCCCCGGCACGTATTGGGCGGAGGCCAGTCCTTCGGACATTGCCCCCACCCTGGCGGCCCTGCTGGGGATTACGCCGCCAAATGGCACGGTAGGGCGGCCGCTCCAGGAGGTGCTATCCCGTTAGGTTGCTCAGGCAGCCGTGACGTTTCTCCAGCCCAAAGGCTGTGGCGTGCTGTACAGGCGTCATTGGCCGGGTTGCGACCTGTGCTATGCTTGCCTTTGGCCACGGTTGCACCACTCACTTCTCTCCTGTTTCCAGGGAAACATCCGATGACGTGTGGTTTTCCGGTCATCATTGTCACCGAGGGAATGAACCGTGAAACGTTCGCTCAGGCTATGTTACTCGCTCATTCTCAGTGCCCTGCTCATCCTGCTGGCCCCACTGCGTGAACATCAGGCCCATCCCCAGGGGATGCCGACCATTTCGGCTGCGGATGAACTGATGCACCGGGCGTCGCTGCTGGCCCAGACGTTGTATGGGCGCCCTCCGGCGGCGCGTGAGGAAAGTGAATATCTGGCCCTGGTGGATGTGTACACCCGCGCCATTGCGCTGGATGCCAATGCGGCGACCGGGGATGCGGCGCTCGTGGCCCGGGCGGAACTGTTCCGCGAAATGGCGCAGTTGTTCAACAAGCCGCGTTATCTTTATGCCGCCCTGGACAGCTATGACACCGTGCTGCGCCGCTATCCCGATGGGCCGTTCCTCGTCCGCGCCCTGGTTGGCGTGGCGCGGATTCACGAGCGCGATCTGAAAACGCCCGAATCGGCAATGCAGGCCTACCGCGAAATCATCCACCGCTTTCCACAGTCGGTCAGCGCCCGCGAAGCTCTGGCCTGTGTGGCGCGACTTCAGTCCACGGCCGGACAGCGGACGCCCCGCGATGTCGCCGAAGCCTATTCTGAAGACGATGCCGCCGGAGTGACGACCATCAGCCAGGTGCGTCATTTTTCGGGGCCCGACTACGCGCGGGTCATCCTCGACCTGAGCATTGGCACGGCTTACGAGCGGCGGGTTGAAGGGACATCGCTGGTGATTCGGCTGCCGTCGGCCCGGCTGTCGCCGCTGGTGACGCCGGTACAAAGCCTGGCTCCGGCCAGCGGGATGCTGCGGCAGGTTCGGCTCTCCAGCCGGGAGGGTGGCATCGAAGTGCGCATCGAGTGCACGCGCCTGCGTGACTTTGCCATTTTTGCCCTCGACAACCCGGCCCGGCTCGTGGCCGACGTGCGCGGCGCGCAACCGATTGCCGAGGAACCAACGCTGCTGGCGGAGTCGCCCATCCCTTCGTCGGGGGCCGTGCCGGGGTCACTCGTCCGTGCCCTGGGCCTCAAGGTCAAGCGCATCATCATCGATCCGGGGCACGGCGGCTCGGACACCGGCGCCATTGGCCGGGACGGTATCTACGAAAAGGATGTCGCCCTTGACATTGCCCTGCGCCTGCGTGCGGCCATTCAGCGGGAACTCAAGGATGTCGAAGTCCTGTTGACGCGCGACACCGACCGGTTCGTGCCGCTGGAAGAACGGACGGCGATGGCCAATGCCCGGCAGGCCGACCTGTTCATTTCGATTCATCTCAACTCCAGCCCGACGCCGTTGGCCAGCGGTGTGGAGACCTACTTCCTGAGTCTGGATGCCACGAAGGAAGAGCTCGATGTCGCCACCCGCGAAAATGCGACGACCTCACGCAGCGCCGGTGAGTTGCAGGGGCTGCTTCAACGCATCGTCACGGACACGCGGGTGGCGGAGTCGCGCACCTTTGCGCAGAGCATTCAGACCAGTCTGGTGTCTGGACTGGGCCGCGTCAGCCCGACGGCTGGCTTCAATCGCGGCGTCAAAAAGGCGCCGTTCGTCGTGCTGCTGGGGGCCAACATGCCGAGTGTATTGACGGAAGTTTCCTTCCTGAGCCATCCCCGGGACGGTGAGGCGCTGCGGACCATCGAGTTCCGGCAGAACATTGCCGAGTCGCTGTGTGACGGCATCAAGCGGTACATCGAAACCCTGAAACGTCCGGGCATGGTCGCGGCGGAGTAGCGCCGGGCAGGATTCCACCTGCCCGTGCGAAGCGTTTTTTCGCTCCACTGAAGCTGTGCCGGTTGGCCCGAGTGGGCGCCCTAAGTCCGCCTGAAACCACGTTCAATCAGCGACATATCGAACCGCAGAATGACCGGCCGGCCATGCGGGCAGTTGGTCGGCTGCTCGCACCGGAACAGTTCATCCACGAGCCAGGTCATCTTTTCCGGCGTCAGGTTCATGTTGACCTTGATGGCCGCCCGGCAGGCCAGGCTGGCTGCCAGTTCGCGCAGGAAATGCTCGCGGGAAACGGTCTGCTGCTCGGACGCCAGAGCGTCCAGCAACTCGGTCAGCAGGGTTTTGGCGTCCTCTGCACTCAGGTCGGCCGGTACGCCCTGCACCGCCACCGTGCGCCCGGCCAGGCGGGTGGTCCGAAATCCGGCGGCTTCCAGCTCACTTTCCAGCGCGTCAAACACCGTCGCCTGGGCCGGTGACAAATCCACAACCAGTGGCGTCAGCAGCATCTGCACCAGTACGTCGCGTGCCAGCAGGGTGCGTACCCGCTGCTCGAACAAAATCCGCTCGTGGGCTACGTGCTGGTCAATGAGCAGCAGTCCATCGGCATCGGCCGCCACGATGTAGCTGTCGTGAATCTGCCCCAGGATGCGCACATCCGTCCGCCGTCCGTCCGGTGGATGCAGTTCAGAAGCGGGCCGGGTCGCGTGTGCCTGCCGGGCTGTGCCAGCGCAGCGCGTCCGGGGACGGCCGCCCAGAATGCTGTGCAGGCGGGTGGCGGCTTCATCCGGTGGCTCCGGCGTCGGCAGCGCGGCTGCGGAAGGCGTTGCGGAACCGGAACCTGCGTCGGGATGGGGTGTCGCCGTGAAAAAGGGCGGCGGTTGGCGCTCATTCCGGCCCGGACTTGCCGGAACGGTCACAGGTGGCGGTGGCGCCAAGGCCTGAAGCGCCGCCTGAACCGCCGGCGCCGACGGCCTGCGTGTCTCCGTGGAGGGTGAGGTGGCAGCAGGGGAGATGGGCGGGTGTGCCGGGGGCGTCGCTGCCGTCGTGGGGAAAGGCGCGAACTGGGGCGACCGTCCAAGCGCCTGCTGTACGGCCGTGACGATGCTCTCCAGCACATGTTGCGGTGTGCGGAAGCGCACTTCGGTCTTTTGGGGATGGACGTTGACATCCACCATGTCGGGCGGCACTTCCACAAACAGCATCGCAGCCGGAAACACGCCCGGCGGCAGGATGTTCCGGTAGGCCTCTGACAGCGCCCGACCGATGAGCCTGTCCCGTACGAAACGGCGGTTGACGAAAAGGTACTGTCCGTCCCGGCTCGTCCGCTGGACGTGGGGACGCGAAACAAAGCCTCCGACGACAATCCCGCCCTGGGAAAATTCGACGGGCGCCAGACTGTCAAGCAGGTTCGCGCCGAAAAGCTGGTAGGCACGGGCGCGCAGATCGGTGGTGGCCGTCACGGCCAGCACCTGCCGTCCGTTGTGTTGCAGGGTGAAGCCACACTGCGGATGCGCCAGCGCATAGTGAGTGACGAGATTCGTGATGTGGAAGGCTTCCGTTGCTTCGGTTTTGAGAAACTTGCGCCGGGCCGGCAGATTGAAAAACAGGTCGCGCACGAGGATTTCCGTGCCGCCGGGGGCGGCGACTTCGCGGACATGCCGCAGCTTTCCGCCTTCGAGACAGACTTCCGTGCCGGAAGTGGCGCCGTGCAGTCTGGTCGTGAGTGTGATGCGCGCCACCGAGGCGATGGCCGCCAGGGCTTCACCCCGGAAACCGAAGGTTTGAATCGCCATGAGTTCTTCAGCCGTACGGATTTTGCTCGTGGCGTGACGTTCAAAAGCCAGGATGGCGTCATCCTGCGTCATCCCTTCGCCGTCATCCCGAATCCGAAGGCTTTCCTTGCCGCCGCGTTCAACGGCGAGGTCAATCTGGCGGGCCTGGGCATCAAGGGCATTTTCGAGGCACTCCTTGACAATTGAAGCCGGACGCTCGACGACTTCCCCGGCAGCAATCCGGTTGGCGACGACATCCGGCAGAATGCGAATCTTGGACATAGGTTCTGGCTATCCGTGGGTGAGGTGAGCGCCGGCGTCCGGCTTCACATCAGGTCAATCGGGTCAACTTCGATGAAAACGTGGCGGCGCTCCGTATCGGTCAGCGCCGGCAGCATGTGCCCCAGCGCGTGACGTATCTGCATGCGCTGGCGGCCCTTGAGCAGGATTTGAAACCGGTACTCGCCACGCAGCCGGGCGAGGGGCGCCGGAGCCGGCCCCAGAACGCGCAGCGGGGCATCGGCCGGGGCCGCCTGTGGGATGGCTGCGCGCAACAACTCTGCCACTTTTTCCCCCAGCGCCTGACCTTCGAGTTCCCGCTCGTGACGGATGATGACCGTAGCCAGAACACAGAAGGGCGGGTAGTACGCCGCCTGACGCTGGATGAGTTCCTGCTCAAAAAACGCCTGGTAGTCCTGCTGGCAGCCGGCCACCAGGGCGTAGTGTTCGGGGCGATAGGTCTGGACGATGACCCGGCCGGGGCGGTCGCCGCGCCCGGCGCGGCCGGCAACCTGGGCGATGAGTTGAAAGGTGCGTTCCGGGGCGCGGAAGTCCGGCATCATCAGTCCGGCATCCACTGAGACGACGCCGACCAGCGTGACGTTGGGGAAATCATGCCCTTTGGCAATCATCTGTGTCCCAACGAGAATGTTGAGGCTGCCGGAGGCGAAGTCGTGGAAGATACGCTCGAAAGCGCCGCGTCGCCGCGTCGTATCGCGGTCAAGGCGCGCAATGGCGAGCGTGGGAAACAGCTCGCGCAGGCGGGCTTCGAGCTGCTCCGTTCCTTCGCCGACGTAAGCAATGCCTTCGCCTTGGCACTCCGGGCAGCGGCCGGGCGGTGGCGTCGTATAGCCACAGTAGTGGCAGGCCAGGTAATGGTCGGTGCGGTGGTAGGTCAGTGTGACCGAGCAGTGGGGGCAGGTGATGACGAAGCCACACGCCCGGCACAGCCAGGAACTGGCGAAACCGCGCCGGTTCAGCAGCACCATGACCTGTTCGCCCTGGCTACAGGTTTCGGCAATGGCCGTCTGGAGTTCGTCCGAGATGAAGCGCGGCTCGCGGTGGCGCTTGAAGACTTCCCGCATGTCCACCAAGGTCACTTCCGGCAGGCTACGGTTGCCGATGCGCTGCGGCAGTTCCAGCCGGGTGTACTTCCCGACCACGGTATGCTGGAACGTCTCGATGGCCGGCGTGGCGCTGCCCAGAATGACCGGGCAGTTGAGCCGGCTGGCGCGCAGGATGGCGATGTCGCGTCCGTGGTAGTGCGGCACGCTCTCGGATTGCTTGTAGGACGTGTCGTGTTCTTCGTCCACGACGATGAGGCGCAGGTTGACCAGCGGCGCAAAGACGGCCGAGCGGGTGCCGATGACCACCCGGGCGTCACCTGACCGGATGCGTTCCCACTCGTCCACCCGTTCACCCGGCGACAGCGAGGAATGGAGCAGCGCCACCAGTGAGCCGAAACGCTGGATGAGCCGGCGCGCCAGCAGCGGGGTCAGGCCAATTTCCGGCACGAGCATCAGCGCCGAGCCGCCACGTTGCAGGACAGCACTGATGGCGGCCAGATAGACTTCCGTTTTGCCGGAACCCGTGACGCCGTGGAGCAGAAAGGTGCGGAAGCGTCCGCTGTCGTGGGCGGCCAGAACCGCCTCGCAGGCCTGGCGCTGTTCCGGCGTGAGTTCGGGGGCCGGTTCCGCCGGCAGGTGCGCCAGATGGGCCAGCGGGTCGCGCCGGATGGTCTCCGGCGCAATTTCGACCAGCCCTTTTTTGGCCATCTGACGGAGTACCGCCGGGCTGACCTCGGCCTCGGCGACCAGCTCGGACACCAGCGCCGTCGGCGTCTCGTCCAGGTACGCCAGAACGCGCGCCTGTGCCGGCGACAGCGGGCGTTCCGGTTGGTCGGCAGGGCGTTCTATCCGTCGCACGACCAGCCGCCGTTTGAATCGGACCGTCGCTTCGCCGGTGCGGGTCGTGACGCTGACCAGTCCCATGTGTTCCAGTTCACGCGCAACCTGCCGTGGGTTTTTCCCGAAGCGGTCAGGAGGCAGATCATCGAGCCGAACCGCGCCACCGACTTCCGCCAGCCACGCCAGCAGGCGTCCGTTCCGGGTGCGGGGCGAAACCGAACCGGTCTGCACGGCCTGGCGTCCGTCTTCAGTGAGGTCAATCCAGTCTTCGAGGCGGACATCGAGACCGGGCGGCAGGGCCACCTTGAGGGTCTCGCCCCACGGCGCATAGTAGTAGTCGGCGACCCACTGGGTGAGCTTCAGAATCTCATCGTTGATGACCGGTGTTTCGTCAATCCAGTCGGCAATGTCCTTGACGGCGGAGGGCTGCCCCGCCGGTTTGGCCGCCAGCGCCGCCGGGAGTTGCTCGTGGATGGCGACGACATACCCGATCAGGGTCTGGCGTCCAAAGGGAACGACAACCCGGCAGCCCGGCCCGGCCATGGCGTGGTACGCCGCCGGGATGCGGTAGGTGTAGGTTTGGGTCACGGACGCCGGTACTGCCACTTCGGCGTAGAGTTCAGGGGGAGCAGGGAACGTTTCCGGCATGGCACGCAGGCACTCCCCGGCAGCTCAGGGGCGCGGCGGGGAACAGTTTGGGAGGCAAGGGCGCCTACACGACGACAACCAGTGGGACAATGGTCGGTTTTTGTCCTGTGACGCGCATGATATGGCGTTTGAGCGCCAGGCGCAGGTGTTCCTGGAAGTGTTCCTTGCCGCCGTTGATGCGCTCGGCTGGAGGCAGGGCTTCGACGGCAGCCAGCACCACATCGCGCAGTTCGGCAATTTCTTCCTCGTCGCCATCTACGCCCAGATAACCGCGCGTGGTGATTTCCGGCGGCCCGAGCAGCATTCCGGTGGATTCCTCCACGGCGACGCCGGCAATGACGACGCCTTCGTAGGCCATGCGTTTCCGGTCGCGGAGCAGGGTTTCATCAAGTTCGAGCGAGCAGGTGTCGTCAATATACACCCGGTTGATTGTAATCTTGTCGCCCAGCCGGGCCGTTTCGCCGTCGAGCACCACGACATCGCCGCTTTCGATGAGCAGGACGCGGTCGGGGCTGTAGCCCAGCGTCTGACAGGCAAAGAGCTTGTGCCGGTACAGTTGCCGGTATTCGCCGTGAATGGGGATGAAATACTTCGGGCGCACGGCTTCGAGCATCAGGCGCAGGTCTTCCTGGGCCCCGTGTCCCGACACGTGGATGCGCGCCTGGGTGGCGTCAATGACCTGCACCTCATTGCGGTAGCAGCGGTTGATGAGCCGTGAGATGGACTTTTCATTGCCCGGAATCTGGCGGGCCGAAAGCACGACTGTGTCGCCGGCCTCCATCCAGGCCTGCCGGTGGCTGCGGTCGGCGATCCGCCACATCGCCCCCATCGGTTCACCCTGGCAGCCCGAAGCCAGCACCACGGTCTCGCCCGGCTCATAGTGCTTGAAGTCCTTGGCGCTGACCAGAATATCGGCCGTATCGAGAAAGCCGGTCCGTTCGGCAATCTCGATGTTGCGCTCCATGGCCCGGCCGACCGCGACCACCTGCCGTCCGAACTCCTGGGCGAGGTCGAACATGATCTGGATGCGGTGAATGCTCGACGCAAAGCAACTGACGAAAATACGTCCGGTGGCGCGGTCGAAAATTTCCTCCAGCGCCGGGATGACGACCCTTTCGGAGGGCATCTGCCCCGGACGCTCGATGTTGGTCGAGTCGGACAGCAGCGCCAGCACACCACGGCGTCCGACGGCGCGCAGGCGTTCGACATCAATGGCGTCGCCGCAGACGGGTGTGGCGTCGAACTTGAAGTCCCCGGAGTGCACCACCGTGCCAATCGGCGTGGTGATCGCCAGCGCGCAGCAATCCACCGTGGAATGGGAAACCCGGATGTATTCAACGGAAAACGCGCCGACCTCAACGGTCTCGCCGGCGCGCACCGGATGCAGTTGGGCCGTGGCCAGCAGGTGGTGTTCTTCAAGGCGCGGCTCGACGATGTTGAGTGTATAGGGCGTGCCATACACCGGCACGTTGACTTTTTTGAGCAGGAACGGCAGCGAGCCAATATGGTCTTCGTGGCTGTGGGTGAGCAGGACGGCCCGCACCTGTTCCCGGTGACGTTCGAGAAAGGTAAAGTCCGGGGTCATCGAGTCCACGCCAAAGTGTCCGACTTCAGAGAACATCAAACCGGCGTCAATCACGATGATGTCTGCGCCGTAGCGCAGCACCATGCAGTTCATGCCGAACTCGCCGAGTCCGCCCAGGGGGATGATTTCCAGTGTGGTATCGTTTGCATTGCTCATGCCGCCTGCCTTGCGCCGACCGGAGGGCGGCCGGCGATGAATGGTTGGTGAACCAGGGGAAGTTCCCGGTCATAGTAGCGAAGTTTGCCGTCGGCGGCGATGTGTGACGGCCTTGTTTCTGCCATCCCGCATGCTTTCGTTTTGACTCTGTCCATGAACCTGACGGGAAAAATCGGCTTGGTCATTGTTGTCGGGCTGTTGCTGGTGGCGTTGGCGGGGCCGTTCTTCATTCCTCTGGAACGGGTGACGTTTCAGGACCTGGAACGCAGCTTTGACCCGCCCTCGTGGCAACATCCGATGGGGCTGGACGAGAACGGCCGCGACATCCTGGCGCGAATTGTCTATGGCGCGCGGATTTCACTCGCCGTCGGGGTGATCGTGGTGGCCATTTCAGCGGTAATCGGTCTGCTTCTGGGGTTGCTGTCCGGCTATGCCGGGGGCTGGGTGGACCGTTTCATGTCCGGTTTCTGGTTCAACGTGTTTCTGGCCTTTCCGGGCATTCTGCTGGCCATTGCCACCGTGGCCTTTCTTGGCGCCAGCCTGGCCAACCTCATTTTGGCGCTGTGTGTGATTGGTTGGGTGGGCTATGCCCGGCTCATCCGGGCGCAGGTGCTCAAAGTCCGGGAGTACGACTTCGTGACGGCGGCCCGGGCGCTTGGTGCCAGCGATCTGCGGATTCTGTTCCGGCACATTCTGCCGAATGCCGTTCAGCCGCTGATTGTCCAGGCGAGTCTGGGGATGGCCGGAGCCATTTTGGCGGAGGCCAGCCTGAGTTTTCTGGGGTTGGGGATTCCGCCGCCGACGCCAAGCTGGGGTGCCATGCTGAGTGATGCCCGGACGCACTTCGCTTCGGGGTGGCACCTGACTGTCTTTCCGGCTGCCATGATCACCCTGACGGTGCTCGGCTTCAACCTGCTGGGGGACGGGTTGCGGGAGTGGCTCGATCCCAGGCAGCGCCCCCGGTAAGCGTGCGTGCGGTAAGCGTGCGTGCGCGGCTGGTTGCCTCTATTTCCGGTATCGCCTAGCATCTGTGTCACAAACCGCTTGCCTTCTGAGTTTGTTGCCAACCCGTATCCGTTTCCCGTCAGTCCGCGCGTTGCGGAGGCCGTACCGTTGGGTTCAGGGAGGAACTTGTCCGTATGTCTGCGCCAAACCAACTGAGCCATGTTCAGCAAAGTTTCAATCAGGTATTGCAGATGATGTTGTCGGTCTCCGACAAGGTGAGCGATCTCATCTTTTCACCGGGGCGGCCGCCGCAGGTGGAACTCGTCGGGCAGCTCCGCGCCGTCAAGATTCAGGGGCTGGAACAGCTCACGCCGCAGCACACGCATGCTTTCGCGCAGGTGTTGCTCGCCAACAATCCGGCCAACCTGGAAAAGCTGGAGAAGTTCGGCTCGGTGGATTTGTCCTACAGTGTGCCGGGGCACTCACGTTTTCGTGTCAATATCTTCAAGCAGCGGGGTACGGAAGCCATCGTCATGCGGGTGATTCCCAACCGGATTCCAACGCTTGAGGATTTGGGGTTGCCGCCCCAGCTCCGCCAGATTGCGGACCTCAAAAACGGCATCGTGCTGGTGACAGGGCCGACCGGAAGCGGCAAATCCTCCACGCTGGCAGCCATCATCAACCTGATCAACGAGACGAAGTACTACCACATCGTCACCATCGAGGACCCCATCGAGTTCATTCACCCGCACAAAAACTCCACGATTCACCAGCGTGAGCTGCACAGCGACACCCCGGATTTTGCCCTGGCGCTGCGGGCCGCCCTGCGGCAGGCGCCCAAGGTCATTCTCGTCGGTGAAATGCGTGACCGTGAAACCATCGAAATTGCGATGGAAGCCTCTGAAACGGGGCACCTGGTGTTCTCGACGCTGCACACGATTGACGCCGCCAAGACGGTGGACCGCATCATCGGCGTCTTTCCGAAAAGTGAAGAACACGTCGTGCGGACGCGCCTGGCGCAGTCGTTTCGCTACATCATTTCGCAGCGGCTCATCCCACGTGCCGACCAGCGGGGAAGGGTGGCCGCCATCGAGATTCTGCGTTCGACGATGCGGACGCGCGAATACATCGAAAAAGGCGAAACCGCCGGGAAGACCCTCGTGGATGCCATGCGCGATGGGGAAATCGAAGGCATGCAGCACTTCGACGGCGTCCTCGAAAAGCTCATCCGCCAGAATGTCATCACCAAAGAGGACGGTCTGGCCTACGCCACCAATCCGGGCAACCTCATGTTGCAGTTGAGCGACATGGGGCGTCAGTCGCCGCAGGATGCCATGCCGCCGACCACCGGCGGCCACCGCATGCCCAGCGAGTCCCCCAATCCCTCGCCGGCCTCCGGGGGGCGTCCCGGCTCGATGTTGGACATGCTCGAACGCTGATGTGACACGTCCACCGGCCCCTGTCCCGAAGGAAAACGGTCTTCCGGCGGCGCGCACTGTGGTGTTGGCCGCCGGTTGCGTCATGGGCTGCCGCTCGGTTAAGGTTTTGGCCTGAACCATTTCCGGGCTGGAGGAAATTTCGCCATGGATGCGGCTTCCAAGGCGCTTGCCGAGGCGTCGCCTCGAACCTTCGAGGCGTTTTTCCCACACTATCTCGCCATGCACAGCCATCCCATGACGCGCATGTTCCACTTCATCGGGACGGTGTTGCAGGTGCCTATCCTGTTGGCCTGTGCCCTGACCGGCTGGTGGTGGGGGCTGCTGGCCATTCCGGTGGTGTCCTATGGTCTGGCCTGGTTTTCGCATTTCGTCTTTGAGCGAAACCGGCCGGCGACATGGACCAATCCGTGGTACTCCCTGCTTGGCGACTACAAAATGGTGGGGATGATGCTGCGGGGGCAGTTGTGGCGCTGACGCGCGTCATGGGCGAACCTGTTGCCGGGGTGCCGGCCGGACGCCGGTGATGCTCCCTTCCGGCTGAAGCGACGGGTGCACCATGGTGACTTCCGTTTGGGGAACGGCGCTGTTGCATCTGCTGATTGCCACCGGTCATGGCTTTCTTGGGGCGTGGCTGGCCGTACGGATGGTGTTTCGTCCCCGCCGGGCCTGGCGGCTGTTTGGCTGGCGGATACCGTTCACGCCCGGCATGATCCCGGCGGAACGCGCGGCCTTCCTCAAACGCTTTGCCAGTGTCATTGCCGAGCGCGTGCTGACGGTCGAAACCATTGCCGATGAAATCGTGGCGCTGGGGGTCGAGGGGGAAGTCGGCGCGGCATCCCTCCGGCACTATGCGGAACAGACTTCCAGCGAGGACTTCCTGCGTCATCTGGCCCAGCGCATCGTTGAGTTGCTGGCCGATGAACGCAATGCCGCCGGCATCGGACGCCGCCTGACGGATGGTTTTGCCAACGTCGTCATCGAGGAAGTCGGCCACACGTATGGCCTGGTCGGGCGTCTGATTGCCCACCGGCTCGTCGAACTGGGGATGCTCAAGCGCATCCTCACCCTGGCGCTCGAAGACATCGCGGTGCTGCTGAGTCAGAACGAGCCGGCGCGGACAACCATGGTGGAAACCATCACCACCGTGGGCGGCCATCTGTTTGCATCGGAGGCGGCCAACCTGCGCGTGACGGCTTCCGAAGTCACGCCAATCACTGAGTTTGTGCAGTCGCTCGGCCGCCGCCTCGACATCGAAACCCTGTTGCGGACCCAACTCGAACGCCTGACTGACCAGATGATCGAGGAACTCATCTACCGCGCGGCCGGCCGGGAGTTACGGATGATTGTCCGCTTTGGGGCGCTGGTCGGACTGGGGGTGGGGATTCTCCAGGCCGGGCTCTTTCTGCTGACGGAATCCTGAAAACGATACGGCCGGCGATGCAGGTTACTCCGGGGATGTGGAAGCGTCTGCGCTTTGGGAAGTCGCCGTCGGCCGGGTGCTGAGCCGTTCCTGAATGAACGCCAGCATCTTCTGGAGCACTTCCTCCGGCGAAAGCGACGATGTATCGAGCCAGATGGCATCGTCGGCGCGGCGCAGCGGGGCAATGGCCCGGTTGTAATCCCGGCGGTCACGTTCGAGCACATCCAGGCGGGTCTGTTCGCGGGTGCAGTCCACACCGCGCGCGCGCTGCTCGGCGTAGCGCCGTTCGGTGCGCGTTTCCACGCTGGCATCGAGAAAAAATTTCACGTCGGCATCGGGAAACACGTGGGTGCCGATGTCACGTCCGTCCATGACGACCGTCCCTTCAGCTCCCATGCGCCGCTGCTGGGCAACAAGCGCCGACCGGACGCCGGCGATGGCCGACACAATCGAGGCATAGCGGCTGACGACGGGCAGCCGGATGTCCTCCGAGACATCCTCGTTGTCGGCAAAAACCTGCAGGTGAAACGGATCGCCGGCCAGCGTAATCGCCGTGGTGCGGGCAATTTCGGACAACCGGTCTTCCTGTTCGGGGTTCAGGGGTTCGGGTGGGTCGCCGGGATGAATCACCCCCAGCCGGAAGCCCTTGAGGGCAACGGTGCGGTACATGGCACCGGTGTCAATGTAGAGCGCACCAAGCTGCGCCGCCAGAAGCTTCCCGATGGTGCTTTTGCCGGCGCCGGCCGGACCATCAATGGCAATGACGATGTGTTGGGCGGGTGGTACGACTTCCTTCATACGTGCCAGGGCCGATGTGCGCTGCCGCGCCGGTGACGCGGGCGGGTCTGGAGAGGCACCCTTCAGAACACGGCTTCTCCGGCCAGATCGGCAATGACCAGGGGATAGACGACCTCCAGAAACTGCTGGACGATATAGCCGGAGGCGCCCCAGATTGGGTCACGGTCGGCATGGTGGAAAAAATACACGTTTCGGAGGCGATGATTGACGATGAACTGCCGCACTTCACGGGCTTCCGTCCGCGCAATGACGGGCAGTGGAACTTCGATGAGGGATTCGGTTTCGCGGTCATCGAGGTGGAACTCGATGGGATAGGGAATGACGCCCACCACCGGAGTAATCCGAAAGCCGGTGTGGGTGGCAAAGGTTTCAAGCAGTCCAATAACCAACACCTGTTCTGCCGGCAGACCGATTTCTTCCTGGGCCTCGCGCAGCGCCGTCATCACCGGGGAGGTGTCCTGGGGGTCGCGCCGTCCGCCCGGAAAAGCCACTTCCCCACGGTGGCGGCGCAGGTGGGAGGCCCGCTTGGTCAACAGCAGGTGGGGGATGCCCTGCTTGAAAAACAATGGAACCAGCACCGCCGCCTGCACGTCATCACCGCCGGTTGGGTGGTAGCCGGCATCCCACGGTTGCAGCACTTGCGCCGCCTGCCGCGTAAACTCGATGCTGACCGTGTAACGTTGTAAGTCAGCCCCACCCTGGCTGCTGACGGACCAACCTGATTGGAGATGGATACCCATGCGGATGTTATACGTACTCGTGCTGCTTGGCCTTTGGTTCACCACAGCGGAGGGACAAACTCCGCGTCGCCGTGCCCTGCCGCCGTCCCCGGTTCCTGCGACGGCCACCCTTCCTGACCGGATGCCAGCCGAGCCGTCGGCCGGGGTGTCGGGCGCCTCAGACACCGAGCCACCCGATCCCATCGTGCGAGAACTCCAGGCCCTGGTCAAGGCAGTCGTGGCGCTCAGGGCGCAAACCAGGGTTCAGGCCGCCAATGTCCTGTTGGATACCCTGCTCAAACGCCAGACCACGCTCGAAGGCCAGATCGAAGCCATCCAGTCCGAATACGACCGGCTACGCACGGAGCGGGCGGCCAACCTCGCCCGGCTGCAGGACCTGGCGGCGGAAGTGTCGCGCATGGCCTATGTGTCCCAGGCGGATGCCGAAGCGCGGGTGCGGGCCGATGTGGCCAGTCGGGATGCCGCCTTTCAGACGCGCCTGACGAGTCTGGAGACCCGTTTCAACGAAAAGCGCGCCGAACTCGTGCAGGTCAATGCCGAAATCGAGCTGCTCAAGGGCCGCCTCCGGGGCTTCATTGACGAGCCGGCCGAGCCTGGCCAGCCCTGATGCTGCAACCGGTTTTCCGGCAGGAACCTGCCGGAAGGGATAGCCACCTGCCAGGTGGCTTCGATAAAGTCTGTGGCGTCAAAAAAACCTCTGTGCTGGCATTGCCGGTATATCCACCGAATGCGCCACTACCCTACTCAGGAGTCATGCAGCCTATGCCTTTCGACCTGCCAGAACTACCCTACGCCAAGGATGCCCTTGCACCGCATATTTCGGCGACGACGTTCGAGTTCCACCACGGCAAACACCACAAGGCCTATGTGGACAATATGAACAAACTCATTGAAGGCACACCCCATGCCGACAAATCACTGGAAGAGATCATCCAGGCTGCCCATACGGACGGCAACGCGGCCTTGTTCAACAATGCCGCCCAAGTCTGGAACCACACCTTTTTCTGGAATTCGATGAAGCCAAACGGCGGCGGCGCGCCGACGGGCGAGCTGGCCGACCGCATCAACCATGCTTTCGGGGGCCTCGATCAGTTCAAGGACGCCTTCAAGCAGGCCGGTGTGACGCAGTTTGGCAGTGGCTGGGCCTGGCTCGTTCTTGACCATGGCGACCTGAAAATCATCAAAACCGCTAACGCCGACCTGCCGCTCGTCCACGGGCAGACGGCGCTGCTGACCTGCGATGTCTGGGAACATGCCTACTATCTCGACTTTCAGAACCGCCGCCCGGATTTCCTCCAGGCGTATCTGGATTACCTGATCAACTGGGATTTTGCCGCTGCCAATCTGGCTCAGGCGGCCTGACGCCAGCCAGACTTTCGCCTCGTCCGTGTCAAAGGGCTGCCGGGAGACTCTCTCCCGGCAGCCCTTGATGGTTTCCCGGCTGTGTGTCTGGAAAGCGGCAGGTTAGTCGAGCACTTTCACATCGGTCTGGAAGCGCCGGTAGTTGGTGTAACGAATCTCCAGCCGGATATGGATGGACTGGTTTGGAAACTCCAGCGTGTCGTCGGCATAGACGTAGGTTGGAAACCAGAACCTGCCATCGATGTTTTCGCGGTAGCTCTCGAAGCGGGGGAACTTGTTGTTTCGGTCTTCGGGCAGCGTCCGCCCGGCTGTTTTGACCACCATGAGGTCCTGGGTGTCCACCCAGACGCGGCCGGTGAAAAACCGCTTCCCGCCCTGCTCGAATTTGGGAACGCGCTTGGGGCGTACGTCAAAAACATAGGTGTCGAGTTCGTCCAGCCGTTCACGTGTCACGTACTCGATGTGATAGAGCGGGGCATTTTCCCTGGTGATTGCAAAGGGCTTCGTTGTTCCGAAGTCTTCCAGGTCAGCCGGGGTGATTTGCAGTCCCTGCAGGGTCGAAGGTGGAAAGCGTTTGACCTCTTCGCGGCGCTGTCCGCTCTCGGTGAAGGAAACTTCGGAAAGCCGGTAAAACTCGCCCGTTGGGCGGTCGTCAAACCCAAGGGTTTGCATGCGCACTTCCTGGCGATAAATGTAGTTGGCGAACTCCCGCATCAGCAGGGATTCGTTTTCGGTGAAGCGTTCGATGACCTGGGCGATGTCGAGGGGGCTGCCCCGGCGTACGTTGGGAGGCGTGCTGCGACCGGCATTGGGGGAGGGGAACTCCTGCTCCGCTGAACCGGTCGGCGGCTGGGTCACGGTGCGTGGGCGGCCGCCGCTTTGTGCCGGGGTTGTGACAATCCCCAAACTGCCCCACCCAAGCAGGGCACCTGCCAGAAGTGTCGTGCATGGTTTGGAAAGCGTCCGATGAACACGGTGGGCTGTCATGTCTGTATCCTTTCAGAATCCTTATCATCAAAAGCGGTTGACACCGGCAAACGCCTGCCGACACCAGCCTGGGGCGGCGGGACTGGTGTCACGCCATAGCGACGACGCGCTGCGCCTTTTGGAGGCACGGCGGGCAGAGGTCGTTTCCTGGGTTCCGGGCGTGTATGCTGCTGATGATACGCCAACCCTGTGGATGCCGGTGCAGAACCGCGTCCGGGCCGTGTGCGCTGCGCCACCTGACCTGCCATGAAAAATCTTATTCTTTCGGCTATCCCGTTCTTTCTGCTGACCATCATCCTGGAAGCTGTCTGGGACAAAATCAAGGGAACGGGCTTCGTCACCTGGAAAGACAGCCTGACCAACATCGCAATTGGCACTGGAAGCCTGCTGGGAAAATTCATTCCCACCGCGGCAATTTACTGGTTCTGCTGGTACATTTCACCGTTCAGAATCGAACCCGCCTGGTGGTCATGGGCCGTGGTGCTGCTGCTCGATGACTTCTTCTACTACTGGTTTCATCGCATTAGTCACGAGAGCCGGTTCTTCTGGAACATGCACGTCGTCCACCACTCAAGCGATCACTACAACCTGAGTGTGGCCGTCCGCCAGAGCTGGTTTGGTGGCTTGGTGGCGTGGGTTTTTTACGTACCCATCGCCTTGCTCGGCTTTCCGCCGGAGATGGTGCTGACGGCGCATGCCATCAACCTGCTGTACCAGTATTGGATTCACACGCAATTCGTCGGGCGTCTGGGCTGGCTCGAATGGATTTTCAACTGTCCGACGCACCATCGCGTTCATCACGGCGTCAACGAGCCTTACCTGGACAGGAACTACGGTGGGATTCTCATCATCTGGGACCGGCTCTTTGGCACTTTTGCCGAGGAAACCGAGCCGGTACGCTATGGCATCATCAAGCCCCTGCGCAGCTACAACCCGCTGTGGGCCAACCTTCACGCATGGAAGGAAATGTTTGATGCGATGCGGACCCGCCCGACCTGGCGTGAGAAATGGCAGTGTGTCTGGGGCGCGCCGGCGATGAACCCACCCCAACCCCGGACCCCGGACTGGCAGCCGGAGACAAGGGCGACTGCACAGGTCTGACTTGCATCGCCACGGCAGGTTGGGGCAAGGTGTCGGGGCGCTGCCTGTCACGCTGTGCCATTGTATTTTCGTCCCTTCTGATGGTGCGGCGCACCCTGGAAGGTATCCCCGTGCGGGATGCCACCCCTGCGAGGTGGCAACGATGGCCTGCTTTCAAGACCCACAGAAACGCTTTTCGCCGGTTGAGGTGGTGGAACGCCTGCTCATTCTGTACCACTGCGGCGACACACCGCCGTCCCTTTACCTGGCCTCGGACTTCGATCTGGCGCTGTATCTCGACGGTCTGGGCTTTGATGCCTACAGCCGCGAGCGTCTCGTCGGGCAGCACCGGGCGATAGACTTCAATCGCTTTTCGATGAACGTCCTGCCGAGTGGTGATCGGGGACACAGCCACCTGACGGCGCACTGAATGGCCTCCCGTCCCTGGTCCTGAAACTGACCCGTGGGTGGTGTCCTCCATAACGCCTTTGCCCTCAATCAGGGACTCGTGTCAGAGAGATGCCAGGCTTCTGCCTGGGACGGGTTGAATGGCAGGGCTATGGTTTGGGTCTTGACAAAATAATCTCAACCCGGGTTCTGGAGTATTCGTCACTGGAAACCCGGACCTTGCACGATACCTTCCCTTTCTCGGCTGTTATGACTGTGCCGAGATTGTCCTTTTCAATGCTATAGGAGTATCCTCTCTGGTCGAATTGCTCCTTGTAATAAAGAACTGCTTCTTTAGGGCTGTCAGACGTTGCAAGCTCGAGAAAAGTCTCGCCTTTTTCTGTACCGGTAATCGTTGTCATGCAGTTGGGACAAAGAATCCATTCTTCGGCAAGAACGTCGGATATTGACTCTTCCCGAAGATGACCCGGAAGAAATATCCTGTATCCGTGTTTGTTTACCAATACCAGGGAAGGAACCAGCCCTGTTGCCAGAACACAGGCGAGGGTTATAAAGTAAGTCTTCCAGAATCTTTCTTCTCTATTGAGTTGAGGATTTCCGTGATACATAACTGTTTTCTCCGGTAGTGAAACTTAGGTAGATTAAGACGCTTTTTCGTAGACATTTGACCCTAGAATTATGTCATACACCTGTCTTCGTTCTGAATCAAAACGTAACCAGACGGACGCCAGTCCAAGAAGGCAGCAAACTCTTTTTAGAATACCTGCGTTGCAAAGGAAAAATCGCAGGCCCTCACGAAGTGCAGACTTTCCATAGCTCAGAAAAGCTTTGCTTTCCCTGTCGAGAACAACGGTCCCTACCAGGCGCTTGCCGACTGTGCCACCGTAAGCACTCGTCAAATAAACATTCAATCCAAAGTTGACGATTGTGCCGAGAGTCATGAGGATGTAGGGGGTTGCTGTGACAGCTTCCTCTGGTGCAATGCCCTCAAGGGTTGCTGCGCTTTCCTGTAAATACAGCAGCAAAAGGCCCGGTGCGGCAAAAAGGCTGTAAGAAAGATTATCTAAAAAGAATCCCATTCCTCTCTGGAAAAGTGTAGGAAGGGTGTACTGATTTGCTTGTTGGTAGGCATAAGGTTGGTGAAAGGATGGAGATAGAGATGTCTCCTGTTGCGATGGAGGCTTTTTTCTTTGTTCTTCAAAAGCCTCCCGGAGCATTGGTACTTCTCTGGCTATTCTCCAGCCCAGTCCCTGACGGAAAATCATGTCTTCGGGTAAGACCCTACCTTCAATAACCCACTGCTTCAGCTCATCAATGTTTGTTTCGTATTCATATCCCTGAATTTTGACCAGCCACTTGCTCATATTTTCCCCTCCGCATGTTTTATATCCCACAGACGCAGCGATTTGACTTCTTGACAGGCAATACGGAGGGCGCGTTACTGCGATGTGAAATCCGCTTGTAGCGATTGTGAAAGCGGAGCGGCAGTGCCAACTAACCGTGGGCAGGGGAATCCCAGGGGCCACAGGCTGAACCACGGAGTGCGCCGCAAGTCTTATGCAGAGAAGGCAGATTGGCTTGTAATAGCAGACAGTGAAAGAAGGACGGGCCTACGTCCGCTGACGCGCAAGCATGGCGGCAGGCGCGGTGGTGTCGCCATCAGACAGCTCGCGGTCAAGGGCTTCGAGGCACTGGCGGGCGGCCGCCCGGTGCTGCGGTTTGCCCTGGGTGGTGTAGCGCACGAGGCTGTCGTACAGCGCATCGAGCTGGTCATCCGAAACCTGGTCCTCTGAAGCCACTGACAGGCTCGCCGCCATCAGGTCGGCAATGCGCCGCTGTTCTTCGGAAGGGAAATGGCTGAGACATTCCAGAAAGCCATCGAGGTCAGAGGTGATGAGGTCGGCGTAGAACATCCCCAACAGTTCCGCCGATTCCCCGACGCACCGCCGCGCGGCCCCCAACAGGGGCTGCCGCAGCGTCGTGTCGCCGCGATGGCAGAGCGAAATGACGTACTCAATCGCATCGTCGTCTTCGGTCGGATCGGCCAACCGTGCCTCAAACGCCTGCAACACCAGCGCACGGTTGTGCGCGTAGTCCTCATCCAGCGCCGCCAGCAGGTAGGCGACAGCTACCGCCCGCCTGCCGGTGGCGCGCTGTTGTTCCGCCAGAAGCGCCTGCCGAACCGCTGCCCGGTCGTAGTATTCCAGTTCCTCTGCATCCGCGTAGTCATCCGCCAGAAGTTCACTCAGCAACGGGTCGGTGACGGCTTCCTTGGCGGCAACGGTGTCAGGTGTCAGGTGTGGTGCCTGTGGAAACCTTGTGTGCGACCGCGACACGAGCCAGACCGATACGCCGGCAGCGAGCGCGAGGCTGCCGAGCAAGGCGCCAACCGTGAGACGTTTAGGCAAGTCACGCATAACCGATTTGGGACGGAAAAACGCAGACGGCGGAATCAAACTCCAGATGTGGACGGCGACACGAGCATTGCCTGGGAAAGCCGCTGCGCTGTGGCTGCATCCACCAAGTGCGCCACCAGTTCAAGGGCAAACTCAAAGGCCGTGCCGGGACTGCGACTCGTCACCGTCCGGCCGTCCACGACGACCCGCTGCTCAACATACTCGCCGCCGGCCGCCTGCAACGGTTCGCGTACGCTGGGATGCGACGTGAAACGCTTGCCGCGCAGGACACCAAAGGCCGCCAATGCCAGCGGTGCCGCACAAATGGCCGCTACCCAGCCATCCTGCTCCGCCGTGCGCTGGACAAGCCGCGCCACCCGCGCATCATCCCGCAGGTTGGTCGCGCCCGGCAATCCGCCGGGAAGCACGACAGCGTCGAAGTGGTCTTCGGCCACGGCATCCAGGGTCGTCTCGGCCACCAGAGGAATGTCATGCGAGCCGGTGACGGTCGGATGGTCCGTCAGGGAAGCCGTCACCACGGTGATCCCGGCCCGGCGCAGGACATCCACGACGATGACCGCTTCCATTTCCTCAAAGCCTACCGCGAGGGGAACCAGAACTTTCGGCATACGCTGCGAGCTTGGGCGTGAGTGTTGAGGTCGTGAATGATTCTCAGGCGTTGTTGGAGAGCGTTATGCTGGCTGCAAAGCCTGCCCATCGTCAAGCCGTTTTCAGTAAATCGCTGCGCCGTATGAAACCACCACAGTCAAACTCTTCATCTGCCAACGCGGACAATCATGATCTGGCGGCCCAGCGCCGCCGGATGCAGACAGTCATCCGGCGTTTGCGCCGCGCCTATCCCGATGCCCACTGCTCGCTCAACTACCGCACGCCGCTGGAACTGCTCGTTGCCACGATTCTTTCTGCGCAGTGCACCGATGAGCGGGTCAACCTCGTGACCAGGGAACTGTTCCAGAAATACCGTACGGCGGCTGACTATGCCCGGGCCGACCTGGAAACCCTGCAGGAAGACATTCGCTCAACCGGCTTTTACCGTAACAAAGCCAAGGCATTGCAGGGCATGGGGCAGCGGCTCGTCGCGCACTTCGGCGGGGAAGTGCCGCGTACCATGGAAGACCTGCTGACGCTGCCCGGTGTGGCCCGCAAGACGGCGAATGTCGTTTTGGGCAATGCCTTCGGGCAGGCGCCGGGCGTGGTGGTGGATACGCATGTCACCCGCCTGGCAAAGCGCCTGGGGTTTTCCGCCGCGCCGACGCCCGAAAAAATTGAGCGCGATCTGATGGCCATTGTGCCGCGCCAGCACTACGTCATGCTGCCGCACTGGTTCATCTTTCACGGGCGCGCCGTCTGCCGCGCGCGGAATCCGCAGTGTCAGTCCTGTATCCTGGCCGATCTTTGTCCCTCAGCCGGACAGGTCTGAACTGTTCGGCCCTTATCGCTGCTCCCGTTGCCGCTGCCGCCAGTACACGAGTCCGCCGCCAAGGATGAGCAGCAGCGCCTCGCCGGGGATGATGACCGGCTGCTCCTGAACGATGACATTGGCCGGCGGGCGAATCGTAGCTTGCGTCGTGGCCGGAACGATGACCGGGTTGGTCTGAAACACCCGCTGGTCGCGCTCGGTGTGAAAATACGTCGTCAGGAAAGTGTCTTCCGCCGGCTGAAATTCCGGTTGGGTGGGCGCGAGGACCCGCTTGGCCCAGTCGGCTGCCGGAACACGGTCGGCAAAGGGGACGGCCGCCGGCTCAAACAGCAGCGTGCCGTCGGCGCGGACTTCCGTCCGCTCTCTGGTCACGATGAACACCTTGAAATTGCGATATTTCGGGGCGTCTTCGAGCGCCGGCAAGGGCGGCGGGCAGATGAGCGGGACAACCGGCTGCTCGGTCGTAAAGGACACGACGAAGGGTTGAATCGAGGCCTGCTCGTCATATCCAAGGGAGATGTCCGGGACATCCGTCCGGGCCGTAACGACGACCCACGTGGCTTTCTGGTCGAGGTGCGGCCTGGCCCAGTTCAGAAAGGTCTCCGACAGCGGAAGCGGTTTTTCCGGCGTGGGCGGTTTGGTCGGATCGAAGGGAAGTTCCTCGGGGTTGCGCGCCACGGCCTTCTGGAGCGCTTTGGTCAGCTCTTCTTTCGTGGCGCGGGGCAGGGTCTCAATCCCGGCTTCGACGACACGCCGCGCCACCACGACCTGCCCCGGTTGCGGTTTGGGCAGTTCGCCGGGTTTGATGACGGGTTTGGGTTTGAACCACTCCCACAGCCAGAAAGCCAGCTTCCAGCGCCGGCGCGTCTCGATGACGGTCGGGGCCAGATATTCACTCAGGCGGAGAAAAATCTGTGGCCCGGCCGCCGCCAACTGAACCTCACCCGGAAATGGCATTGCCCAGGCAAAGGCTTCTCCGCGAAAGCGGATCGCCGGCTCGAACACGACCGTTTCGCGCTTGGCGGCCGCATCGTAGTAGATGAGCAGCCGGTCTTCCGCATAATTGAACGGTGCGTTGTCGCGGGTCACGATGCCGGCCGCCGCTACGGGCCCGGAAGCGATGCTGGCCCCAAGCCAGAGGCATCCCAACCCGATGGCGACACCGGCTACAGCCCGCCAAATAGGCAAACGAGTGTTCATGATTTCGTTCCAACCGGAGACGAACGCGCAATCCGGTAAAGACCAATGCCCAGCAGCAGGAACACGGTGATGGCCCAGGCATCGGCGAAGGCACCGTGTTCAAGCGCCGGGAAGTGTTCCGCTACGTTGAGCGTGGTCAGAAATCCGCTGGCGACAACCGTCAGGGCGGCCAGCAGCAGACCCCCAATCGAACCACCGGCAATCAGTCCCGAACTCAGCAGGACGCCACTCCCGGCTTCGGCTTCGGCCTCGGAAGCCGCGCCGCCCGTCTGACGGTCAACCAGCCAGCGGATGAAGCCGCCGACGAAAATTGCCGCCGAGGTCGAAAACGGCAGGTACAGCCCGACCGCAAACGGCAATGCCGCCACACCGCACAACTCCATGGTGATGGAGATGAACACGCCCAGCAGCACCAGCCCCCACGGAAGTTTCTGGGTCAGGATGCCGTCAATGATGAGCTTCATGAGGCTGGCTTTGGGGGCTGAGTAGGGCAGGTCGCGCCGGTCGAGCCGGTAGTGGGCCTGCCCCTGATCGTCCACGAGATATTCCACGGTGACTTCCGGCGATGTGGCCACCTGCACGACACGGTAGGTCTGGTCATCGAGGCCGCGCAGGGTCCGGCCGGTGTCTGTGCCCTGTATGGACCCGGTCGTTTCAATGAGCTGTCTGGTTTCAATCCCGCCCACGCCCGGATCAATGACGAACCGAATCTGTCCGGCGTCGTTGATGAGGTAGCGTCCGGGAAGCAGTCCCGCCGCCGGTTCGGTCACGTTGTGAATGCGGTAGGTTTTTCCGGCAAGCGTTACCGTACGGTTTTCCGTGGCCGCAGCCGTGTAGCCCGGCGCTTCCTTGGGGAAGTAAATCGTGTTCGAGTCGTTCAGAAACGAAAGCACCCAGCCGATGGCCAGCGCTGAGGTGGTCACACCGATGACCAGTCCGATTTGCTGCTGCCGTGGCGTGGCCCCGACCAGAAAGCCCGTTTTCAAATCCTGCGAGGTCGCACCGCCGATAGCCGCCGCAATGCACACCACCGCGCCGACCGAGAGCGCGACCACCCGCGCTTCAATCCCGACTTTCCCAATCGCCAGAAAAATGAGGCAGGTCAGCAGGATGGTGGCGACGGTCATGCCGGAAATCGGATTGGAGGAAGAGCCGATTTCGCCCGTAATCCGGGACGACACGGTGACGAAGAAGAAGCCAAAGGCAATGATCATCGCTGCTGCCAGCAGGCTGAACCCAAGCTCGGCCGCCGTGAAGTAAATGACGGCGCTGAGAATAATCCACAGCAGCCCGGCGCCGCCCAGGACGAGGTTCATCGGCAGGTCGTTTTCGGTTCGTGCCACGGCTGTCGCCGCCGCCGCCTTGAAGCCCCCCACCCCAGCGCGAAAGGCGGACAGGATCATCGGCAGGGAGCGTGCCAGGCTGATGATGCCACCCGTAGCGACCGCGCCGGCGCCAATGTAGAGCACGAAGTTGGTACGCACATCGCTGGGCGACATATCCCGGATGAGCTTTGCCGCCGGGAACAGCGGTTCACTGAGGCCGCTGCCGAAAAAGACAATCGTCGGGATGAGCACCAGATACGACAACGCGCCGCCGGCCAGCATAATCCCGGCCACACGCGGCCCGATGATGTAGCCGACACCCATCAGCTCCGGCGACACTTCGGCGCTGAGCGTCGCGCCGGGCAGCGCCTTGCCAAGGGCTTTTTCAGGGTACTCTTTCCACAGGTGCAGCCCGGACATCAGAAATTTGTACAGCAGCGCCAGCCCGAAGCCCCCAAAGACAAGCTTGGCCTGGCTGCCGCCCTTTTCGCCGACGATGAGCACTTCGGCGCAGGCCGTGCCTTCGGGATAGGTCAGCTTGCCGTGTTCCCTGACGATGAGCGCCCGCCGGAGGGGAATCATCAGCAGGACGCCCAGCCAGCCGCCAGTCAGCGCCGTCAGGGTCGTGCGCGACAGATCGAGCGCATAGCCCATCAGCAACAGCGCCGGCACAGTAAAGACGACGCCCGCCGCGACCGACTCGCCGGCCGAGCCAATCGTCTGCGTCATGTTGTTTTCGAGAATGGAACTTTTGCCCAGCGCCCGGAAAATCGTGATGGAAAGGACGGCAATCGGAATCGAGGCCGATACCGTCAGACCGACCTTGAGCGCCAGATAAACGGAAGACGCCCCGAAGACGATCCCCAGAATGACGCCAACGAGGACGCTGCGCAGGGTAAATTCCGGCAGGACAGTTTCGCTGTCCACGAAGGGCTGGAAGTGCGTCGCCGCCGGTGACTCAACTTGGGTGGACATGGGTGAGTTTGGCTCCAGTTTGGGCGGATGTTTCAGGTCTTCCTGCGTTGGAAGGCCTCACCGGGAAGCCAGTCGGGCATGGCCGGGTCATCGGCAACGGTGGCCACGATGAGCAGGGCGAACTGCGCATGCTGGGCCGCCCCCCGAAAGTCCCAGTCTTCCTGAATGGTGTCCGTGGGTTGGTGGTAGTCGCGGCGCACGTAGGTGTCAAACCGCTGTTTGCCCCAGCCTTCCGGTTTGCCTTCGACTTCGACCCCAAAGTTGAGCGACAGACACGGCACACCGGCCTTGGCAAAGCAGAAGTGATCCGAGCGGAAAAACGAGCCGTTTTGGGGGAACGGGTCCGGCTTCATCACCAGCCCTTCCAGTTTGGCCAGCGCGTCAATGGTTTTGCCAAGCGTCGAACGCTCCGCCCCCAGCGGGACGAAATCGCGGGTGCGCCCAAAGACATTGACTTCGTCGAGGTTGATGTTGGCCGCCGTTTTTTCGAGAGGAATGAGGGGATGTTCGCAGTAATACTGCGCCCCCAGCAAACCTTGTTCTTCGGCCGTGACCGACAGAAACAGCACTGATCGGCGCGGACGCCAGTCCGATTTTC
The DNA here is from genome assembly GCF_018304765.1 of Chloracidobacterium sp. N. Classification (NCBI taxonomy): domain Bacteria; kingdom Pseudomonadati; phylum Acidobacteriota; class Blastocatellia; order Chloracidobacteriales; family Chloracidobacteriaceae; genus Chloracidobacterium; species Candidatus Chloracidobacterium aggregatum. The sequence goes on from NZ_CP072642.1 coordinate 559,423, forward strand.
CCAACGCCTCGGCCATTGCCAGCAGGGCCGCCACGCCCGAAGCATTGTCCAGCGCGCCACGGTAAATCAGCCGTTGCCCGGAAGCCGGGTCTTCCTTGACGCCAAAGTGGTCGTAGTGCGCCGTGACGACAACACATTCATCGCGCAACTTCTCGTCACGCCCCGGCAGCCACCCGACGACATTCGGTGACTCAAGTGTGGACACTTCACTTTTCAGGTGCAGCGAAAGGGTCGTGTCGAGCGGCACCGGGCGGAAGTCCCGCCGTTCGGCCTGCTCGATGAGTGTGGCCAGCCGCTTGCCGCCGAGCCGGGCAATCCGTACAGCCGCGTCATCGGTAATCCACGACTTCAGGGCCACGACCGGCGGGGAGTTGGCATCCCGGACGAGTTCCGACCGCGTGCCGGTGTTGGAGCTTTGGACCACCTGCCACGGGTAGGTGGCGCTCTCAGTCGTGTGAATGAGCAGCACGCCACGCGCACCCTGGCGGGCGGCTTCCTCGTACTTGTACGTCCAGCGCCCGTAATAGGTCAGCGTCCGCCCCTGAAAAATGGACGGGTTGTGCAGTCCCGGATCGTTGACCAGCAGCATGACGATCTTGCCGCGCACGTCCACGTCCTTGTAGTCGTTCCAGTCATATTCCGGCGCGACGATGCCATAGCCGGCAAAGACAACCGGAACATCATCGAACCGGACTTCGGGCAGGCACTCGCCGGATTGCGCCGTGAACTCCGTCCCATACGTCAGTTCGACGGTTGCCCCGGACGCGGCGCGAAAGGTCATCGTGGTTGGGATGGCGCGCAGGTTGACAATGGGCACGTTCTGGAAATACGAGCCGCCAAGCGGCTCCAGCCCGGAGGTCTGGAACTGGGCGGCAATGTATTTCGCGGTGAGAAGTCCGCCGCGCGTGCCGGGGGCGCGGCCTTCAAACAGGTCATCGGAAAGCAGTTCGGTGTGGGCGCGCAAGGTGGCCGGTTGAATCCGGGCCACGATGGCGCGGACTTCGGCCGGGACAGTGACCGTTTCCGTTGCCCTGACCGGCATCCCAATCTGGATGACCAGCCACAGCAGCCACCAGCCCGCAACGCCCATGCGCAGCGTTTTCATCAGGTCTGTCCTCGTGGAAACCAAAAGGTTGCCGATATTTGACGAACATCAACGGTAGCGGCATTCTCATGCCAACGCCGGCGGAATTTCAACGGCAAAAACACGCTCTGCCAGACTCATCCCGCTGAAAAAACACATGATGCCTGGACGGTTGCTTTCACGGACGGTTGGTTCACAAGGTTTGGGGGGGCAGCATGCCGCCGGGTGACACGCTGGGGCCATACACTCTTGTCCGCCTGCTCGGACGTGGCGCTTTCGGGCAGGTCTGGCTGGCGGAACGGCGTACGGCGCTGGCCGTGACGCGCGTGGCCCTCAAAATCCCACTGGCGGACGATGTGGACCTCGATGCCATCCGCAAGGAGGCGTCCATCTGGGCCCAGGCCAGCGGCCATCCCAACGTGCTGCCCATCATTGAGGCCGACATTTACGACGGCCAGGTGGTCATCGTCAGCGAGTACGCCCCGGACGGTTCGCTGGTGGACTGGCTGGCGCGGAAAGGTGGCGTGGTGAGCCTGCCGGAAGCCGCCAAAATGGTGGATGGGATTCTCGCCGGGCTGGAGCACCTGCATGCGCGCCAGATCGTTCACCGCGACCTGAAGCCGGCCAATGTGCTGCTGCAAGGGGAAACGCCCCGGCTGGCGGACTTTGGCATTGCGCGGGTGGTGCGTGCCACCTCCCACACGGGACACATTGCCGGCACACCGGCTTACATGCCGCCGGAGGCCTTCGACGGCGTACGTACCGAGCAGGGCGATCTGTGGGCCGCCGGCGTGGTTTTCCAGCAGCTCATCACCGGTGGGTTGCCCTTTCCACAACCCGACCTCACTTCCCTGATGGCGGCCATCCTCACCCGCGAGCCGGCGCCGCTTCCGGCGGACTTTCCGCCTGCTGTGCGGTCATTTCTGGCGACGGCGCTGTGCAAGGACCCGGCGCGCCGTTTTGCCACAGCCACGGCGATGCGGCGGGCGTTGGCGCAGGCCGTTGCGGCGTCAGCCCCGGTCGGGGCCTGGGGGGCGTCCCCGGCGACAGCGCCGGCGCGTCCGGCCACCGACAGCCGGGCAGCCGCTGTCACCGTACCGGCGGCATCCGTTCCGGCGCCGGTTTCGACGCCGGCCGGGGCTGCTCCGTCTGCAATCCCGGCCACCCCGACCGCCGATACGCTGCCGCTGCCGCCGGACCGCGCTGCCGGCCTCGGCCCGGCAGCTTCCGCTGCCCTGGGCAGCCACAACAAAAACCGTCTGGACAGCGAGACCCCCGGCACAGAGAGCCGGGGCAACCAGGGCCGGGAAAGCCAGGGCCGGGAAAGCCAGGGCCGGGAAAGCCAGGGTTGGTGGTGGATTGCGGCTGGTGTTGCCGTAACCCTGCTGCTGGGGGCGACGTTGTTTCTGGCCCTGCTGGTCTATTTTCAGGGCCAGGCTTTCCGCTCCCAGGCACAGCCGGCTCCTGTGCCGCCGGTTGTGGAACCGGTGCCCTCTCCGCCAGCTCCCACGGCGTCAGATACCCCGGCTGAACCTGCTGCCGAGCCACCCGCGCCGCCGACCTCCCTCGAACCGGGTTCGGAAGGGTTTTACGTCATTGCCTTCTCGGCCAAAACGGCCGAGGCTGCCGAAGCCAGAAAACAGTCCTATCTCAAGGCCGGCTTGCAGCCCTTTGTCGTCAAAACGGACGACTGGACGAACTTCGAGCCGGGCTTTTACATCGTGGCGCTGGGGATTTACCCCACGGAAGCTGAGGCAAAGGCTGTCGCGTCACTGGCAAAGGAAAAGGGAATCAGTGCCTATACCAAAGCCTCCGGCCCGCCCCGCCAGCCCGAAGCTGCCGGCCCGGACGCCCCGAACCCGGATGACGTACCGGGGGATTTCCCGGAGGCTTCCCTTCGCGATCTCACCGATGACGACCTGCGCGACCTGACCGCAGAAGAGCTGCGGCTGATGCGCAACGAGATACTGGCGCGGCATGGCTATCGTTTTTCCGACCCGGAGTTGGCGGCACACTTTGGCGCGCAGCCGTGGTACCATCCGACCGACGGTAATGCCGAAGACAAGCTGACCGCCGTGGAGCGCCGCAACATCGCGCGGATTCGGCAGGCCGAAAAACAAGCCAGAGCCGCCGAACGCACCCCCAAAGATTGAGGCTCCTGAAGGTTCAGGGCTTTGAGTCCGGCGTGATCGCCCCCAGGCAGGGAGATCACCCGACCGCCTATTGAGACTGATCAGGCAACGGGCTATCGTCAACCATCTCACCTGCGATGTGGCCGTTGCTCCAACCGGCCACAAACTGTCGCGCTGCTGCCCGGCGCCGACTGCTACCGAGCGAGGTATCTGTCCGTGGACAAAGAACTGGCTGCCCTGGAAGAAGCTCTCGAACGCATCTGGGAAATCGCCCGTGGGTTTGGTCTCGACCCGTTTCCGGTCAACTTCGAGATCGTACCGGCAACGGTCATGTACGAGATTGGCTCGTATGCGCTGCCGGGCCGTTTCTCCCACTGGACGTTCGGCAAGGCTTACCACCGGATGAAGACGATGTATGACTTCGGGCTGTCGCGCATCTATGAAGTCGTCATCAACACGAACCCGGCCTATGGCTTCCTGCTCGAAACCAACTCACCCCTCCAGAACAAGCTCGTGATGGCGCACGTGCTGGGGCACGTCGATTTCTTCAAGCACAACGCCTACTTTGCCCATACCAACCGGCGGATGGTGGATGAAGTCAACCTGCATGCGGCGCGTATCGAGGAATATGAGTTCAAATACGGCCGCAAGACCGTCGAGGCGTTTCTGGATGCCGTGCTCTCCATCGAGGAGCACATAGACCCCAACTTTCTCATTCGCAAGGAACGCGACCTGCCCCCGCCGCCGGAGAAAAAAGCCACCAGCGGCCGGGAAAACCCCTTCGAGGACATCCTGCGGCTGGGCGAGAAGCCGGCTGGCGAGACGGCACCGCCGCCGAAGCGCAAGCCGGGCGAGCCGGTCTATCCCGAAAAAGACCTCGTCTGGTTCATCGCCAACTATTCTCCTGCACTCGAAGACTGGCAGCGCGACGTGATGATGATGATTCACGACGAAATGCTCTATTTCGTGCCGCAGATGCAGACAAAAATCATGAATGAAGGCTGGGCGAGCTACTGGCATGCCCGCATCATGCGTGAACTGTGCGAGGGCACGGATGATTTCGTCGAGTTTGCCGAACTCCATGCTTCGGTCGTCTCGCCACACAAGGGACAGCTCAATCCCTACTATCTGGGCTACAAAATCTTTGAAGACATCGAGCGCCGCTGGGACAACCCGACGGCTGAGGAACGGGAAGCCTACGGCCGTCCCGGCGGGCAGGGGCGCGAAAAAATCTTCGAGGTGCGCGAGGTGGATAACGACGTGTCCTTCCTGCGCAACTACCTGACGGAAGAGCTGGTTGAAGAACTGGACCTCTATGTCTATGAACTCGTGGATGACGAGGAGTGGACGATTACGGAAAAACGCTGGGAGCGCGTCCGCGATCAGTTGGTGGCGAATATGACCAACTTCGGCTTCCCGTACATCGAGGTCACGGAGGGCGATTACAACCGGAACCGGGAGTTGTACCTGACCCACCGGTTTGACGGCGCGGAACTCGACCTGAAATACGCGCGCAAGGTGCTGGAGTACGTGTACGCCCTGTGGGGGCGGCCGGTGCACCTTGAAACCCGCGCGGACAATGAGCCGCTGGTCCTGCACTATGACGGAGGCAGCCACGACGAAGACTAGCGCCGCACGGTCTTGTGCCGGATGCGCCTCATCCACCACACTTCGGTCCCTGACTGAAATCCATTGGAGGACACCACCGTGCGCGGTGAATACCAGACACTTCGTATGCTGGCCTGTGCCGGCAAGATTACCGAGGAGATGATGGCCGTCGCCGAAGACGAGCGGCTTGACCCGGAGTTCATCCGGCAAGGGCTGGCCGACGGCACCATCGTCATCCCCAAAAACATTCGTCACCAATTTCGCCCAATCGGCATTGGCAAGGGACTCCGTACGAAAGTCAATGCCAACATTGGCGCGTCGGGCTATCACCAACTGCTCGAAGAGGAAATCACCAAGCTGCACACGGCCGTGCAGTACGGGGCCGACAGCGTCATGGACCTTTCGACCGGCACGGATTTGGACCTGATTCGTGAGACGCTTATCCGGGAAAGCCCGCTCATGCTGGGCACGGTGCCCATTTATCAGGTGGCTTCGGAAGGTTCGATCCTGAAGATGGACCCGGAAGAACTGTTTGCCGTCATTGAGAAACAGGCGCAGCAGGGCGTGGACTACATGACCGTCCACTGCGGCGTGACGAAGGAAACAGTCCGAAAACTGCGCCAGCACCAGCGCATCGAGGGAATCGTCAGCCGGGGTGGGGCGCTCCTGGCGGCCTACATCGAAGCCACCGGTAATGAAAATCCGCTCTACGAGCAGTTTGACCGCCTGTGCGACATCTTTGCCCGTTACGACGTGACCTTTTCACTGGGCGACGGCCTGCGTCCGGGCGCGACCGGTGATGCCAGCGACCGGGGGCAGTTGGCGGAGTTGCTGGTTTTGGGCGAACTCGTGACGCGCGCCCGTGAGAAGGGCTGCCAAGTGATGGTGGAAGGCCCGGGCCACGTGCCGCTCGACCAGATTGTGGCCAATGTGCAGCTTCAGAAGCGCGTCTGTGACGGAGCGCCGTTTTATGTGCTGGGGCCGCTGACCTGCGATGTCGCGCCCGGCTACGACCACATCACGGGCGCCATCGGCGGTGCGATTGCCGCCGCCGCCGGCACGGACATGCTGTGCTACGTCACGCCGGCCGAGCACCTGCGGCTGCCCGACCGGCAGGATGTCATTGAAGGTGTGATCGCAACGCGCATTGCCGCCCACTCCGGGGATTTGGTGAAGGGCGTCAAAGGGGCCAAAGCCTGGAACGACCAGATGTCCCGCTACCGCAAGCAGCTCGACTGGGACGGCATGTTCCGGTTGGCGATGGACCCCGAAAAGGCGCGGCGCTACAAGGAAGAATCCGAAGCCGCCAACGCCAAGGTCTGCTCGATGTGTGGCAGCCTCTGCTCCATCAACATTGACAACGCGGCCATTGAGAAGTTTTCCGGGCAGAAGCCGGATACCTCAGAGAAGTTTCTGACCCCGCGCCCGGCAGCCGCCGTGGCCGGCGGGGACTGAATGGGTGCCGGGCCGGGCAAAACGCACAGAGGCTTGACAGCCAGCGCCATTCCGCCTAGTCTGGCGGTTCTCCGACGCGGGGAGCGGTCACGGGCGGTTAGCTCAGTGGTAGAGCATCGGTCTTACAAACCGGGGGTCACTGGTTCGAGCCCAGTACCGCCCACCACGTCGCAGCGCGGACAGGCGCGGTGGGACGTGAGCGGGGGAGAATGATTTGCGGAGTTGTAGCTCAGTTGGTTAGAGCGCCGGCCTGTCACGTCGGAGGTCGCGGGTTCGAGCCCCGTCAGCTCCGCCACACATTTCAAGGGAACAAAGCCGTGCTTCGTCGTTGCTGAAGGACGGCTTTTCCTTTTGGCCAGAACCCTTTGAACCGCCCCTGCAAAGCGGCCTCGTCGCCGGTCAGCCTGTCAAGCCCATGCCGTTCAGCCACATTGACGAAACCGGACGCCTCACGATGGTGGATGTCGGAGAAAAGCCAATCACCGACCGGACGGCGACGGCTTCGGGCGTGGTGTTGATGCGGCCGGAAACCCTGGCGGCCATTCGCGCCCGGACAACACCCAAGGGCGATCCGCTCGAAACCGCCCGTCTGGCGGGCATCATGGCGGCCAAGCAAACCGACCGGCTGATTCCCCTGTGCCATACGCTGCCGCTGGCCTATGTCAACGTCGAACTGACGCTGGCGGCGGACCACATCCTCATCACCGCGACGGCCCGGGCGCGGGCCAGCACGGGCGTCGAGATGGAGGCCCTGACCGCCGTCAGTGTGGCGGCGCTCACCCTATTTGACATGTGCAAGGCCATTGACCGTACGATGCGGATTACGGACATTCAGGTACGGTCAAAAACGGGCGGCGCGTCGGACTGGCTGGCGTCGGGGACGCCGACTTCGGACGCGCCACCATCACCGGACATGACTCCCTCCGGGGCGGGAACCTAAGCGATGCCGGTCAAGAAGCGAAATCTGGCCAATCCCCACCTGCCGCAGCTCGAAAAGGCGCTGGCCCAGGTTTACGGCTGGGCCCCGAATGAGACCCTGCGCGCGGCGTTGCAGGCGGTGGTGACAGACAAGGCGCGCCGGCTGCTCTTTGACGAGATGACCTACTGCCGCGTGGCCGCGCAGTCGCCCGGCGAACTTCATTCGGTTGCGGAGGAAATTGCGCTGGGTGAAACCAGTTTCTTCCGCGAGCCGGAGCAGTTTCGGGCACTGTGGCGCATGGTCCTGCCCGAACTCATTGAGAAGCGCGCCGGCACGAAGCGCCTGCGGTTGTGGAGCGCCGGCTGCTCGACGGGCGAGGAGCCGTTCTCGCTGGCGATGATTCTGGAAGACCTGCTTGGAGAAGCACCCGACTGGCGCATCGAAATCCTGGCCGTGGACCTGCGCAGCAAAGCCCTGCTGCATGCCAGCCAGGGGCGTTACCATCCACTCCAGTTGCGCAATCTCGACCCGGCGCTACGCGACCGGTTTTTCCACGGCAGCCAGGCCCCGGATGCACCACCGGGCGAGCTTGACCGCCGGTTGCGCCGCAACATCCGCCTGCGCCATGCCAACCTGTACGACCCGCACCTGTGGCAACACCTGCCGGGGCCGTTCGATGTCATCGTGTGCAGCAATGTGTTGACGCACATGCACTACACGGCCGTACAGCAGACGACGGCCCGCATCCAGCAGGCGCTGGCTCCGGGCGGCTATCTGCTGGTCGGGAGTGTCGAGGTCGGATTGGTCAACCAGGCGCGGCTGCGTTCTTCACAGGCGTTGCCACGTGGCTTTTTCCACCGTCCGGAGTGAAAAAACGGACGGTTGTGGCTGGCCGGGCCGTGCAGTGCGCAACCCGGTTGCGCTACAACGTCCGGCTATGATGAACCGTCGCCATTTTTTGTCTCTGTGTTGTCTGACGGCCGGCTGGTGTTCCACGGCGTGGGGGCAGCGGCGTTCAGGTCCGCCGCCGGTTCTGGGGCGCGCCAACTCAGCCCAGCAGGCCTTTGCACGGCTGCTTCAACTTGAAGATGAGCGGTACTACCACGCCGAGGAGTTCGTGGATTTCCTTGGTTCCGCCAACGCCCGCGTACGGCGGCGCGCCTGCCTGGCGCTTGGCCGCATTGGCGATCCCCGGTCATACACCCTGCTGCTGGAACGGCTCTACGATGACGGCAACGCGCGGGTGCGCGCCATGGCCGCCTTTGCGCTGGGCGAACTGGAAACGACCGAGCCACTGGAAGACCTGCGCCGGGTGCTGTTGCGGGAAACGGAGATGCTGCCGGTGCGGGCGCGCTGCGTAGAAGCTCTGGGCAAAATCGCCGCCGCCAATGCCAGAACCCTCGATGCCGACACACTTCAGGGGCTGTTGGCCGCCGTGCTGAAGTCCCTGCCGCAGCCTGCCGAAGACATCCCGCCCGGCAGCGAACGTGAGCTGTTCACCACATTGAGCCTGACCGCCGTGATGCGGATGCGCCATGCGGCAAGCCTGCCGCCGCTGCTCAGGTGGCTGGCGTCGCCAAATGCTGCCGTTCGTTTCCACGCGGCCAACGCCCTGGCGCGGTTGAGCGATCTGCCGGAGGCGGAAAGAACCCTGACCCGCGAACGCGAGAAGCTCGTGGCGTACTTCCGGGATGAAGAGCAGGTGGTTGTGCAGGTGGCTCTGGCGCGGGTGCTGGGCGCCATGGGGGACGGAGAAGCCACGGCAGCCCTGCTCCACCGCCTGGCTTCCGAAGAAGTTGCCGTACGGATTGCCGTCATCCGGGCTTTGTCAAACGCGCGCCAGCCGGAGGAAGTCATCCCGCTATTGCTGGACCGGCTGCGTGCCGGGCTGTCCCGCTATGCCAAAGTGGAAGCCGATGAGCGCCCGACCTGGGATGGTCTGCCGGAGCTTCTGACGCTGGCTGAGGCCCTGGGGCGCCTGAAAGCTGTGGAAGCGCAACCGTGGTTGGAACAACTGCGGATGCTGCCGACGGGCAGGCTGGGGGCCAACCCGGAAGTCGAAATTGCCCTGGCGCGGCTGGGCACGGCGGCCTTTCTGGGGGCTGACCCTGAAAAGCCGCTGCTTCCGCCGGACGACGACTGGCGGGCGCAGGCGCATTACTTTGCCGGTCTGGCCGCACTGCCGCCGGAAGAGCCGCGCCGCCGCCGCGTGGTCGAGGATTTTCTGGCGCGAACCGGCCTTGATGCCCGTGCGCGCACGGCGCTGCTGGCGGCCGTGCCGAAAACGCCGGCGTGGGCCACCGTCTGGGAGCAGGAACTGCGTCACCCGGACGTCATGGTGCGGGCGGCCGCCGCCGCCGCGTTGGAAGTGCTGCCGCCGACCGACCAGGGGCGAAAGGCGCTCATTGCCGCCCTGACTACGGCGCGGGAGGACACGCAAAACGATGCCCGGCTGGCCATCCTCAAGGCCTTGGCAGCCGACCCGCATCCCGACACAGAAGCTGCCTTTGATCTGGCCCTGCGTGACCCGGACTGGCTGGTACGCAGGCAGGCCGGTGAAATACTCCGGCGGCGGCTTCCGTCCACCCTGAGCGAGGAAGAGCGCGCGCAGGCAGGCGAGACGCTCGACAGCCGGATTGGGATTTGCCGCACAAACCGTCCGGCAGCCTTTTATGGCCGGCTGGTGCGGCAGTATGCGCGGCATCCGCGCGCCGTCATCACCACGACCAAAGGCGAACTGACCCTGGAATTGTTTTCCGAGGATGCGCCTCTGACGGTTGAGAACTTCATCGCCCTGGCCGAACGTGGTTTCTTCGACGACCTGACCTTTCACCGGGTCGTTCCCAACTTTGTCGTCCAGGGCGGCGATCCACGCGGCGACAGCGACGGCGGGCCCGGCTACCAGATTCGCTGCGAAATCAACGAACGGCCCTACCTGCGGGGCAGTGTCGGCATGGCGCTTTCCGGCAAGGATACAGGCGGAAGCCAGTGGTTCATCTGCCACCTGCCGCAGCCACACCTGGACGGCGGCTACACCTGTTTCGGGCAGGTCGTCGAAGGCTGGGAGACCCTGGACCGGCTGGTGCGCCAGGACCGCATTCTAAGCATTCGTCTGGTGAGGGATTAGCTGGCAGGATGAGGAATGGAGCCGACTGCCGGACTTGAACCGGCGACCTACTGATTACGAATCAGTCGCTCTACCGACTGAGCTAAGTCGGCTCAAGGGCCTGCGGTAGGGCGAAATAGTACCACGCCTGTCAAGATGCCGGGGAAAGTGAGGTTGGCGCGTTCGCGTTGTCCTCATCCCGCCCGGTGGTTAGACTGGACAGACCAACTGGGAAGGCAGGGTGCGCCGTATGGAAACAAAGCCCACCATTGAAATCGTCCTGAGAACGATGACTGAGCAGACGGCTTTACTTCAGGAACTGGTGACGGAAGTCACAAAGAACCTGCTGCCGGAAGTTGTGGCTGTAAAGGCAGCGCAGCAGAGATTGCTGACAGAAGCCCTCACGCTGAAGTCTGAACAGTCAGCGATGAAAGCCATGCTGCAGGAAATAGACACGCGCACCCGCCGGATCGATCACCGCATCACAGTTCTTGCCCAGGACATGCTCGACCTGCGTGCCACCATGCAGCGGATTGATGCCGATCTGCTTTCCCTGAAAGCCGTCGGATAGCACGTGTGCTGTTGCCAGCAGAAGACAAGTACCGTTCAGAAGCTGGAAATCCGGTGGGCCTACGGACGTTTGGCGCGGGCGCGACGCACCTCATCAGGGCTGGGCGGCGTGCCATTCCAGACGGCCAGCACTTTTCCCTGCCGCAGCAGAACGATACGCGGGGTGTCGCCATCCGCCAGCAGACGCTTGAAGTCCTCTTTGGAAATCTCACCCAGCTCGAACTTGGCCCCGAACCGCTGAATGAAAAACTTGCGACGCCATTCCTCATTGGAGCAGAGCGCCACGAACAGCGGAAAATCCTTCACGCCCACATAGGCATTGAGCTGCGGGACGCTTTCCTGGCAATGGCTGCACTCCGTGTCAATGAGCGCCACGAGACGTTCGCCCGTCGCCACATTGACCGTGGTCCCGGAGACCTTGACCCGCGACCAGTCGCTGCCGCCAAGCGGGAAGCCAAAAGCCAGCGGCGTGAGCAGACCAAACAACGCACAGAGCAGGACGCCCAGACCGCGCCAGCGGCGTGGCTGCAAGGCCGTCACTGTGGCCTGCGGTTTCCACACCAGCCATCCCGAAACCACGGTCACCAGCAGCATCAGACTATCCTCCAGCAGGGCTTCCTTTGGGCTGCGTTTGACCTGTGAGCCAAAACAGCCACAGTCCTCGACCGGAATGCCGGCGAGGATGACCCACCCCAGCGCGCCCATGAAGATAAGGGTGAGGCCTCCGGCCCCCACCAGCGCCCAGCGCAGGCGGTAGCCGAGAATCAGCGCCGCGCCCAGCGCGCACTCGGCCACAAGCAAGCCCCAAGCTAGGGCCGTTTGCATGGCTTTTCCCGGCACGAGCTGGAAACCGGCCACCTGCCGCACGAAATCAAAGGGTTCGAGCGCCTTGATGACGCCGGCAGCCAGCCACACCAGACCCAGAAGCGCGGCCAGCCCCCAGCCAAGATAAAACCGCCACGGCAGGGAAACGGCTTCCGAAGGTTGGGAAGCCGGTTCGGCGACGTTTTCGTACCTCATGAGCGAACCTGAAAGCGTCCGCCCGAACGGCCGTCGGTCGGTCGGGGCGGGGTAATCCGTTTGACCACAAAGGTATGCGTCGGCTTTTCGCCGGGGACGGGCAGTTGCGCCTGATCACAGGGAAACAGCGTCGGATTGGCATAGAACCAGTCCGCCGCCTTGTAGTTGGCGATGCTGTGCGGGTCAATGAGCTGTGGGTCGAACTGAAACAGACGCGCCAGCTTGATGACAAACGACGCCAGCCCCTCGCGGAAGTCCCAGTGACCAATGCAGATTTTGCCGTCCGGCCACACGTGCGGATGAAAAATGGGGGTCATGCCGTGCATCATCACGGTCGGCTTCTCGAAAGGATGGTTGGGCGACAGCAGAATCCGAATCTGGTGCTCGTCGCGGGTTGTGTTGGGGCCGATGTAGCTGCGAATCCGAAGCGTCACGATGTAGTCCGTGGCCGGGACGTTGAGGTTTTGCCAGTGGATGTATTCGCCCCGGATGGTGCGCATTTCCTCATAGTCCGCCGCCAGGCGAGCGCGCCGGACATCATCAGGCGTGGCCATGAAAACCGTCATCCCCCATTTCCCTGGAATCGTTTCACCGGTAGAGTAGGCCCATTGTAGCCCGGCTTGGGGCAATCGAAAAACAAACGGTGCATTCCCCCGGGCCCGTCGCCATTCTTCACCATGGAAAATCCCATTGCCTTTCAGGGTTCGGAAAAAGCCCGGCGCATCCAGGCGATGTTTGCCGGCATTGCGCCGACCTACGACCAGCTCAACCACTGGCTTTCCCTCAACATTGACAAACGCTGGCGACGTGCAGCCGTCCGGGAAGTGCAGGACGTGCTGACGCGGCCCGGCGCCCGCGCCCTTGATGTCTGCTGTGGGACGGCCGATCTGTCACTGGAACTGGGGCGTCTGGCTCCCACGGTCGGCGTGGATTTCTGTCAGCCGATGCTGCTCCGGGGCATGGAGAAAGTCCGGCAGAGTGGCCGCCCGGTGCATCTGCTCGCCGGCGACGCCCTGGCGCTTCCCTTTGCCGATGCCAGTTTCGATGTCGCCACCGTCGCTTTTGGGATTCGCAACGTCGTGGATTTGGATGGTGCGCTGTCCGAGCTGTACCGCGTGCTGAAGCCGGGCGGCAAAGTGGCCATTCTGGAGTTTTCCCATCCGGTTGTGCCCGGCCTCAAATCGCTGTTCGGCTTCTACTTCACGCAGATTCTGCCGCGCATCGGCAATGCCGTCTCACGGTCAGGCTATGCGTACTCGTATTTGCCGGCGTCAGTACAGAACTTCCCCGATCAGGCCACCCTTGCCGCCCGGATGACACAGGCCGGGTTTCAGCAGGTGAAGTGGCGCAACCTGTCGGGTGGAATTGCGGCCCTGCACACCGGCGGCAAGCCAGCCCTTGCCGGCCAGTAGCCGCCAGACGTGAGCGCCAGCAGTGACGCTGACCGTTGATGCCAACGGTCAGCGCGTATGACCGGCGCTGGAAGTCTAGTGCCGGAAATGGCGCATGCCGGTAAAGACCATGGCCAGTCCATGCTCATCGGCGGCGGCGATGACTTCTTCATCCCGAATCGAGCCACCGGGCTGAATGACCGCCCGTGTGCCGTGGCGCGCCGCTTCATCGAGGCCGTCCCGGAAGGGGAAAAAGGCATCCGACGCGACGACCGCACCGGACAGCGGCAGACGGGCCTTCATCGCGCCCAGCCTGACGGCGTCAATGCGGCTCATCTGTCCGGCCCCGACGCCAAGCAACTGGCCCTGCCGGGCATAGACAATGGCGTTCGACTTGACGTGCTTGCAGACCGTCCACGCAAAGAGCAGGTCGCGCCATTCGTCCTCGGAGGGCGACCGGCGGGTGACGACGCGCATCTCGTCCGGCGTCGCCAGCCGATCATCCGGCGATTGCAGCAGCAGTCCGCCGGAGATCGTACGGAAGGCCGCCGCCGGGCGGGCTTCGTCGGCAACCACCAGCAGGCGCAGGTTTTTCCTGGCCGCCAGTACCTTTTGCGCTGCATCATCGAAGCCGGGCGCAATGATGACCTCCAGGAAGATTTCAGACAGTTCGGTAGCCGTGCCCGCGTCAACCGTCCGGTTGAACGCCACGATGCCGCCAAAGGCCGCAACCGGATCGGTTTCCCGCGCCAGACGGAAGGCTTCGAGCGGAACGGCCCCCAGCCCGACGCCACATGGGTTGGTGTGTTTGACGATGACGCAGGCCGCCGCGTCCCGGAATTCGCTGACCAGTCCCCAGGCGGCATCGGCATCGAGCAGGTTGTTGAACGACAGTTCCTTGCCCTGTAGCTGGCGGGCGGCAGCCAGACCACCGGCGGGATGCTCCGCCGTCACGTAGAGCGCCGCCGACTGGTGCGGGTTTTCACCATACCGCAGCGCCTGTTGCCGGTGCAGGACGAGCGAGAGGCGGGGAGGGAAGGCATCGGAGGGCTGAACCTGAACCTGTCCCGTCGCTTCCTCGAACTGTGTCCGGTTGGCCAGAAAGTCGGCAATCATCCGGTCATAGCGCGCTGTGTGGGCAAATGCCTTGCAGGCCAGGCGGTAGCGTGTCGCAGCGGAAATGCTTCCGGTGTGGGTCAGTTCCGCCGCCAGTGCGTCATAGTCGGCCGGGTCGGTGACGACGACAACGTGCTGGAAGTTTTTGGCGGCGGCCCGGATGAGGGTCGGCCCACCGATGTCAATGTTTTCCAGCGCCTCGGCAAGGGTGACTTCCGGTCGCGCAATCGTGTCGGCGAAGGGATAGAGATTGACGACGACGAAATCGAAGCGGTTGATGTCGTGCAGGGCGAGTTGTTCAAGATGTTCCGGCAGGTCGCGCCGCGCCAGAATTCCGGCGTGAATGCGTGGATGCAGGGTTTTGACGCGCCCATCAAGCATTTCTGGAAAACCCGTGACCGAGGCCACATCCAGGACGGAAATGCCGGCATCGAGAAGGGTTTGCGCTGTCCCGCCGGTTGAGACGAGTTCGAGTCCGTGGGCGTGCAGGGTGCGTGCAAAATCAACCAGTCCCTGCTTGTCAGATACACTCAGCAGGGCGCGTGGGGGAAGGGGTAAGGTCATAGGCGTTTACAGAGTCTGGCGGATTGCCGAAGATGATGTCCCGAACGGGATGATGTCCCCGCACGATAACAAAAACCCGTTTCTCTTGTCTTTCGCCCGGAATTCGGCCTAAAAGCCTGGCATCCACTGCTTTCGGTCTGGTTCTGGCAATGTTTGTTTCGATGGTCGAACTCCACGACAGCCTGCCGCTCTGGTTTTGGGCCATCTGGGCTTTTGTTCTCGGAAGCTGCATCGGCAGCTTTCTCAACGTGGTGATTTACCGCCTGCCACGCGGCGGCTCGGTCAACTCACCGCCCCGGTCCTACTGCCCAAGCTGCAACGCAACCATTGCCTGGTACGACAACCTGCCGATTCTCAGTTTCCTATGGCTCCGGGGGAAGTGCCGCGCCTGCGGGGTACGCATTTCCTGGCAGTACCCCATGGTGGAACTGGCAACCGGCCTGCTCTTCCTTGCTGCGCTGCTGGTGTTTGGCCCCACGTTGCAATGTGTCTTCAACTGCGCCTTCGCGGCGGCACTGGTGGCGCTCATCGTGACCGATTTCAACGAACAAATCCTGCCCGATGCCATTACCCTGCCTGGTACGGCCCTGGCGCTGGCGGCGCGGATGCTGGACCACAACCTGGTCGGGCTGCCCTGGATGAACCTGTTTTTTGAAGGACTGACCGGACGGCCGCTCCCGATGAACGGGCTGGCCGGCTCACTGGTCAATGCGCTGCTGGGAATGGCCATTGGCGCCGGTACGCTCTGGGTGCTGGGCGTCGGTTACTTTCGCCTGCGCGCCTTTCCCATTCGGACGCCCGACGATCTGGCGGATTTTCTCAAGCGCCGCTGTGTGGTCGGCACCCTGGCCCGGCTCAAGCTGCGCCACGCGGACGGCAAACGCGGTGTCGTCTATGTGCTCGGCGGGGATTTCAGCGAACTGTCGGCAGAGGAACTGGCCGCGGCAGACTTTGCTTCGTCCAACACCGGCGCACCGGAACTCAGCATGACGGCCCTCGACGGGGCCTGCGTTGAGGCGGGTGAACGGGGCGTCCGCATCACGAGTATCCCGGATGCCCTCGAAAACACCGTGGATGGCCGGCTCGAACCCGGTGATACGATTGTTTCCGGCAACCTGGAAGGCATGGGGCTGGGCGACGTGAAGATGATGCTGTGTGTCGGAGCGTTCCTGGGCGGGGGGCTGACCTTTTTCGTACTGCTCGTGGCCTCGCTGCTGGGGGTTTTGGTATCCATGCCACGCCTGCTGCTGCGTGGGTCATCCGCCCTTCAGCACGCGCTGCCGTTTGGCGTCATGCTGGGGCTGGCGGCCCTGGTGGCGCTCTTTTTCGGAGAAAAGGGGCTGACGACCTATCTCGATTTCATTTCCAGTTTCGTGTCCTGAACGCTTTATGCCTGACGCATCCACCCTCGACGCCGCGACCCTTCAGACCGTCATGGCCGATGCCCACCGGCGGTTGGCCACCACCTTTGGCGAACATTTCCCGGAATGGACGCTGCCGGCCTTTGAACTTCCGACATCCATACCACCCCGCCGGCAGTGGCAGGCGGTCAATGATTACTGGCTGGCCCGCAAGCAGGGCGTGCTGGCGCTCAAACTCAAGGAACTGGGCGCTTTGCCGGCCGACCAGCGCCCGGTGCGGGGGGCCGCACTCAACCGCTTCAAGGCCGAAGTCGAAGCCGTCCTGTCCGACCTCGAAGCTCAAGTACGGGCTTTCGAGGAAGCCGAAACCATCCGGCGCGAGGCCGTGGATGTCACCCTGCCGGGGCTGGTGCGCCGGCGCGGGCGCGCCCATCCGCTGACGCAAATCCGGGAACGCATCGAGGACATCTTTGTGGCCATGGGCTATGCCGTCGAAGACGGCCCGGAAGTGGACACGGTGTTTTACAACTTCGACGCCCTCAACATTCCACCAGACCACCCGGCGCGCGATCTGACCGATACGTTTTACCTTGACGACGAACTGGCGCTGCGGTCGCAGACCTCAAACGTACAAATCCACGCCATGCAGCGGCGCAAGCCCCCTCTACGGATCATCGCACCGGGGCGCGTCTTTCGCCGCGATGAGCCGGACGCCACGCACAATCCGATGTTTTTTCAGGTGGAAGGTCTCAACGTGGCCCCCGGCATCACCATGGCCGATCTCAAGGGCACGCTTCAGGTGTTTCTCACCCGGCTGTTTGACCGTCCGGTGACACTGCGTTTCCGGCCGAGCTACTTCCCCTTCGTCGAACCGGGCGCGGAGACCGACTTTCAGTGTCCGTTCTGCGGCGGCTCCGGCTGCCGCATCTGCAAGCATACCGGCTGGATTGAACTCGGCGGCTCCGGGATGGTGCATCCCAACGTCCTGCGCGCCTGTGGGATTGACCCGACGGAATTCTCCGGCTTTGCCTTCGGCTTCGGCATTGACCGCATGGCTGCGCTGCTCTACGGCATTGATGACATCCGGCTGTACTTTGAAAACGACCTGCGGTTTTTGAGCCAGTTCTGACCGCACCCCTTCCCGCGCCGTACCGTGAACCCATGAAATGCCTGCTGTTCCTGCTGCTCACTGGAAGTCTGGGCCTCTTCGGCGGCCCGGCGCAAACATCGGCACAAACATCGGCACAGGCCCCGGCGTCGGCGCCAACGCCTGACCGCCAGCAGCTTCGGGTCTGGCAGGGGCGCTATCCGCACCACGATGTCAGGGGGCCGCGCGGCCGGGTGCAGAAAATCAGCTTTTTCAAGCTGCCGGCGTTACGCAAGCCGCTCGCCGAGATGCTGGGGGAGGACTTTCTCGATGGCGTCGAACAGGGGAATTACCTTGAAGAACCCATTGAGCTGTTCGGGGATTATCTCCTCGTCCGGCTGTATCCCAACCTGCGCCGGATAGAGGACGAACACCGGCTCATCATCGTCGTGCCACTGGAAGGAACGGCGCTCCATGCCGTGTATTACCAGGAAGTCACCGGTGCGGATGGCCAGCGGGACATCCAGACCGATTGGCGGCATAGCTTCGGTACATCACTGGACGACCTGCCGGAATCGCTCAAGACAAGGTTGGCGACGATAATGGGCCTTCCGTGAACGATGCGTATGAAGGCAACCCGGACGCCTGTGCTGACAGAACGTATCCTGTGCCATCCAGAGTCCCCGGAGCCGGAGTCCATTGCCCGCGCGGCGGCACTGCTGCGCCGGGGCGAACTGGTGGCCTTTCCGACGGAGACCGTCTATGGCCTTGGTGCACTGGCTTTTGATGCCGAGGCCGTGGCAAAGGTCTTTTCAGCCAAGGGACGGCCGTCGAACAACCCCCTCATCGTCCACATCGCCGGGCGCGACTGGCTGGAGTGGGTCGCCGTTGCCATTCCACCGGTGGCCCACCGGCTGGTGGAGACGTTCTTCCCCGGACCGCTGACGCTCATCCTGCACAAACACGAACGCATCCCACCAGTGGTCACGGCCGGCGGGGCGACAGTCGGCGTCCGCTGGCCGGCACATCCTGTGGCCCAGGCGCTCATTCGCGCCGTCGGCGCACCGCTGGCCGCGCCGAGCGCCAACCGTTTCACGGAAGTTTCTCCGACCACAGCCGACCACGTGCTCAAAAGCCTGGACGGCCGCATTGCCGCCGTGCTCGATGGCGGCCCCTGCCCGGTCGGCATCGAGTCCGCCGTACTCGATGTCACCACCACACCTCCCACGCTCTGGCGGGCAGGCATTCTGTCCCAGGCAGAGCTGGAAGCGGTTGCCGGGCAGCCCTTCCAACGGCCCCAACCGGGGGCCGTCGTGGCCAGTCCGGGCCAGTTTCCGCGTCACTACGCCCCACGGGCGCACGTTGAGCTTGTCCCGTCAGGTGACGTACCGAACATCGAACACCGCCTTGCCCGGTGGCTGGCGCAGGGGCAGCGTCCAGCGGCACTGGTCATTTCGGAGATCACGCCTCCGGCAGGGGCCCGGCGGCTCCGCCTGCCAGCCCAGCCGGAAGCCTATGCCCACCGGCTCTACGCGGCGCTGCACGAACTGGATGCCCAAGGGGTGGAGGTCATCGTCATCGAGCAGGTTCCGGCTGACCCGGCCTGGGATGGGCTGCGCGACCGCCTGCACCGGGCCGCCGGCAAGCCGTAGCCCCCTTTGTGCCTTTGGCCTCCCGTAACTTCACCACACAGAACGGTTCGGACGGTGGTATCATCCGTCCCGAATACATCCTTTGGCGCTGGCTGCACTGCCTGCATGGACATCTTTCACGATTGGCAATCGTCTGCCCTGCGTACGCCGACGGTACTCACCATGGGCGTTTTCGACGGGCTTCACCTGGGCCATCAGACCATCATCCGCCGGGTGGTCGAGCGTGCGGCGGCCCTTGACTGCGTTCCAACCGTCGTCACTTTTGACCCCCATCCGCGCGCTGTCCTGTATCCCGCTGCCGCGCCCCCGCTGCTTCAGACGCTTGGCCAACGGCTTGAAGCCCTCCGCATTCTGGGCATTGGGCAGACCCTCGTCCTGCGCTTCGACCCGGCGCTGGCAGCCCTGACCGCCGCCGAGTTTGCGCAGCGCATTCTGTTTGGGGCGCTGGGCGCACGGGAAATCTATCTCGGCGAAGATTTTGCCTTCGGGCACGGACGGCAGGGCAACATCGCCACGCTCCGTTGCCTGGGCGTGGACTACGGCTGTGCCGCGTATGAAGTCGAAGCCGTGCTGCTGCGGGGCAAGCGCGTCAGTTCCACGCGCCTGCGCGAAGCCATCCAGTCGGGGCGCATCAACCTGGCGCGGCGGATGCTGCTGCGGCCCTACGGCGTCGAAGGGGAAGTCGTGACCGGCCGACGGCTGGGGCGCACACTGGATTTTCCCACCGCCAACATTGCCGTCATCAACCGGGTGCTCCCGGCCGATGGCGTCTATGTGACAGCAACCCTCATCGGCGGCGTCTGGCGGCGCAGTGTGACCAACATCGGCTACCGCCCGACGGTCAGCGATGACCGCCTGCGCGTCGTGGAAACGCACATCCTGGATTTCGGCGGCGACCTCTACGGCGCATCCCTCCGCACCCGGTTTCTGCATCGGCTGCGTGCGGAGCGGAAGTTCGCCAGTCTGGAAGAGCTGCGCGCCCAGATTGCGTACGACGTGGCCCGCACCCGGCGGTACTTCCAGCATCCGGGCGTCCGCCGTTCGCTGGCCGTCGAATGACCGGCCCCACCGGCCGGTCTGGCGTTTGGCTAGCGTTTGGCCAGCACGAACTGGTCAAGCCGTTCAACCATCCAGCTCTGTCCCACCCGCCGCAGAAAGATCAGTCCCGTCCCGGTCTGTTCTTCCTTCGTGGCGGAGACGACCACCACCCGTACGTCGAGCAGGACGCGGCGGGCGTCGAGACGTTCCATGCGCAGGCCCTGGGTTGTCCAGGCGTCAGGCTTGGAAACCACGATGCCCAGGACGAACCTGGACGTGTCGGGGCGGATGAAACAGGTTTCGAGTGCCTTGGACGTACCCGTACGGATGGCTTTGTCCATCGTGGCCAGGAAGGCCCGGAGTTCCTCGTCGGGCGGGGAGGCCTGTCCGGCGGCCGTTTCGCTGGCCAGCAGGCCCCGCCGGGCCTGCTCATCCAGTGCCGGGCCGGATTCCATCTCAAACGCGGCTTTGTAGGCGGCGCGCGCCTGCTCGTAGGCCTGGCGGGCCATGGCCAGATCGGCTTCGGTCAGCAGCGCCAGCGCCAGCGGATACCGGGAAGGAAGCGCCGCGCGGCGAATGGCGGCCACCTGTTCGGCCGCCGCATCGGGCTTGCCTTGGGCGGCCAGCGTGCGGGACAGGTAGGCCAGGGCCAGGGCAAAGTCCGGCTCGCGGGCCAGAGCCTCGCGCAGCAGTCCTTCCGCCTCGGCCTGACGCTGCGCTTCGGTTTCACCGGCCTTCAGACGACGGGTGAGTGTGGCTTCGGCATCGAGCAGCAGCCCGAAGGCATAGCGCCGCTCCGGGCGGGCGTCGTTGTCGAACTGCCTGGAGTTGCGGTCGTAGCCGAAGCGCACCTGGGGATAGAGTTTTTCGGGGTCGAGTTCGACGCTGGTGATGGCCGCCGGGGTCTCAAACACGGCCGTGGCATAGCCTTTGGAAGGCAGTTCCACCGTTGTGGTCAGCCGTTCTCCCTTGTCAGTGATGGCCACGACAGGCAGGCTGGCATCGCCCGTGCCCAGATTGCGCAGGGCGCAAGTCCAGCCCGGGCCGTCCTCGCGCCTGACCGGAACGCCGATGACGAAATCCGGCTCGCTGAGTTCCTCGAACCACTGCCGGAAGAAGTTGGCGCGGCGCTCATCGGGCGGCGTTCCGACAAGGCGGTTGCGGAACGCTTCGTAGGTGGCAGTGCCCCCCGGATCGGCGACGGTCTCCCGGATGGCCGTCAACAGCGTGTCACGCCCGACGAGGCGTTCCAGCAGGCGGAAAACGAGCGCACCCCTGTTTGGCATGCTGGCGTAGTAATCCGGGAAAGCCGGATGCTGGAGCACCGGAATCAGATCAATGCCCCGCTCGAAACCCTGCTGGGAAACCCGGATGGCAGCCAGGCGGCCGTAGGCAAAGCTCCGACGCAACCAGAAATCCCGCCCGGCGGCCGGCCCGTAGTGCTGTTCGATGTAGCGTCCTGTCAGATATGCCGGCAGCGCGTCCGCCAGGATGCCCCACCCACGCCCCCGCAGCCGGACTTTGCCGCCGAGCCAGGTCTGGGCCAGGCTCGCCGTCAGCCATTCCACCATTTCGGCATCGAGTGTCGGACGGCGCAGGGCCGCCGCTTCGATGAGCACCGCACCCGGTGCGGCATACCGGATGGCGCGGTCGGTGTCGAAATCCCGTCCACGCAGTTCCGGGCTGCGCCGGTCAGCAACCACGCGGCGGGGCGTTGTCAGCAGGTGGAACTCACGCACCGGGGCCGCACCCCACAACTTCTGGTAAAAGGCCAGAATCCGCTCGACTTCCTCGGCCAGCCGCTGCGCCTGACGCTGGGTTTCGGCCGGTAGTCCCTGGGCGCTGCGGACGTGAATCATCACAGATTCACCGTTATCTGCGGCAACGCGGCGGCTGACCGGCGGGCCGAAGGGCTGCACCACCAGCCAGGGTTCACCCGCCAAATCTGAAGTGAAGACGATGGCATCATCAGTTTCCCGGCGCGTCCCACTGGACCAGACTTCGCCATCGGGCGGCCGGGCGACGGTCAGGACGTAGGGGACCGTGTCCGGGCCGTGGCTGCTCTGGGGCAGGTGAATGAAGGGCGTCCAGCCGGACTCCGGCAGAAGCAGCGTATCGCCGGGAGTGATGGCAGCATAGCTGGTGCTTTCGCGGTAGGTCAGCGTGTAGGCCAGCCGGGCGGTGACTTTCCCTCCCGGCGCCAGGGGCGGGGAGAGTTCCGCCACGTACGTGGCAATGGCCGCATCGCCGCCGGGCTGTTTTTTTTCGTCCGTGGAAAAAGCCCGTTCGTTGACCGTGAACGCCGTCACTTTGGCCGCTTTCGTCAGCCGCAGGGTGAGCGTCCGCGCTTCGGCCTGCCGGGCAATGTTGGTCAGTTCAAGCGTGGCCGTGACATCGGCGCTGTATTCGGCCGGGCGAAGCGTTACGCTAATGGTTGAGCGAACGAGGCCGAAGTCAGCAAACTCCTGGGCCGGTACGTCCACGGGTGTCAGCCACAGGCACATGGTCCACAGAAGCCAGTGCCGGAAAAAACGTTGAACTTGGTGCATGGTCGGGATGGATTCTGTCAGGAACAACGGGAAGTTTCAGTCGCTACGCGACTTGCAGGCTGGACGCCCAAGGCTGAACCGACTATGGTTGCCGGGCCAGGGAAGCCTTTTCTAACACTGAATGCGGAACGCTGCACAGCCTTGTTCGGCTCAAAATGATTTCACTGTCCAGGATGTACTGCGTATGGCCTGGTTTCGACGCAAGCGCAATATCACCGAAGAAACACTGCCTTCCGACCGCAAGGTGCGAACCGAAGGTTTGTTTGTCAAATGTCCGGCCTGTGGGACGACGCTGTTCAAGAAGGACCTTGAAGCCAGCCTGTACGTCTGCACCAACTGTCGGCATCACATGAAATGGCCGACCCGCCAGCGCCTGGCGCATCTGTTTGATGAAGGCCGGTACGAAACCTTCGACGACAACATCGTTTCCACCGACATCCTGGGCTTTTTCGATACCAAGTCCTATGCCGAACGCATTGTGCAGGCCCGCAGGAGTACCGGTTTCAACGATGCCATCGTCTGCGCCGAGGGCATGCTTGGCGGGCGTCCCATCATCGGCTGCGTCATGGTGATGGAGTTTATCGGCGGCAGTATGGGGTCGGTCGTCGGTGAAAAGGTGACACGCGCCATCGAGCGGGCGATTGCCCGGAAAAAGCCGCTCATCATCGTTTCGGCTTCCGGCGGGGCGCGCATGATGGAAGGCACCTACAGCCTGATGCAGCTTGCCAAGATTTGCGGCGCGCTGGCCCGTCTGGATGCGGCGCGTGTGCCGTATATTTCCGTCCTGACCGACCCGACAACTGGCGGCGTCACGGCCAGTTTTGCCATGCTGGGCGACATCAACGTGGCTGAACCGGGCGCGCTCATCGGGTTTGCCGGACCACGGGTGATCGAGCAAACCATTCGTCAAAAGCTGCCCCCCGGATTCCAGCGGGCGGAATTCCTGCTGACCCACGGCATGCTTGATGCCGTCGTGGACCGGCGTGAGATGCGGAAGTTTCTGATGGATGCACTTGATTTCATGGTGACCTGATCGCGTTTTTGTCCGTGCTGGCGTCGCTGTCCGCACAATCTTCGGTATCTACGGGAGGCGGTGGGTATGTTTTGGAGGGGGGGCAGGCCACACCTGGCTTGGATCATCGGCTTCGTCACCGGCACTCTGGTCATCCCGGCCTCGGGTGTCGTCATTCTCGACAGCACCTGGGCGGAGCAGGGGGGAACGGCCCGCAACAAGCCGGCCGGTTTTGCCAGGCACATTGCCCTGGCCAACGAGCCGCAATTCCGTGCGACCATACAGCTCGTGGGCGAAAGCGCTGGTGCGTCAGGCACATGGATTGGCAATGACGCCAGGCATGGTTATGTCCTCACGGCGGGCCACAATTTCACCAAGGGCGGCAAGGCTACGGAGTATGCGTATGTGGCCACGGATGGAACGACCTACCAGGGCGTCAGGCTCATCGTGCACCCGGACTGGAATGGCGACAACGACACACGCACGGGCTACGACTTCGCCATTGTGGTGCTGGACCGCCCCGTGCGTGGTGTCGGTCAGCCGGCTGTGCTCTATGCTGGCTGCGATGAAATGGACCAGCTCTGCACCATGGTTGGCTACGGCATGCGCGGCACCGGTTCATCGGGTGAACTGGCTGAATACTATGACGAGGACAACCCCAAGGCCGCGGCGCAGAACCTGATTGAAAATGTCACTCCGGCCGTCAGCCCTCTACCAAAGGGGGAGGATGGAGGAAACTACCTGGGGATTGACTTTGACAAGGAGGACGGCAGCGCCACCAATACCTATGGTGAACCAACTCCGGTCAATGAGTACGAAGGGGCGCTTGGCTCCGGCGACAGTGGCGGTTCCTGCTGGATGCAATACGAAGGTCAGTGGTGCGTCATCGGCGTCAACGCCAACGGCAATACCTCGAAGTATGGCGCGGTATCCTACTTTGCGCGTGTTTCGGGTCAGGTTGACTGGATCATGTCGGTCTTTCCCGGGGCAAAATTCATAGGCGGTTGAGTTGTCGTTCGGGTGGGCCTGACCGTGGATTTTGAGTCGGCTGTTCGGTATCTCTACGCGCTGGGTAACGAAGTCACGGCGATGAAGCTCGGGCTCGACGCCGTGACCGCCCTTCTGGAGGCGCTGGGGCGTCCAGACCGAAACTTCACCCCGCTCCACGTCGCCGGCACGAACGGCAAAGGCTCCACATGTGCGTTTCTGGCCAGTATCTTCCACCAGGCGGGCCTGCGTACCGGGTTGTACACGTCGCCCCACCTGATGAGTCCCGTCGAGCGCATCCGGCTCAATGGGCAGGCTATCCCGGAGGCCGCTTTCGCAGAGGTCATGACGCAGGTTCATGACGCGGTTGAATCATTGTTGGAAGAGGGGCGTCTGGCTGCGCGTCCGACGTTTTTCGAGCATCTCACAGCCGCGGCCTTTACCTACCTGGCCGCCCGGCAGGCCGAGGTCGTCGTGGCCGAAGTCGGCCTGGGCGGCCGGCTGGATGCCACCAACGTCCTGCACCCAGCGGCGGCAGTCATCACCAACATCGGCGAAGACCACCGGGAATGGCTGGGGCCCACGCTGTCCCACATCGCCCGTGAAAAGGCCGGGATCATCAAGCCCGGCGTGCCGGTGTACCTGGCGGACACCCAGCCAGAGGAAGCGCGCCGGGTGTTGGCGCACTCTGCCCTGGCGCAGCAGGTCGAACCGCAGTGGGTGGCTCCCTTCGAGACCGTACATCTGGATGCCACGGGCTGCCCTTCTGTCCGCTTTGACCAGCGCTTTCCCAGCCTGGAAGGCGGAGTGTGCCGGTTGTCGCTGCGCGGCAGGCATCAGACGCAAAACGCGGCTCTGGCGGCAGTGGTTGCCCAGGCTGAACTGCGCCGCCGGGGTGTAGCCGAAAGCGACATCGGCCGGGCGATTGTGGCCGGACTGGAAACCACCCACTGGCCCGGACGTTTACAGTGGCTGGAGACAACTCCGCCGGTACTGCTTGACGGCGCGCACAACCCACAGGGAGCGCAGGCGCTGGCGCACTTTCTGGAAAGCATCGGCGGGCGGCGTCCCCGAACCGCCATCTTTGCCACCATGCGCGACAAACCGGCCGCTGATCTGCTGTCGGCGCTGGCGTCGGGTGTGGATCGTCTGATTCTGACGGAGGTCAAAAACCAGCCGCGGACCATGCCGCGTGAGCGTCTCGAAGTCATTGCCCTGGGCTACTGGCTGCCGTCGGGTATCATCCAGGTGCCGGATGTCACCATGGCGCTGGCCCGGGCCCGCGAACTGACGCCACCTGAAGGGCTGATTCTCGTCTGCGGCTCCATTTACCTCATCGGGGAGGCACTCCAGGCGCTGCGCGTGCCGGTCTGATGACGCATCCATGACGCAGATGTTCTTCGTAACCGGAACTGACACGGGTGTGGGCAAAACTGCTGTTACCTGTGCCCTGGTGCGGACATTGATCCAGTCCGGCTGTCGCGCGCGCGCTGTCAAGCCGATTGAGTCCGGCTGCGCCATGGACGCTGCTGGTGAACTCCAGCCGGCGGATGCGCTGGCCCATCGCCGGGCGGCCGGACTGGAGCACCTGCCTCTGGAACGCTTCATCCGCTATCGGTTGGCGGAACCGCTTGCCCCGGCCGTGGCGGCAGAACGGGCCGGCGTCACCATTGAACTGGAAGCCTGTCTTGAACTTGTGCAGTCCGCCGCCGCTGAAACGGATGTGTTGCTCGTGGAAGGGGCGGGCGGACTGCTCGTGCCGCTGGCGGGAACAGCCGGCACAGGCTACCAGACCGTCGCCGATTTCATCGCCCGGCTGGGTTGTCCGACGCTGGTGGTGGCGCGGGCGCGGCTGGGCACGCTCAACCACGTCCTGCTCACCTGGAACGAACTGCACCGCCGTGGACTTCCATGTGTGGGCGTCATTCTCAACGACACGGACGCTGAAGCCGGCCCGGAGCGGGAAGACAACGCGCGCGTGCTGCGAGCATTTGGCGTCCCGTTACTGGCCGAACTACCATACGGCATGACGCACCTCGAACCGTACCAGCTTGAACCCTACCTGTCGGACGCCCGGCGTTACCTCACCGGCAACCCACCGCCCTGATTGGAGTCTTGCATGACCGACGCGCGCACGCTCTATCCGCCCATCGAACCCTATGAAACCGGGATGCTGCCGGTTTCCGAACGGCACACGTTGTACTACGAAGTCAGCGGCAATCCCCAGGGGAAGCCGGTGGTCTTTCTCCACGGCGGACCCGGCGGCGGCACCTCCCCTGACCACCGGCGGTACTTTGACCCGGAGCGTTACCGCATCGTGCTGTTCGATCAGCGCGGAGCCGGGAAAAGCACGCCCTACGCCTGTCTGGAAGAGAACACGACGTGGGATTTGGTCGCCGACATCGAGCGTTTGCGCCAACATCTGGACATCCGAAAGTGGGTTGTGTTTGGCGGCTCCTGGGGCAGTACCCTGGCGCTGGCTTACGCAGAAACCCATCCCGACCGCGTCCGGGCGCTGGTGCTGCGGGGAATTTTTCTGTGCCGCAAAAAGGAGATTGACTGGTTTTACCAGGAAGGGGCGAATGCCATTTTCCCGGACGCCTGGGAGCCGTACCGCGATCTCATTCCCCCGGATGAACGCCACGACATGGTGGCCGCTTACTACCGCCGGTTGACGAGCGACGATGAGGAGGTCCGGCTGGCGGCCGCCCGCGCCTGGAGTGTCTGGGAAGGCAGTACGTCGAAACTGCTGCCTGACCCGGAACTCGTCAAGGATTTCGACGAGCGTGCGCTGGCCATTGCCCGCATTGAGTGCCACTACTTCATCAACCGGATTTTCATGGAGTCCGAGCATTACCTGCTCGAACACGTTCACCGCATTCGCCACATTCCGACGGTCATCGTGCAGGGGCGTTACGATGTGGTGTGTCCGGTGATGACCGCCTGGGAGCTGCACAAGGCGTTTCCCGAAGCCGATTTTCAAATCATTCCGAACGCCGGGCATTCCGCCTCGGAGCCGGGGACGACGGCGGCGCTGGTTGCGGCGACGGACCGTTTCGCCCTGCTGCCCGACTAGGAAACCCATAGCCCTGAAGGCGTATGACCGCCCATATTCTGAAGTGCGGTCTGGCAGTCTGGTGCCTGCTGGTGTTTCCGTTCTGGATAACCGGCGGCGGCGCTGCGCCGGCTGTACTGTCGCCCAGGGGGCAACTGCCGGAAACCCTGCGCATCGGTGTCCTGACGCTGTTTCAGCCGCAGGAAGTCACTCTGGCGGCAGGTTCCCGGCCTGCCACTCTGCATCTCGATGAACGTCCCGTGGCGCTCTTACCCAGCCGCCTCTGTCGGGTGGCGAAGGATGCCGGCGGCATCGCCCTCTGGCAGGGGGCGCGACGGTTGGCCATCGGGACACATCTGGCCGTGACCGCGGAAGATGTGACTGTAGAAGTGACCGGACGCAGAACCCGCCTGCGCCGGCAGTTTCGTGGAACGCTCACGGTGACGGCTGGCGAAAAGCATCTCCGCCTCGTCGTGACCCAGCCGCTGGAAGCCGTCGTTGCGGCGGTGGTGAGCGCCGAGCTTTCGCCCGAAGCGCCGTCGGAAGCGGCCAGGGCGCTGGCGGTCGTCGTCCGCAGTTATCTTGCCAGCCACGTTGGACGGCACGCCGGTCAGGGGTTCGACTTCTGTGACTCGACGCACTGCCAGTTGTTTTTCGGTGAGCAGTGGGCGCGGTGGGAAGCCGGACGCGAAACCGGCGGCGCCCTTTCGACGCTGGGGAAGCAGGCGGCTGCCGACACCCAGGGAGAAGTCCTGTGGGAAGCCGACGGCGGGCTGAGCGACGCCTACTATACGGCCTGCTGTGGCGGGCGCACGACGACACCCGCTGTGGCTTTTGGTACGGGCCAGGACTCCACAACCGCCACGGGCGTCCGTTGCCAGTGGTGCCGGGCGGGACGCTTCTTCACCTGGACGCGCCTGGTTGACCGACGGACGCTGGCCCGCGCCCTCCTGCCGGAGCTGGCAGCAACGGAAAGCTGGAACATCGCCGTTGCCGGGCGCACGCCGGATGGCTTTGTGACCAGCCTTGTCGTCCAGGCCGGTTCACGGCAAATCACCCTGCCCAACCATCGGTTCCGGCGCCTGGTGGGGCAGCGGCTGGGGTGGAACCTCGTCCTTTCCAACCGGTATGCCATCGAGCCGCACGGCGAATGGCTGGTGCTGCGCGGTCAGGGATTCGGCCATCAGGTCGGGTTGTGTCTGACCGGGGCCACTGCCCAGGCCCAGGCCGGGCGGCACTACCGGGACATTCTCCGGCACTACTTCCCTAAAGCCACCTGCCGCCCGCCCGCCGACTTCTGACGGCATCGGTTCTGGTAGGGATTTCCTGCGCCGACCCGGCAGCCTGTTTTTCAGGCGGCAATCTGCCGCAGGGCTTCGAGCAGTTCGGCGCGGCTGCGCTTGAAGATGGGCAGCGTTTCGACGTGGCGGTAGCGGATGATGCCCTGCTTGTCAATGATGAACACAGCCCGGTTGGCGATGGGAAGCAGACCGCCCAGCATCAGGATGCCATACGCTTTGCACAGTTGATTTCCGGGGTCTTCGAGCAGTGGGAAGGGGAAGGAATACTTTTCGGCGAACTTTTTGTGCGCCGTCAGGTCGTTGGTGCTGACGCCGAGAATCACCGCACCGAGTTGCCGGAAGTCTTCCCAGCCGTCGCGGTAGTCGCACAGTTGCGCCGTGCAGGTCGGGGTGTCGTCGCCGGGATAGAACACCAGCACGACGTGGTTTTTGCCCCGGAACTGGGACAGGGAATAGGTTTGGCCGTCACTGGCAGCCAGGGAAAAATCCGGCGCCGGGTCTCCTACGTTGGGCATGGTCGTTTCCTGAACTACCTGTTCTCAGACTGGTGAAACATCAGAAAGCTGAAACGGGGGCAAGCGGTCAGTCCGCTGCCACAGGCCACCCGGTTTCGACATTCATGGCTTCCCACTCGCCACGGTGCGCTTCCCAGAAGGGCTGGGCGTCGTCGAAAACCTTGACGTGGCGAAGCAGCGTCCCACGCGCAAAAAGCCCCTCGCCCATTTCGACGGTCCGCTGGTCATGGGGGGCTGTGGCGTCAATCAGCGCCGTCTGCTCCCGCAGCGAAACCTGAAGGTGCTCACGGTCGGCCAGTTCGGCCAGCGGCCGCGCCAGGCGGAAAGCACCTTTGGGCGCCTGCCTGATACTGGCAAAACTCACCCCGGCGTAGCCCGGCACTTCCAAGGCGATGTCATTGAGCAGGGCGCTGGCAGAACCTTTGGAAGGCATCGGGCAGCCCATGGCTTTGGCCAGCGCCTGCACAATCAGCCAGTCCGGGCGGCGGTTGCCGTCGCCTTCAAGCAGACGTGCCACCCGCTGCACCTGTCCGGCGTGATTCGTAAATGTGCCATCCTGTTCGGCATAGCTCATGGCTGGGAACACGACGTGCGCCAGCTTGGCCGTTTCCGTCAAGAACAGTTCACTCACGATGAGGCATTCCAGCCGGGCAAGCGCGGCGCGCCAGTGGTCGCCAAGGTTCGAGATGGGATCGGCTCCGGCGAGATAGGCCGCGCGAATGCTCTGTCCAAAGTCGGCTTCCAGATGCGCCGCGTTGACCGACAGCCCCATGTCGAACGTGCCTGCCGAGTTGTTGTCCTCCGCCAGCGCCAGCAGATGAACCGTCGCGTCAGGTTTCGTGAGAAGACGAACCTGCGCCAGGGCGCGAAGCGCCGCACCGCGCACTTCCGGCCCGACGATGACCACGAGCCGGTCGGCCGTTGTGATGGCCTCGCGGAGCGTGCGCAGGTCATCCACCGCAACGCCCGCCAGCAGAGCCATCGCTTCCAGGCTGGCTTCCTCAAAGAGCGCGCGCACCACGGCGCTTTCGCCGTCGGGACGCACATGCAGGAAGACCTCGGCCTGCCGCCGCGCGATGCGTGTTGCCCGCTGGTTGACCACCAGAAGGCGTGCGCCGTGCTTCCGCCGGGCATAGCGCATGGCAAAGCCGGTCAGTGGGCTGTATTCCGTCGGGTCGCCACCGATTTGGACAATGGTCGTGGCCTGCTTGATGTCCTCGTGCGTGGCCAGCGGGGCCGAGAGATGGGCATAAAAATCGCCGAGTTCGACGTTGCGGAAGTGGGCCAGGTGCGGCGTGTCGAGCGTCCGGCCAAAGCGGGCCAGCGCAAAGTTGGCTTCATTCGTCAGCCGGGATGAACCCACTATGGCTACAGCGTTTCCACCGTGCTGTTTGTGAATGCCGGAAAGAAGCCGGGCGGCTGTTGCCAGAGCCTCGTCCCAGGTGGCCGGCTTGAGGTCGTTGCCCTGCCGAATCAGGGGCGTCGTCAGCCGCGCCGGATTGGAGATGTAGGCGCTGCCGTACCGTCCCTTGATGCACAGAAACTCGCCGTTGATGCCGGTCAGGTCTTTGGAAGCGGCGCGGACGTACTGTTTGCCCCGGACGCCCAGTTCGAGCTGGCAGCCATCGGCACAAAACGAGCAGGTCGTCTGTTGTTCGCGCATGTCCCACGGACGGGCTTTGAAGCGCGAGTCCACGGAAAGCAGCGCGCCAACCGGGCAGACTTCAACGCAGTTGCCGCACTGTTCGCAGTGCAGGTCCTGCCCGTAAAAACCGATGACTTCATTGGTGCCACGAAAGATTTTGGTCAGGGCGTGCACGTCCATCCAGTCTTCGCACACGCGCACGCAGCGGTAGCACTTCACGCACCGCTGTTCATCATAGGCAATGAACGGCGAGAGTCGGCGTTCTTCCTTGTTGTTTTTGGGAACTTCATAGTGGGCATAGACCGCCCCGTACTGAAAGGCGGTGTCCTGCAACTCGCACTGTCCGCCCTTGTCACACACCGGGCAGTCGAGCGGGTGGTTGCCGAGGATGAAATCCAGCATGCCCTTGCGGGCTTCGATGACCTCATCGGAACTCGCCGTGACCACCATGCCGTCGGTAATCGTGACGGTACAGGCGGTGGCCAGCTTGGGCACCTTCTCAATGCGCACCAGACACATCCGGCAGGCCGCCTGGGAGGTCAGATCGGGGTAGTAGCAGAAGTTGGGAATGGCAATGCCCTGTGCCGTGCAGAACTCCAGAAGGAGCATGCCCTTCGGGGCCTGGTAGGTCTTGCCGTCTATCGTGAGTGTGACGAGTTCCATGGGCGGTGTGGTGTGAGAAGGCAGGTCAGGTTGGGTTTCACGGGCGCAAAGTGTTGGTTATAGTACCGTCGTGTTTTCAACGCTGACAAGCCAGCCTGCCCATCCCGTGGTGAATCCATCAATGTCATATCCATCACCGAACTGCGCCCCTGCCCGAAGGTCATCCGCAGACCAACGTGGGGTCGGGGCGGCGCATCTTGGGTGATGCTGTGGTGCCCGCTGCGGCATCGTTGACACGAATCGGCTTACACGAAAGGAAATCCTGCCATGAAACGTCACTTGACCCGAAGCCTGGTCACACATCTTGGCCTCGTCGCCCTCTGTGGTGCGATGTGGCCTGCGCTCCCTTCCCAGCAACCCTCCGTCGCCGGGATCGTTTTTGCCCAGCGTTTTCAGGACATCACCCTGCCCCCCGGAACCATCATCCGGGTGCAGATGGACCGGACAATTTCATCCCGTACGGCGCGGGTGGGAGACACCTTCACGGCCACCGTGTTTGAACCTGTAATTGTCGGGGGGCAGTTGGCCATTCCGCAGGGCACACAGGTGCAGGGGCGGGTCACGGGCGTCCAGCCGGCCGAGCGGCGCGGCCGCTCGGGAACGATTGCCGTCGAGTTTGACCGCATTATTTTTGCCAACGGCGTATCGCGTGACATGCGCGCTTCGCTGACCAGTCTGGATGCCAGGGAGCGTGAGCAGATTGACAGTGAAGGAAGGGCCCGGGGCGGCAGCTCAACGAAGCGCAATGTCATTTTCGTGGGCGGTGGCGCAGGGGCTGGCGCGGCTATCGGTGCGATTGCGGGCGGTGGCAAGGGAGCCGCCATTGGCGCTGGTATCGGGGCCGCGGCCGGTGTCCTTGGCGCTTTGCTTTCCAAAGGGCAGGAAGCCCAGGTGCAGAGCGGATACCGCTTCGGCGTCGAACTTGAACAACCGCTGCGGGTGCCCAGCGACATGAGCACCGGCGGCAACACCGGCGGCAACACCGGTGGTGGCGGCAACTGGGATGACTACGGTTACGATGCGGCCCGAGGTGAGTACACTGCTCCCGACATCGTGCGCCGGGCGCAGACCGAACTGCGCCGGCAGGGCTTCTACGATGGCGACATTACCGGCAACCTGGGACAGCTCACCCGGCAGGCTATCGGCAATTTTCAACGCCAGCAGGGCCTGACGGTGAATCGTCGCCTGGACCGCGAGACGGCGCGCGCACTGGGTGTCGTTTCCGGCGGGGGAGGCTTCTCTACCGGCAGTGACCCGAACGAAGACTTCGGCTACGGCTATGACCCGAATGCCGGAGAGTACACCGCCAGCGACATTGTGCGCCGGGCGCAGACCGAACTGCGCCGGGAACGGCTCTACAACGGACGCATTACCGGCCGCCTCGATGCCGAGACGCGCGATGCCATCCAGCGTTTTCAGGAAGAGCGCGGACTGCCGACAACCGGCCGTCTGGACCGGGAAACTGCTCTGGAGATGGGGATTGTCTATTAGTCCGGTACTGGATTGGATGCGTTCGTCCGCCGGGCGGGCGATGAACCGGTGAGAGTGACAGCGGCGCAGCCGGGAAGCCAACCGTGCTTTCCGGCTGTGCTTTTTTATGTGAACCGGCGGACCGTACGGTGGCCCAGAAAGCGCCGAATCTCATCCACAGCCGTGTTGAGCAGACCCTCCCGGCTGAGCAACGACTTGACGTACTGCGGTGCCAGCGCTTCCTGCATTGGCTCAAAGCCATGTTCGATGAGGCTCCAACCGGGACGCAGTTTCGCCGCCATGCCTTCGAGCAGGGAAAGGCTCCGAAAGACATAGACCAGTTCGGCCGGGAGGTTGAGTCCCAGTTCACGGGCTGTCCGCTCGATGGCCAGACCCACGCCCAGCATGCGGTTTTGGGCATCGAGTCCGCGGCGGTGAAGCTGGATGATTTCCTCGATGAAGGCATGAATGCGCCGGCGGTTGGTGCCCGGCGCAACGATGCCGGTTTCATACAGGCCATCCACAAGGCGTTCCCGGTCGCCGTGCAAGCCGGCCGCCACGGCATCCAGAATGGCCGCACGCATCTCGCGCGAGAGGCGGCACACCATGCCGTAGTCGAGAAGAATCAACTGCCCGCCATCGCCGACAAGAATGTTTCCGGGATGGGGGTCGGCGTGATAGACGCCGGCCACGAAGATCATTTCGGCGTAGAGCTTGACCAGCCGGGCAATGAGATCGTCAAAGTCGAAGCCGGCGGCCTGAAGCCGCTCCACATCGGTGAACTTCACGCCGGGGCAGTATTCCATGACGATGACCTGCGGGCCCGACACTTCCGGGTACACGAGCGGAACAGTGACATCTTCCCGGCGGGCAAGAATGCGCGCCATGGTTTCGATGTTCTCCATCTCGGTCGTGAGGTCGAGTTCCTGCGCCATGCCCTTTGAGCCTTCAGCAATGGCTGTGGAGAGCATGCGGGTCAGTGAGTTGGAAAAATGCCGGTCGAGCTGCCGGATGACATAGCCGGCGATTTTGAGGTCAACGGCCATCTGCGCCGGGATGTCCGGGCGAACAAACTTGACGGCCACATCCTGTCCCTGCCAGACCGCGTAGTGAACCTGCGCCAGCGACGCAGCGGCCAGGGCTTCGTCGTCAAAGCGGTCAAACACGGCTTCCAGCCGGGTGCCGTAAATGGCTTCGAGCGTCCGCCGGGCAGCTTTGCCCGAAAGGGGCGTAATGCCGTCCTGGAGCTTGGCGATTTCCTCGATGTACACCGCCGGAACGAGGTCCGGGCGGGTGCTGACAAGCTGCCCCAGTTTGATGAAAGCCGTGCCCAGCGTTTCAATGTGTTGCTTGATGGTCTGCGCCCGCTGGCGATGGGTTTCCTCCGAAACCTGCCGGGGCGGCCCAAAGGCGAGATAGCGCCGCCGGTCACGCACAAAGGCCAAGGTGGTCGGCAGGGTAAGCCGCAGCATGGTGGTCGCCCGCCGGGCAAGCCGCGCCTGCTGCGCAAGCGAGGAAAAACGCGATGAAGGACGATGTGACATAGACGACAAACCAAGGCGACGAAACCGGCGTCAACGGTGAAGCCAACTATTCCTATCGTCCATTACCCGTCGGCAAAGTGAAAGTCATATCTTCAAGCGGGCGCCCGGCCGCCCGGCAGCGTTCCGCCTGAAGCCGGGGATAGGCGTCCGTGAGATAATCGCCGGGACCCAGACCAAGCTGCGCCACCAGCCGCTCCAGTGTGGTTTCGTCGCCTTCGAGTTCCAGAAACCACCCGATGGGGGTTTCGTCGAACATCGCCCACAGGGTCAGTCCAGTGGGGTGCGTAAGGCGGTAGGTCGTGCGGAACTTCTGGTAGCGAAAGACTTTTTCAAAACCGAGGCGTTCGAGCAGCCGCATGAGCGCGCGGCCATCGGATACCGTGAGTTCGATTTCCTCCCGTACCTTTGCCTGCCGGCCCTGTTCCTGATGGCCCTTTGCCTCGTTGCCAGCAGTCCCGGCCGGCGGCCCCTTGTGCGTCAGGGTTGCCTGGGGCAGGTCATCCCGCAGCCGTACCCGAAGTGCCTGGCGGCTGGCCAGCAACGACCGCGTCGGGGTGTCGAACAGCCAGTTGTCTTCAAAATGGCGTGGTGTGACAAGTTCAAGCGTACATCCGGCGGCGATCAGACGTTGGTACAGCTCATCGAACGTTTCACCAGCCAGCTTAATTTCGGCTTCGATGTGCGACATGACAGCAGTGAGCGGAGCGGTTCAACGATGGTTGCCTGAAGCCAAAGCGCCGGTGGGGTGGTGACGGGCGACGGCCGTTGACCGGCGGGTGGTTCATCTTCGGCAATTGTGTTGCCGAAACCCGTCCCGACGTTAGAAAGTATGGGTTGCAGCCAAAAAACTCAATCCATCCGGTCATTTTTGCGTCTTTGCCGGTGATTGTCTGTCCTATCGGGTTTCGAGAGTCATTCGTCGAGGTGAAAACCAGTGATGTCGGAGTCCAGCTATAACCAGCTTGAAGCCGCACCCAACCCGCCGCTGGGGGGGAGCGTTGTCAAATTCGAGAGTGAGGGATTCTCCTTCGTCCACCCGGCATCCTGGCAGGCAACGCACGTTCATGGATTTCAGTACGGCGTTCGTGACGCCAATGGCGCCACCGCCCTGTTCCGGCTCACAACCGTGCACGTCCCCGATGTGCATGAGGAAGAGGGGACTTTAGCCGCGGCCCTCAGTGATCTGCTGGAAGAGCTGCCGGACGTTGTTCAGGGAGACAAATTCACGACCGGCTTTTACACCGGGCTGACCGCCCAACTGGAAGTCCTCTGGCGCGAGACATCCTATCTGTTTTGGGCGGTGGTCATCACCCAGACGGGTGCCGCCCGGCAGGCCGGGAAGCGGGCCGTTCTCATCATGGCCGTTCCGGTGGCGGAGGCCGAAGCCGGGGAGCGCGATGCACGTCTCATTCTGGACAGCTTTGCGGTAGGCGGGCAGCCTGTCACCGACATGCGGATTTCCATGAGCCGGGTCGAGTCGGTGACTTTCGAGCCGAGCACCCTGGTTGAGACCCGGCGTTTGCCCCTTGAGCCGGAAGCCACGACCCCGGACGTGGCAACCCTGGAAGACCTGCCTTCCCACCCGGATGAGCCGACCGAGCTGCCGGACTGGCAGGTCAGCGTCAGTACCCTGACGGCCAGTGAAGGTGGTTACGCCGATGGGCCGCTGGCGGTGGCCCGGTTTTTACGTCCGAATGGCATTGCCTGTGATCCACAGGGAAACCTGTATGTGGCTGACTTCGGTGGGCATCGCATCCGCCAGATTTCGGTGGATGGATTGGTGCGGACGCTGGCCGGAAGTGGCCAGGCCGGCAACCGGGACGACCTGGGTTTGCTGGCCGAGTTCAACGGCCCGCGCGGCATTGCCTATGCGGCTGGGTATCTCTATGTCGCCGACCTCAACAATGCTTCCGTACGCCGTCTGACCCTGGACGGAGCCGTGACCACGTTGGCCGGGGATGGTGTGGAAGGCACCCGCGATGGTGTCGGCAAACAGGCCCGTTTCAAATCTCCCCGCGCCGTCGCCGTGGACGCTTCAGGGACGGTGTATGTGGCTGACGATGCGCGGGTGCGTCGCATCAGCCCAGGCGGCATGGTGGTTACGATTGCCGGTGGCGAGCCGGGGTGCGTGGACGGTCCGGCGGAAGCGGCCCGTTTCGATACCCTCAGCGGTCTGGCGCTTGACCGGGTGGGCAACCTGTATCTGGTCGATGCCGGCAATCGCCGGCTGCGCAAACTGAGTCGGGATGGGCGGGTTAGCACCCTGCCGGTGGGGCCGGACGACAAAGTTGCAGTGCCGGTTCTGCATCCGGTGGCGGTGGCGGTTGGTCCCGACGGCACGCTGTACGTGCTCGATGTGGCTGATTTTTCCATCAAGGCCGTGCTGCCGGGCGGGCAGGTCATCCGCATTGTCGGCGGGCAGCAGGGCATGGCCGACGGTGACGATACCACCGCCCGCTTCTGGATGCCCACGGCGCTGACGTTCCTTGACCATCGGCTCTACATCACCGACCGCGAGCAGCATGCCATCCGTCTCGTCCGTCTCCAGAGCCGGCAGGAAACCAGCGTGTTCGAGCCGGCTCCCACCGGCAGTTCACCACCGTCCGGCCTGCCGCCGGCGCCGGAAGACCAGAAGCTCACCAAACCTTCCATGGCCGTGAGCGCCACCCCGCCCCAGCCGGCTCCCCCGGCGTCTGGTGTGGTGTCTGGTTCGCGCGGCGTGGCTCCCTTCGGCCGGCAAACCGGGTTGGGAACGACGGACAGCGCCGATTTGATCGTGACCGTGGCCGCCGGCGATGGCACGGCCGGTTTCCTCGATGAGGTCGGAACCGCCGCCCAGCTTAGCCATCCCGTGGGCCTTGCCCTCGATGCCGACGGTACGCTCTACATTGCCGATCACTTCAATCATGCCATCCGCAAGCTGCTGCCGGATGGCCGTCTGGTGACGCTGGCCGGCGGCGGCCAACGTGGTTTTCAGGATGGGTATGGGCCGGCGGCCCAGTTCAACGGGCCGCTTGGCCTGGCCGTCGGACGCAACGGAGAACTCTACGTAGCCGACCATCTGAACACGCGCATTCGGAAAGTCATGCCTGATGGCTATGTTTCCACCCTGGCCGGAACGGGAATCTCCAAAATCGAAGACGGTTCCGTAGCGACGGCCAGCTTTGAGGGGCCCAAAGGTGTCGCCGTGGACCTGCACGGCGTTGTGTATGTCACCGATGGCGTGACGGTCCGCACGATTACACCCGACGGAGAGGTGCGGACCCTGGCCGGGCAGATGCGTGGCTTCCGGGATGGGATCGGGGCACGGGCGATGTTCGGCTGGGCCTATGCCATTGCTATGGATGTCTCCGGGCTCTGTTTCGTGACGGACGCCGCCAATCACGCCATCCGCTGTATCTTCCCGGATGGCACGGTCAAGACCGTGTTTGGCGGCGGGGAAGCCCGGCAGTTGAACTTTCCCAACGGTCTCGCCGTGGACGTGTTTGGCCATCTCTACGTGGCCGATACCAACAACCACCGCATTCTGCGGCTGACGCCCAACGGCAACGGCTACACGGCTTCCCTGGTCTGTGGGGTGCGGCGCGGCCGCCAGACCGGTTCGGCGCACGAAGCCGAACTTGACTCGCCACGCGGGATTGTCGTCGGGTTTCAGAACAATCTCTACATCGCGGATTCCAACGCCAATCGCATCCTGTGGGTTGGCCCGGCGTATTCGCTGGCTCCTGCGACGCCAACGACAAACAGCCCATTCGCGCCCGTCGTCCTGCCGGCTGCGGAAGGCGGACTGGAAGACATCGAGACGGTCAGCGACAACCTTCCACCCCTTGAGGCCCTGCATGCTTCCAATTCGCTTCCGTCCGAGGTCACAGACCTGGCGGAACAGATGGAGCGCCACGAACAGGACACCCCGGCCCATCGGGAGAACCTGTCCGGCCAGGTCGCGGTGACACCAGCACCGGCCCCAGCACCGGCCCTGGTTCAGCCAGAGGTGGTGCCCGCCGTCCCGCCGCCTGGACGCCCACGGCACGTCGCCGCCACAGTTCTGGGATGGGGCATCGAGCTTTCCGGCAACAACCTGATCCGAACCGAACCAGACGGTTCACTGCTGCTGGATACAACCTACAGTGCGGAAAACAGCGCCTTCTTTTACCTGCCCTGGGAAGTCACGTCCGAACAGAAGGTCGTCATCGAAGTACGCATGCAGCTTGTGGCCTATGTCGGCGAGCGCGATGCCACCGGATGTGCCGTCTGGTTCGAGAATGACCGCTACGCCGATGCCCTTCTCATTCAACCGGATCGCATCCGGCTGCTGCGGGTCCCGGAGCTGACCTACGCCTGCAATCCCGGCACGGGCATCAATACCTACACCATCATTCTGTACGGTTCGGATGTGCGGGTTGGTGTCAACGGTGTGGCCCGCATTCGCGGGGAAGGTCAGTTTTGGAGGCGCCCGGCGGCGCAGTCCGGTCGTGCCCTGCGCCGCTGGCTGGCTTTCGGGGACGGTTCCTCAACGGCCGGCAGCATCTCCCGGTGGCAGTGTGTGACCTATCAGGTCGTGCCGCCCGATACGGACACCCTGCCGCTCTAGCACAAGGGATTTGAAAACCATTTTCGATTTGAGATAGACTGGCGACAGCTTTCACCTAGGGAGCTGTGGCCGTGGTCATCTGTCGCCGTAAACGCAAGGACAAGTGCTGTAAAAAGTTCAAAAAGTGCGGCAAGCACTGCAAAGGGTGTCCGCGTCTGTAGGCGGCTTTGTCTGGCTGCCAGCTTTGTCTGCTGCCAGCGCAGCTTCCCGCTAACGCCCTACGTCGCGCCCCGCGCCGGAAAATCGGGATAAAAAAACCGGGTACAGGAAAGCCTGTACCCGGTTGGCATGCGAGACGTGCTTGGGTCGGCTGACTAGAACCGCACCTTCAGGCTGAACTGCATGATGCGGGGGCCGCCCACCGTGTTGGTGATCGTGCCAAAATCGCCCGAATCCTGGAGGTCATTCCCCGGCAGGGCAAAGTTCACGTTGTTGAAGACGTTGAAAATATCCCAGCGGAACTCAATCCCGACGCGCTCCGTGATGGAGGTGTTCTTCGCCAGACTGAAGTCCACCCGTTTCTGAAACGGTCCACGCAGGACGTTGCGCCCCAGGTTTCCGTAACCGCCAAGGGGTGAGGCCAGAGCAGCCGGGTTGAAGAACTGCTCGGTTGGCTCAGGCCCACGCCGCCGCAGGTCGCTGATGGTTGCACCGGGCGCGAGGTTGGGACGCCCAAAGCCCGGACGGAACAAGCCCCCGGAACCAAGCCGCAGGCTGGTGAAGTTGGCGCCGTTGGTGCCAACGGAGGAGATTTCCGGTTCGGAGGAAAAGATGCTGAAGGGTGCGCCGGACTGCACCTGGATGAAGGTCGAAAAGGCCCAGCCCTTGACGAACCGGTTGTTGACGCCAAAGGTCGGGAAGTCATAGACAACGGTCGCGCTGAAGCGGTGCGTCCGGTCGAAGTCTGACGGCCCGCGATTGGCGCGCAGATTGCGTGGGTCGCCCTGCGCGACGAAACCGACGTTGGGGGCATCCGGCCGCGCGTTCCCGGCCGTGCTGCCGGGGTCGGCCGACATGTTGTCAATGGATTTCGACCACGTATAGGCCGCAAAGTAGCTCAGTCCGCCGTACGACTCGTTGAAACCCAGCCGCTGCTGCGTGGTCAACTGCAACGAGTGGTAGATCGAGCTGGCCGATGAGGTCAGCAGAATGGCTTCGGGGATGTTCAGCCCCAAGTAAAAACCGCGGGCCTCGAACGGCAGCACCGAGCCGGCGGCATTGGCCACGTTGAGGTCCATGGTGCGCCGTGGATCGCCCACGGGGAACGCCACGTTGGGAAAACCAAAGGCGCGTCCCATACCACGCTCCCGCGCCGTCGCCCCCGGATTGAGGGGGCCATTGGGGCTGCCGGCAGCCACGTAAGCCCGGTTGAAACGCTCATAAATCAGGTCCGGCGTGCTCGGGTCATTCATATCGAACACCGTGTTGAGAATGAGCGCCTGCAACAGCTTCGTACCTTTGGTGCCGATGTAGCGGGCTTCCACGATCCAGTTCTTGCGCAGTTCATACTGCACACCGAGATTCCACTGCTGGATGTAGGGCGTGCGCAGCCGGCGGTCAACAGCGCGGAATTCAAAGGTCTCGGCGACGTTGCCGAAGAAGGGCTGGCCCGTCGCCGGGTCAATCGGGTTGAGTGAGCCGTCCGCCTGGCGCGTGACACCCGTGCCATCCCGAATCTGGTAACTGCCGGTAGCCCCGGCTGTGCGCACCACGCGCAGAC
Organism: Chloracidobacterium sp. N; assembly: GCF_018304765.1. NCBI lineage: Bacteria > Pseudomonadati > Acidobacteriota > Blastocatellia > Chloracidobacteriales > Chloracidobacteriaceae > Chloracidobacterium > Candidatus Chloracidobacterium aggregatum. The sequence continues at coordinate 600,578 of NZ_CP072642.1, forward strand.
CGGGAATGCCCTGTGCCGGGATACCGGTCAGGAACTGGAAGAAGGGACGATTGGGGTCCTGCTGTGAAAAGGCCGTGGTGAACGGCACGTTGCCGGCCGGTGCCGTGACCTCGATTTCCCGCAGGAAAGGATAGTTACTGAACACCGTGTTGATGAAGGCCGCAGACGGACGGTCATAGAAGAACCCGTAGCCGCCGCGCACCACGAACCGTCCGCTGTCAAAGGGCGTCCAGGCAAAACCGATACGTGGGGCGAAGTTGTTGCGGTCATCGTTGATGGTGCTGCGGCTGTTGGCGCGCACCGAGCGGTCAATGGACGTGTCAATGGCCGCAAAGCCGGTTGGCTTGGCATTCGAGGGAACGACAAAGCCAGTGATGATGTTGTTCGGGTCGGTCACCAGGTCGGGGTAGAAGTTGCCAAAGCGCCCCCGCTTTTCACTCGGTGTTCCGAAGTATTCGTACCGCACGCCGTAGTTGAGGGTGAAGTTGTTGGTAAGGCGCCAGTCGGCAGCGGCAAACAGGCTCACGTCGAAGAAGCGGAAGTTCTTCTGGGTAAACCCGTACTGCGTGTCGGCTTCCGTGACGCGCCCGGCCAGAAACTGGGTGAAGTTTTCGAGTTTCTCGAATTCGACTCCCTGTTCTTCGGGCAGGTCGGTGTCAAAGAAGTGGCGCTTGAACTCAGCGCCGAAGCGGAAGGTCTGGTCGCCTTTGACCCAGGTCAGGGTATCGAAAAGCGAATAGGTGTTCTGGAGCCGCTTGTTGAAGGCATCGTTCGGCCCGTTGATGGAGAAGTTGGAAGCGCGTGTCACGATGCGGGGCAGCCGGAAGCTGTTCGTCCCGGAGTCGAAAATGGAAGACGGGTTGAAGGCTTGCAGACTGGACGCATTGAAGGTACGCGCAATTTCATCGGGTTGCACGAGCAGAGGGGTATCCAGGGCGCGGGAGTTGCGCAGCCGGAAGTAGCCAAAACGGAACTCGTTGATGAGCGTGGGCGAAAACGTGTGGACATCCGAAATGGCCACGGAGTAGTTCTGGTCGGCCCGGCGGATGGTTGCCGGCGAAGCCAGGTTTGTGGGTGACGTAAAGGGGTCGAAGCCGGGGAAGTCTGCAAAAAAGAACACACCACTCAACCGGTTGTTGTTGGCAATCTGCCAGTCAACCCGGGAGTTGACCTGGTCCTGGGTAAAGTTTGCCGGCTGGACGATCCGTTCCTGAAGCATGGGGTTGCCACGGGTGCCGCCAGCAGACCCGGTATTGACGTTGCGCGTCGTGCCCGTGGCGCTGTTCGTGAAGGTGACGGTGACACTGTTGCCCGTGACATTGACCGGCAATCCGGGCAGTCCCGTGCCGCTGTCTGTGCCAATAAGACGGGCGTTGGGCCCGGGGGTTGGGATGAGAAAGCCGCCCGTGACCGGATTGCGCCGGTTGAGCAGGTTGAGCGCCACCGGGCTGATTTCCGACGGCAACAGATTCAAGCCCGGATTGAGCTGGTTGACGGCGGCGGCAATCCGGGCGGCCGAGCGGTCACTGCCCACCAGCGCCAGAAACTGCGGCAGGACGGTAATGCTGCTGGCCGTCGGGACGAAAGCCGTGCTGGCCTGCGTCCGCTGGTAGCCACCAAAAAAGAACAGCCGGTCCTTGCGAATCGGCCCTCCAATGGCAAAACCGCCTTCATTGCGCCGCGCGCGGGGGCGCTCGATGCCATCCCGGTTGAAGAAGAAGTCGTTGGCGTTGAAGATTTCGTTCTGGATGTAATGATAGCCGACACCATGAAACTCGTTTGTACCGCTCTTGGTGACGAGCTGGAAGTTGCCGCCCCCGGAACGTCCGGTCGAAGCGTCATAGAGGCTGGTTTGCAGCTTGACTTCCGAGAGGGTTTCCGGCGCCGGTGAGATGTTGCCATCCAGCGAGCCTTCATTGCTGGTGATGTTCGTGGCATCAATGCCGTTGAACTGCAAGCTGGTGCTTGTCGTGCGCGTGCCGTTGACGGCCGGTGAGACGTTGCCGTTGCCGTTGGTGGAAACGGGCGGAAGATCGGCCGCGACGCCCGCTTCCGTCGAGAGCAGGTGCGTGAAGCTGCGCGTCGAGGTGGGCACTTTCGTCAGTTGCTCGGCGTTGATCTGGCGAAAGGTCGCGGCCGTGGTCGTCACCACCTGCAACGGAACATCCTCAGTGATGGTGATGGTTTCGGTGACGGCGCCGGTTTCGAGCTTGACATCAATCGTCCGCGGCACGGCCGCTTCCACTTCCACGCCCCGGCGGTCGAGTTCCCGGAACCCATCCCGGCGGTAACTGATCTGATAGAGGCCGGTCGGAAGCACGGGGATGAGCCACCGGCCGTTGCTGTCGGTTTGTACGGTGCGCTCCACACCGGCGTCTGATTTGACCGTGACGGTGACACCCGGTAGCGCCGCGCCACTGGCATCCTGGACGACACCACCCAGACTGCCGGTGGCGCCCACCTGGGCCAATGCCATATCCCATGCGCCCAGCGCCATGACCACCATGCCAATGGTGAGACACAGCGCGCGCGATAGCCTGCGAGGCAGGTACTGCCTGAACATAGTCCATCCTCCTCAAGAGCCTTGTTGAGGCCGTTAGAAAAAAGCCACGCCAGCGTGGCCTGTCGTTGTGCGTGGGATGGACGCTAGAGAGCCGGGGTAACATTCCTCTGAACAACAGTGTTACGTGTTGTTTCAAGGTGGTTACGCTTCTGTAAACTCGCAATGGATTGCTGCCGCTGGCCTTTTACCGGGGTGGAGCCAGCAGCAGGCGCTGCGCGGCCTGGGCGTCGGGATCGTCCGGGTTGAGGTCGAGCGCCTGGCGAATGTGCACGGCGGCCCGGGTGCGATCGCCCTGGGTGAGCAGAACCCGGCCGAGCAACACGTGGGCGGCCGTGAGTTTGGGATTCCAGAACACGGCGGCTTTGAGTGCCTGAACGGCGGCCGGCAGGTCGCCGCGCCGCTCATGGACACGCCCCAGCAGCAGGTGGGCCTCGCTGTGGTCGGGCGCAAGCTGAATGACCTGCGCCAGTTTTTCGAGCGCGATGTCGGCCCGGTTTTCAAGGAAGGCGGCCTGGGCGTCGCGCATGAGTTCCGCGACCCGCTCCAGTACAGAAGTGCCCAGAAAGGCTTGCTGGCGACTCTGCTCTTCGCCCCGTGCATAGCGGTGAAAGGCTTCGCGGTTGAACCGGGTCTTGACAGAGGGCAACCAGGGCGGCTTGCCGGACGTTTCCCACCGGGCGAAATCCGGCGCATGGCGCTTGGCAGCATCGAGGGCGGCCGTGGCCTCCGCCGTACGTCCCAGTTTGGCATAGACCTTGGAGAGCACGTACCAAGCGCGGCCATCGGTTGCCGTGCGTCTGGTGAGGGTCTCCAGCGGTGTCACCGCTTCGGCCGGACGCCCATCCCGCCACAGGGCATAGCCGTAGTTGAACAGGGCTTCGTCATCGAGCGGCACGGTGTCGGCCGCCAGCTTCGTCAGACGGGCCGCTTCGGCAAAATCGCCCTTCTGCATGTAGGCCACGCCGGCGTTGACGTAGGTTTCAAACAGCGGCATTGGGGTCAGCAGCGCCGTATGTGTTTTGATGGCGGCATCGGTCTGGTTGGTCAGCAGTTGACAGACGCCCAGGTAAAACCCGGCTTCCAGCCCACGTGGGTCAGTCGCCCGGACGCGCTCGAACCACGTTGCGGCTTCACCGTAGCGCCCGGCCCGATAGTGCAGCAGTCCCAGCTCGAAGTATGCCTGGGGAAAGGTGAGTTGGGCGTTGCGGGTCGCATCCTCGATGGCCCGGGTGAGCAGGCGGGCCCGGTCCGCCGGGTCTTCAGTGACGAGCGCCTTGATATAGATTTCGTAGGCGCTGGGCGCGGTCCGTGTCGCCCGCGCAATGAGCCGGTCACGTGAAAACGGCAGCGCCGGATTGCGCTGGTAAAGCAGTTCCCAGGCAAGTTTGCCCTGAATGACCTGCAAATCCGCCACCGGCGCGCTCAACACGTGTTCGCTGCCGACGAGCTTGCCTTCGCGTAGCGAAATCATCTGCGCCCGTACCGTCAGGGTGCTGTCTTTGCCCTCGCCCGTCACGGTGTAGGTGCCGCGCACAAGCAAATCGGCACCCACCGCTTCACCGAGCTTGATTTCCGTGGCGCGGGTCAGCAGCGCTGTCCGTGACAGTCCCAGCTTTTCGTAAGCCAGGTGACATTCATCGAGCGGAACGGCAATCAACCCCGGCGAATCCAGCAGCTCGGCCATGGCGACCGTAAAGCTTTCCCGAATCCAGTTGTACTCCGGGCGCGCCGTTGTATGCTCGAAGGGAAGCGTGAGAACGACCTCCGTCGCTGTGACCATCTGACCAGGAAGGCTCAAACCGAACCAGAGCCAAAACCAGATCAGCCCTGCCCACAACCGCCCGGACGGCCAGCGTCGCCTGGTCCGTGCCTTCTGCGCTGTATCCCGCTTCTGTTCAAACGCCATCGCTTCATCACGGCTGATGACATGTTTCCACTGCCAGCACTGCCAGTGTACTGACACCCTATCCGCCGGCGCGCGGCTGTCCACTTGGCAAGGGCATCCCGGCAAGGGCTTCCCGCGTGAAATGCGCCGTGGCGCGTCGGCCGGGTGTGACCGGCCGTGGTTGGCAAGCGTAACACGTTCACGCCGGTCTCCCCAAAGTTGATGCGAAAATTTTTCTTGACAACGAGTGACTAAGATTTTTATATTACCCGCAGGCTAAGAAATTAGCCGGTTCGCCATCAGGCGACACCCAAAGAGTTGATGTTCAGTGTTGAGGTTCAGTTATGCGTCACGACCAGTTCACCCTCCGCGCCCAGGAAGCCATTGCGGCTGCCGTCAGCCTTACGCAGGAACGACAGCACCCACAGGTTGAACCGGAACACCTGCTCGTGGCCCTTCTTGAGCAGACTGACGGCATCACCAAGCCCATTCTCGAAAAGATTGGGGCTTCGGTGCCGCGCGTGCTCAGGGATGCCGAGGAAGCCCTTGGCAAGATGGCGAAAGTGACGGGCGGGGAGCGGTATCTCTCCGGGCGACTCTCCACACTGTTTGTCAATGCCCGCAAGGAAGCCGACAAGCTGCAGGATGCCTACGTCAGTACGGAGCATCTGCTGCTGGCCATGGCCGAAGACAAGGAAAGCCAGGCCGGGCGCATTCTCCGGCAGCACGGCGTCACCCGTGACCACATTTTGAAAGTGGTTACGGAGTTGCGCGGCAATGAGCGCATCGTGGATCAGGACCCGGAATCGAAGTACCAGTCGCTGCAAAAGTATGGGCGCGATCTGACGGAACTGGCACGCGCCGGCAAGCTCGACCCGGTCATCGGGCGTGACGACGAAATCCGCCGGGTCATCCAGGTGCTTTCCCGGCGTACCAAGAACAACCCGGTGCTCATCGGCGAACCGGGGGTTGGTAAAACGGCCATCGTGGAAGGGCTGGCCATGCGGATTGTCTCCGGGGATGTGCCCGAGTCGCTCAAGAACAAGCGGCTGATGACACTTGACCTGGGGGCGATGCTGGCCGGGGCCAAGTACCGTGGGGAGTTTGAGGACCGTCTCAAGGCGGTGCTCAAGGAAGTGGTGCGCTCCAACGGTGAAATCATCCTGTTCATTGACGAACTCCACACACTGGTCGGCGCCGGGGCCGGCGAAGGCGCACTGGATGCCTCGAACATGCTCAAACCGGCGCTGGCGCGGGGTGAGTTGCACTGCGTGGGAGCGACGACACTCAACGAGTACAAGAAGCACATCGAAAAGGATGCGGCGCTGGAGCGGCGCTTCCAGCCGGTGTATGTGGCCGAGCCGAGTGTGGAGGACACGATTGCCATTCTCCGGGGACTGAAGGAGCGCTATGAGGTTCACCATGGCGTCCGCATCAAGGATGCGGCCATCGTGGCGGCGGCGACGCTCTCAAACCGCTACATTGCCGACCGGTTTCTGCCGGACAAGGCCATTGACCTGATTGACGAAGCCGCGTCGCGGCTGCGGATCGAGATTGACAGCCTGCCGACGGAGATTGATGAAATCGAGCGCGACATCATGCAGCGCGAAATCGAGCGTCAGGCGTTGCAGCGCGAAGACGATCCGGCTTCCCGCGAGCGGCGGGCCAGAATCGAACAGGAAATCGCCGAGTTGCGCGAGCGGAGTGCGGCACTCAAGGCGCGCTGGACGAATGAAAAGGCCATCATCGAGGCCATCCGCACCGACAAGGAAAAGCTGGAGGAACTCAAGCTCGAAGCCGAACGCTACGAGCGTCTGGGGGACTACGCCAGGGTGGCCGAAATCCGCTACGGCCAGATGAACGAGGTCCGGCAGCGCATTGAAGGCAACCGGGCCAAGCTCATCGAACTGCAATCGGCCGGGGCCATGCTCAAGGAAGAAGTGGATGAAGCCGACATTGCCCTGGTGATTGCGAAGTGGACAGGCATCCCGGTGGCCAAGATGCTCGAAAGTGAAGTCCAGAAGCTCATCCACATGGAGGAGCGGATGGGGCAGCGGGTGATTGGCCAGACCCAGGCCCTGCAGGCGGTGGCCAATGCCGTCCGCCGGGCGCGGGCCGGGTTGCAGGACCCGAACCGGCCGATTGGTTCGTTCATCTTCCTCGGTCCAACAGGGGTGGGGAAGACCGAGACGGCCCGGGCGTTGGCGGAGTTTCTGTTTGACGACGAGCAGGCCATGGTGCGCCTCGATATGTCGGAGTACATGGAGAAGCACACCGTGGCCCGGCTCATCGGCGCACCTCCGGGATACGTGGGCTATGACGAAGGGGGGCAGTTGACCGAGGCCATCCGGCGGCGTCCGTACGCGGTCATCCTGCTGGATGAAATCGAAAAGGCGCACCCGGATGTGTTCAACGTCCTGCTTCAGGTGCTCGATGACGGCCGCCTGACGGACGGCAAAGGCCGGACGGTGGACTTCAAGAACACGGTCATCATCATGACCTCAAACATCGGGAGTGGCGAGATTCTCGACTGGGGCGGCGACCCGGAACAGGATGCCGACGTGCGTCAGCAGGTCATGGGCCTGCTGCGCCGGGTGTTCAAACCGGAGTTTCTCAACCGGGTGGATGAGATTGTCATCTTCCATCCGTTGGGCCGCCGGCACTTGTACCGCATCATCGAGGTTCAGCTCGGCCGGTTGCAGGCGATGCTGGCCGAACGGCAGATCACGCTGGAACTCACCGATGCGGCGAAGGAATTGCTGGCCAGCGAAGGTTTTGACCCCACCTATGGCGCGCGCCCGCTCAAGCGTGCGCTTCAGAACCTGCTCCAGAACCCGCTGGCCCTGAAGTTACTCGACGGGACTATCCGCGATGGACAGACCGTCCGGGTAGATGTCAACGAAATGGGCGATGCGTTCACCTTCACCCCGGTCGCCAGCGCGGCAGCGGCCGGGACCACGGCCGGGGTGGCGAACGCCTAGCCAACTCAGATCAACGTCATCATGACTTTGGAGGTTAGCAAGCCATGACACTGCAACGCTTGGATCCTTTCCGTGACATCGTCAATCTGCGCAACCAGATGGATGCCCTTTTCAGCGAAATGGGGCTGTTGCCGCGGGCGGCCGGACAGGCGGAAGCCGCTGCCACGTGGTCGCCGGCGGTGGACATCTATGAGACGGACAAGGAAATCGTCCTCAAAGCTGAACTGCCCGACATCAAGCAGGAAGACATCCGCGTCAGTGTGGATAACAACCGGTTGTCCATCACAGGCGAGCGGAAGTTCGAGTCGGAGGTCAAGCGTGAAAACTACCACCGCATCGAGCGGTCGTACGGCACGTTTGCCCGTACCTTCACCTTGCCGCCGACGGTGGATCAGGACAACATCCGGGCTGAATACAAACAGGGTGTGCTGACCGTTTCCCTGCCGAAACGGGAAGTGGCCCAGGGCAAGAACATCGCCATTCAGGTCAACTGACGGCTGGCTTGCCGCCGTTGGATTGAAACCCGTGGCGTGATAGCGTTTTATGAACGGTGAGCTGCCGGGCGGCTCACCGTTTGCAGAATGGAAAGAAGATTCCACACCAAGGAGCGAAGAGCCAGGCATGAGCGACGAACCACGCGAAACCGCCGGTGCGGAGGCGCCGGTCGTGAACGTGACCGACAGGCGCCGTCTGTATATGGACACGATGGAGACGTCCGCCGACACGGCTTCGTCCGTGGAATCCTCCGTGGACACCGCATCTGTGGAAGCCGCCGCGGAAGCGCCGGCTGACGCCTCCCAGGCGGCACTGCCCACCGTGCAACAGCTTCAGATGCAGCTTCGGGAGCGCGACGCCCAACTGGCGCGCTTGCGGGCGCAGGTCGTTGAATTCGAAGCCAAAACCCAGGAAGAATTGCGTGAGACCCGCCGCCGTCTGGAGCGGACCGTCGAGCAGCGGGTGCTGCACGCGCGGCAGGCCCTGCTCGAAGACTGGCTGGCCGTGTTTGACAACCTCGACCTGATGGTGGCCGGGGCGGAGAAAGCCACCAAAGAAGACCTGCTGACCGGGATTGTGGCCATGCAGCGGATGCTCAGCCAGACGTTGCAGCGGCACGACGTGGAACGGATTGAAGCCGTCGGGCAGCCGTTTGATCCCCAGCTTCACGAAGCCATTGAAACCCTGACGGTCGCACCTGAACAGGATGGACAGGTTGTGGCCCAGACCCGTCCGGGCTACCGTCTGGGGACGCACCTGATTCGTCCGGCGCTGGTCTCGGTCGGGCGGGCTGAAACCTCGTCGGCGGTCCTTTCGGAAGCGGACGTTCCGGCGAACATTTAGGAAAAGAACCGTTCGCGGCAACGGCCGCCTATGGTATTCTCAGCGCTGTAGTTCACCTGCTCCCCGGATGGCGTCCCGCTGTGTCTTCAACCGGGGTTGGTCGGCTGGAGACACATCCCACAACAACGATCACATCATCCTCACCGAGGCACGCTATGATTGACTTTGGCGATTTCGCAGACCGGTTTTCAGAAAGCGGACAGCGCGTCATGCGCCGCGCCTACGAGGAATCGAAGAACCGCGAGCATAATTTTCTGGCGCCAGAACACATTTTCCTGGCCCTGACGGAAGTCGAGCGTCCCCTGATCAACGAGATCATGCAGAGCCTCAACCTCGACCCGCAGGCCATTCGCAATGCGCTCGATGGACGGCTTTCCATCCAGCGGCAGTTCGTGGGCAAGCGGATGAAGCTCCACGATGCCACGCGCGACATCCTCAACAAGGCCATGCGTCGGGCGCGTCAGAACGGACGGCAGGCGATTGACTCAACTGACCTGCTCATTTCCCTGTTTCAGGATGAAGATGGTGTGACAGCATCCGTACTCCGGCAGTTCGGGGCTGACCCGCAGGAAGTCGTCGAGCGGGTGGGCATGCGGCTCAAATCGCGTGAGGAGCGCGAGGCCCGCATCAGCCGCAAGTTCGAGCTGCCACCCTACATCAAGCACTTTGGAACGAGCCTCAACAAGCTGGCCCGCGAGGGCAAGCTGCCGCCGGTCATCGGCCGGGAGCGGGAAATCCAGCAGATGATTGAAATTCTCTGCCATCGGGAGCGCGCCAACTCACCTATTCTGATTGGTGAGCCGGGGGTGGGGAAAACGGCGGTGGTCGAAGGGCTGGCCCAGATGATCGAACTCGAACCGGACCGTGTGCCACGCCGTCTGCGCAACGCCCATATCGTCTCCATGCAAATCTCGAATGTCGTGGCCGGCACGATGCTGCGCGGCATGTTTGAAGAGCGCATCCAGGGCGTCATCAATGAAGTCAAGGAGCGGGAAAACCTCATTCTGTTCATTGATGAAGTCCATACCATCATCGGGGCCGGCTCGGCGATGGGCGCAGCCGCCGATGCCGCCAACATGTTCAAGTCGGCGCTGGGGCGCGGTGAACTGCGGATCATCGGCGCGACGACCACGACGGAATACAAGGAGTACATTGCCGAGGATGAAGCCTTGGCGCGTCGTTTCCGAACGGTATTCATTGCCGAGCCAAGTATCGAGGACACGCGCAAGATTTTGCAGGGCGTGCGTCCGCGTCTGGAGCAGAACTACTCGGTGCAGATTTCGGACGAAGCGCTCGAAACGGCCCTCGAAATGGCCCCGCGCTACATTCGCAGCCTGCACATGCCGGACAAGGTCATCGGCTGGCTGGATACGGCTTCGGTCAAGGTGGAAATCAATCAGCCGGAAGAGCCGCTTGTGCTCAAGCAGCATGTCATTGATGTCATTGCGCAGGAATCGCGCATCCCACACGATATGATCTTCCGCGAAACGACCGAACGCTTTGCCAATATGGAAGCCGAGCTGGCCAAGCGCGTCATCGGTCAACGCGAAGCCGTGGAGAGTGTCGCCCGCCGGCTCCGCCTCAACAAGGGGCCGCTCAAGGAAAACTTCTACAAGCCGGATGGCGTGTTGTTGTTCCTCGGCCCGACGGGCGTCGGCAAGACGGAACTGGCCAAAGCCGTTGCCGAGTTTATGTTTGGCGACGAGCAGAAGATGATTCGGATTGACATGTCGGAGTACCAGGATGGCGTTGTGGCCGTGGAGAAACTCATCGGCATGCCGCGTGGGATTGTCGGCTCGGAGCGGGGTGGGATTCTCACCGAACGCCTGCGCGACAACCCCTACACCGTCCTGCTGCTTGACGAAATCGAAAAGGCGTCGCCCTACCTGCTCAACCTGTTCCTCCAGGCTTTTGACGAAGGCTGGCTGACGGATGGCCGCGGCAAGAAGGTGTATCTGTCCGATGCCATCATCATCATGACATCGAACCTGGGCAGCGAGAACTTCAAAAAGTACATGAAGCCACTTGGCTTCGGCGTCAAGTCGCTGGGCGACATGAAGGAAATCAAAAATGAAGTGCTCAAGGCCGCCGAAACCCGTTTCTCGCCGGAGTTTCGGAACCGCATTGACGAAATTGTGGTCTTCTCGCCGCTGACGCAGGACGAGGTGCGGCAGATTGCCGTTCTCTACCTCAACAAGATCACACGGCAGATGGCGAAGTTTGGCAAATCGCTGCAGGTCACCGACGCCGCCATTGACCAGCTCGTGCAGCAGGGCTTCAGCCCGGCATACGGGGCGCGCTTCCTCAAGCGGACCATCGATGAGAAGGTCAAGCTGCCCATCACCCTGCGGTGGAATGCCGTCAATGCTTTCACTGTGGATGCGCGGGATGGGCAGGTGGTCGTGACGGAAGAACGTACGGAAGCCAGCCCGGCTCCGTTTTCAGTCAACTAGCCCTTCCGAAACCGGCCGGGTGCACACAAACCGAACCCGGAAGTACGCAATCCAAAGGGGATGCCACGTGGCATCCCCTTTCTCGTGCCTGGGAGCTGTCTCCGCTGCCGGCTTCTGGTTGGGCCACGCGGCGGCTAACCAAGGATTTCCGTCAGCACGGTCGTGGCCAGAGCGATGTCCGCTTCGGTCAGGATCAGGGGTGGCAGCAGGCGGATGACGTTGGCGCCCGCGTTGATCACCAGCAGACCCCGCTCCTGGGCGGCTGCGATGTAGGGAGCGGCTGGTTCTGTCAGCTCGATGCCAATCATATAGCCACGTCCACGCACTTCCCGGATACGGTGGCTGGGAATGGCGCGCAGCCGCTCAAAGAATAGCCCACTGAGCCGTTCAACCTGGGCCGGCAGGTTGGTTTCCGTCAGGACGCGCAGCGTGGCACGGGCGGCAGCACAGGCCAGCGGCCCCCCACCGAACGTCGTCCCGTGCTGGCCTGGAGACAGTCTGGCGACGCGCTCACCAAGGGCGACGGCACCCATCGGAAAGCCACTGGCAATGCCCTTGGCCATGGTGAGGATGTCCGGCTCGATCCCGACGGCCTGGCAGGCAAAGAACGTCCCGGTGCGTCCAAACCCGGATTGGACTTCATCCAGAATGAGCAGCGCACCACGTTCGCGGCAAAGTTGCTGCGCCCGGTGCAGAAATGCGGTCGTCCCCGGACGCACACCGCCTTCACCCTGGACGACTTCCAGGATGACCGCGCCGATCTCATCCGTGATGGCGGCATCGAGGGCGGCTTCATCGTTGTAGGGGATATAGGTGAAACCGGGGAGCAGCGGCTCGAACGGCTCACGGTACTTTGGTTCCCACGTGGCCGTCAGCGCCCCGGCCGTCCGCCCGTGGAAGCCCCGCTGGGCGGCAACCACGCCGTGGCGGCCGGTGGTCAACCGGGCAAACTTGAGGGCAGCTTCATTGGCTTCCGCCCCGGAGTTGCAGAAAAACACGCGCGTCAGTCCGTGCGGCAGGACCGTCGTCAGCTCGGCATAGAGTTGGGCGCGCTGGTCATTGCCGAATGAGCCGGAACAGGCAATGAGGGTTGCCGCCTGCTGGCTGATGGCGTCCACCACCGCCGGATGGCAGTGCCCAAGGCTGGCGACGCCATACGCGGCCGTGCCGTCCAGATAGCGCCGTCCGTCGCTGTCCCAGACGTAAGCACCTGCCCCCCGGACGAGCGTGATGCCGCGTGAGACATACAGACCCAGACCATACCGGGCTTCGAGCGTGGCCGGTGTGGCGGGCGTCGTTTCGGCTGTGGCCGTGGAAAGCCGGACGGGCGTCGGGTTAGCCATCGGCGTTCCGGCGCCCATTGCCGTTGGCAAGGTGTTTTTTGATGAGCAGTTCCGCCAGGTCAGGCACCACTTCCCAGGCGATTTCGCGCACAACGTGGTCGGAAATTTCAGCCACCACGCGCCGGACAATCTCATCCACGACGGCCGGGGGCAGCGTGAACGTTGACCAGTCCACGGTTTGCGCCGGGCTCACGGCAGACGTTGCTTCCGCAACCGGGGCTGCCATGGGCGCCATGGCGGGTGCGGCCTCAACCGGAGGTTCAGGCTGCACTTCGCCGGAGTGAACTTCGGCCGGCGGCGCTTCAGGCGCTTCAAGGGAAGCTGCCTCTTCGGCCACGGCCGGTTCCTCCGTTGGCGTTGCAATGCCGGGTTCGATGGCCTCGGCTTCGGCCGTTGGCGGGGCAGGGAAGCCGACGTCCTCCAGGGGGGCGGCTTCCAGTGGTGTTGGCACAAAGGCGGGTAGGGCAGAAGCCCCTGGGGCCGCTTCGTCTGTTGCCGGAGGAGCGGTTTCCTCCAGGGCCTCCTCAAGGGCTGGAACCTCGGTCAGGCTGGTGGCAACCGCCTCGGTTGTCACCACGGCTGCCGGCATGTCCGCTTCCGTCGGGGCGGAGGGGATGTCGTCCGCCCGGTCGGTGACTTCCAACGTGAATGGTGACACCTCAGCCGCTTCCGTTGCGGTTGGGCTTGGCGTTTCCGAAACCGCTGCGGCGGGGGCAGTCTCGTTGACCGCCGGTGACGGCTGCCGCATGGCCACCAGTTCATCAGGAAGCAAATCCGTCCCGCGAACGGGAGGCTCTTCTTCCATGACGACCTCAAACACCGGAGCCGGGGGCGGCGTGGCTGTCGGCAGCGTGGAGAAGGAGACCAGGGGAGAGGCGCTCTCCGGAGAAACGTCCGGCCGTTCCGAAGGCGGGGGCGTCGCCGTTGGAGACGACACCAGTCCGGTCAGAAAGTCCGGCGGCGGCACCGGCTCAGTGAGCAGGCTGCCCGTAGGCTGGCTTGTCAGCGGGGCGGTGAGTGGGGGCAGGGACGAGGTTTCAGGCTGTGGCTGGAAGGCGGTGGTGATGGGCGGCTCGTCGGGTTTCGGCTGCTCCCACGGTTGGGCAATCTGTGCCGGTGGCGTGATGACCGGCTCAAAGGATGGCGGCGGTGTCTCATCTGGCAAAGCCGCGCCCACCAGTGTCTCCGCAGGAGCGGCAACTGATGGCGCCGGCTCTGAAAGGACAGGCGCTGTTGGCTCGGCAGACGTGACAGCCGCTGGCAGGTCCGGGGTTGACGCTGCCGGCAGTGGGGCGAACGGGGCGACGACAAACGGCGCTGCTGCTTCATTCGGCGTTGTCGTCACTTCATCCGGCACTGTGGCCGGGGGCGTGGCGGCCGCTGTCGCTTCCGGTTCCGGCATGACCGCGGGGGCGGCAACTGGCGGTACGGCGTCATCCAGTTCCAGGGGGGAATCCAGCTCCGCCGCTGGAGGTTCCTGTTTCACGGCCGGCGGGGGCGGCACAGCCGTTGTGAGCAGTTCGGGCAGTTCAGACGGATCGAGTTTGGCCGTCGTCGTGCCGATGTTTGGCGGCGGCAGCGAGGAAAATGTCGGACGGGGAATCGGCGTCGAAAGGGTTTTGGGCGGCTCCGGGTAGCTCAGCACCGGCGGCGCCTGTTCCGGCGGTGGAAGATCGAGAATGAAATCCGTCGTATCCGTAGCCGACGCCGCCGGAGGGGGCGGCGCATCGAGCGGCAGGAGCGGGTCCAGATCAGGCAGCCGCCCGTCGTCCATCTTCGGAGAGGGAGTTATCGAGGCCAGCATCGAAGGCGTGACTTTGATGGTCGGCGGTACTTCGGCCGACGGATCAAAGCCCCCCAGATGAAACTTGGGAGGTGCTGTGCCCAACCCGGAAGGCTCTTTCGATGTGGCCGAAGGCTCTTTCGATGTGGCCGGCGGGGGAACGGAACCAAGTGCTTGGGTCTGTCCCACCGGCTGGGTGACGGTTGGCGGCGGAGTGACCGCCGGTTTCGGCGGGAATCGCTCCAGCGTCGTCCGAATCAGCGAAACAAACTCCTGTTCCGCAATCGGTTTGACGATGTGCCCATCGGCTCTGACGCGCCTGGCTTCCTTTTCGTCGTAAGGTTCAAACTTGCCGGTCAGGAGCAGCACCGGAATGTGCTTGAAATCCGGATGCTGCTTGACGTATTCGCAGACTTCATAGCCGGTCCGGCCGGGCATGAACACATCCGCCAGAATGAGATCAGGGCGTATCGTGGAAAGTCTTGAAACGGCCAACTCGCCGTTACTCATCGTAACGACGTCAATCTCGCACCTTTCAAGGTACAACCCGAACATTTTCTGAATGCTCAGGCTGTCGTCTGCAAGTAAGACTTTACGACGCATCGGCCGCTCTCTCCCCTCTCACGGCGAGAACTGGTATCCGCTTTGAATACGAAGCAGAAAGCAGAGGAAAGCTAACACCCTTGTCGAAGCCTGTCAAAACCTTCACCACGCCGAAGCCGTCGTCCAAACGGTTGTCGGGAAAGTCATCCAGCCGCCTTTCGCCGCGCGCCAGAACGATTCGGGCCAAAACGATTCGGGATGCCATCCACGGCGACATGACCTTTTCGGCTGCTGAGGTCCGTCTGCTTGACACCCAAGCGATGCAGCGCCTGCGCGGTATCAAACAGCTTGGATTGAGCCATCTGGTCTATCCTTCGGCGGTGCATACCCGCTTCGAGCATTCCCTGGGAGCCTGTCATCTGGCTGGAAAAATCATTGAGAGCCTTGAACAAAGGGGTGTTCACCGCTTCACCGAGGATGAGCGGCAGCGCATTCGGACGGTGGCTTTGCTGCACGACATCACACATGTGCCCTTTGGTCATACCTTTGAGGATGAGCGACGGATTGCGCCACGCCATGACGCTGACATCCAGCGCCTCGACACCATGCTGTCCGGCGACCTGGGGGAGGAACTGGAGCGGCAGGGGCTGCTGACCACGGTTCGTTCCCACCTTCTGGGCGAAACGCCCCTGGCGCGGGACGACGACTTCATCCGCGACATCTTTGCCGGCACCATCTGCGCCGACCTGCTGGATTATCTCCGCCGGGATGCGCGCTTCTGTGGGCTGACCGTGGATTACGACGACCGCCTGCTGGCGCTGTTCACGCGGTTGGGTGGGCGTTTGGCCCTTGACCTGCAACGCCACGGCCTGTTCCGGCACGATGCCCTTTCGGAAGTCGTCCACGTACTGCGCATGCGCTACCTGCTGACCGAACGGGTGTACTTTCACCACGCAAAAATTGCGGCCGGCGCCATGCTTTCCAAGGCCCTGGAAATGGCCATCGCGGCCGGGCGGTTTGCCTACGCCGAACTGTTTGCGCTCCGCGATGACGCCTTCCTGCATGTGCTTCGGGAGCGGGCGGTGGGCTTGCCGGAGGTCCAGCGGCTCCTGTCGGCCCTGGCGACGCGCCAGCTTTACAAACCCGTTTTCCGGGCGAGCCGGGACGGCCTGACGGAAAGCGAACTCGACCGGCTCAAGCGCCAGTTCTATGAGAATGCCGGGGGCGCCCGGGAGCAGATGGAAGCCGCCCTGTGCGACGACCTGGGACTGCCCGCCGGCAGCGTGATTGTCTATTGCCCCTCGCCGGACATGGCGCTCAAGGAAGCCCACGTCACGGTACAGTTGTCGGAACACGAATCCGCCCAGCTTTCATCACTGGCGCATCCTGAGATTGAAACCCTGCTGCTGCGCCATCGTCAGCTCTGGCGACTGGTGGTGCTGGCGACCCCGGATTTGGGACGCCACGCCGCCAAACGGCACCGCATCCTGACGCGCTGCTGCGAAGCCCGCCTGGCCCTGCCGGACCGGACCGGTGAGGGGCCCTCCAGTCTGCTGTTTTTTCCAGCCAGCGTCGGGAAATAGTCTGCCCGCCGTGACTTTTTTCACGGCCGACGGCTGCGTTGACAATCCGCCGGGCTGTCTTATAATCCTGTGCTTTTGCGTTTCCCGCGAAAGCTTCTGAATGTGCTTCCGAAAGGCGGTTTGAACCTATGCCGAATCCGAAACGACGCCACTCCTCGTCGCGGCGCGGCAAGCGCCGTGCGCACGATGCCCTGCCGAAACTGACCCTGGTCCGCTGCCCGAACTGTGGTGCGCCCCGCCTGCCGCACCGGGTGTGCGGTGAGTGCGGCTACTACCGTGGCCGTCAGGTGATAACGATTCGTCAAAAAGGGGCTGAAGAGTGAACTGAAGAAGAGTGAACTGAACCGGCGGTTGCCTGCCGCAACCGGCTGCATTGCGACGAGACGGCGATGTTGCAAATTGCTCTCGATGCCATGGGCGGAGACCATGCCCCGGCACCGGAAATCGAAGGGGCGCTGCTGGCAGCCCGCCAGCTTGGCGTCAAGGTGCTGCTGGTTGGCCAGCCGGACCGGCTGCATCCGGCCCTTCAGGAGGCTGGCTGGACGACCGAACCCATTGAAATTCTGCCGGCCCGTGAGGTCGTCGCCATGGATGAAACCGCCCGGCAGTCCATCCGTACCAAACGCGACTCGTCCCTGCGCGTCGGGATCGAGGCGCTCCGGCAGGGGTTGGCGGTTGGTTTCGTCAGCGCCGGAAACACCGGCGCCATCGTGGCGGCAGCCACCCTGTGGCTGGGCACCATACCCGGTATTGCGCGTCCGGCGCTGGCCACGGTTCTCCCGACGTTATCCGGGCGCGGCACGCTGCTGCTCGACATTGGAGCCAATGCGGATTGCAAGCCCGCCATGCTCGACCAGTTTGCCGTCATGGGCGCGGCCTATGTCGAGCAGATTCTCGGCGTTGAGCGACCGCGGGTGGGACTGCTTTCCATTGGAGAGGAAAGTATCAAGGGCAATGCGCTGACGCGCGAAGCCCACGCCCTGCTGTGCCAGCATGCGCCCCAGCGCCACTTCACCTTCGTGGGCAATGTCGAAGGGAAGGACATCTACACCGGTGCGGTGGATGTCACTGTCTGTGACGGCTTTACGGGAAATATCGTCCTCAAGACCAGCGAAGGGCTGGCAACGGCCCTGCTGACCATGCTTCAGGAAGCGTGGCGTCAGTCAGCGCCGCCCGCGCGGGACGCCCTGGCTGGCCTGCAGCAGGTGCGCTCCCGGTTCGACTATGCGGAATATGGCGGGGCGCTTCTGCTGGGCGTGCCGCAGCCGGTCATCGTGGCCCACGGCCGCTCCACCGGGCGTGCCATCTACAATGCCATTCGGGTGGCGCAGGAAGCGCACCTGCGTCGCCTGAGCCACCAGATTGCTGCTGACCCGGCGGTGGTGGCGATGTTGCACCATCCACACCACAACGGTGTGGCCCAAGACCTCTCTGGACTGGCATGACTTCTTCCACAGCACGGTTGACAGTTGGTGATCCGGCGCCCCCCTTTGCTTTGAGCGACGCCACGGGGCAAACGGTCAGACTCGCGGATTTTGCCGGGCAGCGGGTGGTGCTGTACTTCTACCCACGTGACAACACCCCCGGCTGCACCAGGGAAGCCTGCGCCTTCAACGCTGTCCGCGACGAGCTTGCCGCGCACAAGGCCCAGGTCATTGGCATCAGCCCGGACAGCGTCACTTCGCACGAAAAGTTTGCCGCGAAGTTCGAGCTGGCATTTCCCTTGCTGTCTGATCCCGAACACGTCGTGGCCGAACAGTACGGCGTCTGGCAGGAAAAGAAAAACTACGGCAGGACGTACTTTGGCATTGTCCGCACCACGTTCATCATTGACGAGCAGGGACGGATTGCCCGCATCTTTCCCAACGTCAAGGTTGAAGGTCACGCGGCGCAGGTGCTGCGGGCGCTGGCCGAAATGGATCAGAAGGCGAAGCCGGAGTAAACAGGATGCGGTGCCGAAGCAACATCGGGCTGGCCTGCCTGGTGTGGGGTCTGGTGTGGGGTCTGGTTTGGGGTCTGGTTTGGGTCCTGCTTTGGGGCTGGCCGGCGATCCCCGTCAGGGCGCAGGGCATTCCGCTTCCCACGACTGCGCCGGCCGGCGAACCGACGGCCGCCACGCGCCGGTTTGCCGACCCGGAGGCCGGTTTTGAGCTCGAACTCCTGCCCGGCTGGCGTTCCGAACATACCGTTGAGAATGACGGGCGGCGGGTTCTGGAAATCATTTACCGCGACCGCAGTCAGTCGTGGCTCCGGGTCCGACGCGAAGCCATCCCGCCGGACTGCGCCGATGAGCCGCACCGCTGTCTGGCCGAGCGCGAGGCGACGGATTCACTTCAGTTCCGCCCCGACTTCCAGTTGAAAAAGCGCGAGCGGTTTTCCACCTCCATGGCCCGTGGGACACTCCTGACCTTTACCTTTCGCCGGGTGGGAAAGCCCATGACCGGACGTTACTACTACCTTCAGACGGACGATCAGACGGTATGGGTGCTGCGTTTCGAGGGGGAGACCCGCTTTCATGACACGCTGCGTTACCAGACCGACCGCCTGGCCTACTCGTTTCGTCCCCTGCCGTGAGGCGGCGGCCGGCTGAAAGGTTCCGGTTTTGTGCCGAAGCTGATGTTTTGTGCCGAAGCTGATGCCTGACGTTCTGCCCGGCCCTTCGTTTTTGCTGAAAACACTGCGCGCCCGGTTGTCGGCGGCCCGTGGGGTGGTGTCGCTGACCGATCTGGGGCGCGAGTTGCTCCGGGCGCCACGGGCGGCACCGGAACTCGTGCGGCGGGTGCTGTTGCCGGTGCTGGCCCAGTTGCCGGAGGCTGTGCTGGAAGGGGACGACGGTCTGCGCTGGCAACCGCTGCCGACCGCGGCCCCGGAAGCGACGGCGTCCCTGCTGGAATGCCGGTTTGCCGTCGTGGATGTGGAGACGACCGGACGCCGCGCGGAGCAGGAGCGCATCACCGAAGTGGCCTGTGTCACCATCGAGCGCGGCCGGATCACCGAAACCTTTGCGAGTCTGGTCAATCCCGGTGTGCCCATTCCGCCGCTGATTACGGCCCTGACCGGTATCAGCGACGAACTCGTGGCCACAGCGCCACCCTTTGCGGCCATTGCCGCTGAAATGCGGCAGCGGCTGAGCCAGACGGTTTTCGTTGCGCACCATGCCAGCTTCGACCGTAAATTTCTGACGGCTGAACTCAGGCGCGCCGATGAAACCTTCGTGTGGACGGCGCCCACGTTGTGTACGGTACAACTGGCGCGGCAGCTCGTTCCCGGTCTGGACAATTACCGGCTCGATACCGTCACCGCCCATTTTCGGATTTCCAATCCGGCCCGCCACCGTGCATCGGGAGACGCCCTTGCGACGGCCCAGCTTTTCCTGCGATTGTTGGAGCGGCTGATAGAACAGGACATCGTGGTGGTTGAAGCCGTGACCGCCCTTCTGGCAAAGCAGAAGCGAACGGGCAGACGGCGGCGGCCATTGCCCGGCGAGGACAGACACCATGAATGACGCGCGCGACAACTGTGAGCATCTCGAAACGACGGATGACCTGGCTGTACGTGAGGCGGCCCGCTACTTTCAGGCGGCCTATCAGCGCCAGATGGAAGGCAACCTCGACGAGGCCATCCAGCTTTACGAACGTTCGATTGCGCTGCATCCGACGGCCGAAGCCCATACCTTTCTGGGCTGGACGTACAGTTTTCTGGGTGATCTGGATCGCGCCATTGCCGAGTGTTTGCAGGCGATTGAACTCGACCCGGACTTTGGCAATCCCTACAACGACATCGGGGCCTATCTCATCGAGCGCGGCGATCCGCTTTCATCTGCGCTGTGGCTCAAGCGGGCCATGAAGGCCAGGCGGTATGAGTGCTACTTCTATCCGCACTTCAACTACGGGCGGGTACTTGAATGGCAGGGGCGCTGGCTCGACGCCATGCAGGAATACACGACGGCGCTGGCGTACAACCCGGATTATGCCCCGGCCAAAAAAGCCATTCGCCAGCTTCAGTGCCGGCTCAACTGATCACCGCATAGGATAGCCGTTGTTGCATCGGGACGTGGGTTGTATCACTTTTTGACGCGCTGCTGCGTTTTCTGCTTTGTCGCGCGCCGCGCGTCAATCTGGCGGGCAAGGCGTGCAGAGGTAAGCTCCAGGTCGCTTGCCTGATGACCATGCTGGTTTCGTTTTTCCTCTCTTTCCTCAAGCGCATGGCGGTTGTCGTGCCGGTGATGTGGGCCGTGGTGACGCTGGTGTTTCTGCTTATCCATCTCGTGCCGGGCGATCCGGTGGTGATGTACCTTGGGGATAGCGCCCGGCCTGAAGACATTCAGGCGCTCCGTCACAAGCACGGCCTCGACTTGCCGCTGTGGCAACAGTACGTCCGCCTCTGGCTTGGCGCGCCGGCAAAAGACGGGCTGGACAAGCACCGGGGCCTGCTGCGCGGCGATCTGGGGGAGACCTTCGGCGGCAAAAACGTCGTGAAGGAGTTGCTGAACCGCTATCCGACGACACTCAAGCTGGCCGGGGCGGCCATGCTGGTGGCGGTCATCGTGGCCATCCCGCTGGGCATTGCGGCGGCTGTGGCGCGGGGGCACTGGCTGGATACGGCCATCTCGGTGGTGTCGCTGGGGGGCATTGCGCTGCCCAACTTCGTGATTGGGCCGCTGGCCATTCTCATTTTTGCGGTGTATCTGGACTGGCTGCCCGTTTCCGGGAGCGAACGGCTGGAGCATTTCATCCTGCCGGCGACGACGCTGGGCCTCGCCATGGCAGCGATTCTGACGCGCCTGGTGCGTTCCAGTGTCCTTGAAGAGCTGGGCGAAGATTATGTCCGCACAGCGCGCGCCAAGGGGCTGCCCGAACGGGTCGTGTTGTTCAAGCACGTCCTCAAAAACAGCCTCATTCCGGTGGTGACCATCATCGGGTTGCAGTTCGGTATCATTCTGACCGGGGCGATTGTCACCGAAACCATCTTTGCGATGCCGGGTGTCGGTGATCTCACGGTACGGGCCATCAACGAACGTGAATACAACCAGGTGCAGGCCAACCTGCTGGCCATTGCGCTGACGTATGTGGCGGTCAATACGCTGACGGACCTGCTGTACCGGCTCCTTGACCCGCGCATTGCCTTGGATCGCTGATGTTTTTGAAAGGAGCCAGTCCGCCGTGAAAGATGAAAGCCCGTCCCGTCTGCGTAGCGGCCAGGCACGGCGTCCGGCTTCGGGCGACACCCGTCCGGCGAATCGTCCCGGCCCCCCGCCAGCCACCCCGCGCATTGACCCAAGCGTGGAAGTTTCTGCCCCGCCGGCTGAGCTGGAGACGCCCATGGCAAGTCGTCTGCGCAGCCTGCGGGAGTCGCGTTCACCGGAGTCATTCCAGGAACCAGCGCCGATCCCGGAGTTCAACCAGCCTTTTGACGTTCCCAAGCCGACGCTGTGGGAACGCATCAAACGTTTTTTTGGTGGTCAGTAGTCAGCATTTCAAGTCCGATGGGAGTCACAGCATGGGTAAACTCGATGGAAAAGTGGGCGTCATTACCGGCGCCGCCAGTGGGATTGGCGAAGCCACGGCACGTCTGTTTCACGCCGAAGGGGCGTTGGTTGTCCTGAGCGACATCCAGGATGAACGCGGTGCCGCGATTGCGGCCGAACTCGGTGAACGGGCCGCCTACTGCCGGGCGGATGTCACCCACGAACCGGACATTGCGGCGCTGGTGGATTTTGCCGTTGCCCGGTTTGGCGCGCTCGATGTGATGTACAACAACGCCGGGGCGCAGGGCGTTTCAGCGCCCATTGCCGAAACGCCGGCTGAGGGGTTTGACGCGACGGTCGCCCTGCTGCTGCGCAGCGTCTTTCTGGGCATGAAGCATGCGGCGCGGGTGATGCTTCCCCGGCGTACTGGAAGCATTGTCAGCACGGCCAGCATTGCCGGCCTGCGTACCGGGCATGCGCCGCACATTTACAGCGCCTGTAAGGCAGCGGTCATTCATCTGACGCACTCCGTGGCCATGGAGCTGGGCGAGCAGGGGATTCGGGTCAACTGTGTCTGTCCGGGTTTTATTGCGACGGGCATTTTTGGCAGCGCCTTTGGTCTCCCGCCGGATGCGGCCCGGGCGCTGGCGCCGCTGATGGCGCCGATGCAGGTTCAGGCGCAGCCGTTGCGCCATGCGGGACAGCCGGTGGATGTGGCGCAGGCGGTACTGTGGCTGGCCAGCGACGATGCCCGCTTTGTCAACGGGCATGCGCTCGTCGTGGATGGCGGTCTCATCGCCGGCCGGTCATGGACGGAATACCAGCACCTGCGTGAATCGCTGACGAAGGGGATTCAGGCCGCCCTGGGGCAGGCACCGCCGCTGACAAGCTAATCGAGGTATTGGTTCTCAGATTGTGACACCCAAGGGGCTGGTTCGGACACGATAGCTGCCGGGTTCTCGCGGTCAGACGCCCAACGTCGGGGGTTGTCAGGGATGTATTGCTGTATCTGGTGCAAAGCTGCCCTGTTGCGGATGATGTGTTCGTAATAGTTACGTTGCCAGATGGCGATGCCTGGTGTTCCCCGGTGCTCGTTGATGCGCCGGGCGGAAAACGTTTTGAATTGACGGATGATTTCCGGCAACCCTTGGCGTTTCAATCGCACGGCAGATATGGCGGCAGGGCCGGGTGTGGTGGCTTCAATGATAGGGGCGGGTTCGGTTGCGGGTGTAATTGTGGATGTAGGGGTGGCGGTTGGGTTTTTGGCTTCGGTGGTCGGGGTGGGTTCAATTGCAGGGTTGGGTTTGGTTGTAGGGGCGGGTTCAGAACCCGCCCCAAACCACCCTGCGCCCCAACACCACCCTGCGCCCCAACACCACCCTGCGCCCCAACACCACCCATCCTTACATCACCATCCGCCCCCACGGTGTTCGCCCCAGTATCATCAACAATCATGATGATTCCGTGAACGTGGTTCGGCATTACGACAAATGTATCCAGCCTGATCCCAGCCACATGGTTGGGCAGATCGTGCCAGGTCTGTTGCACGATTGCCCCCAAGGGGTTCAACTGCATAGTCCCATCTACCACCTCGCCGAACAGACAGGCACGGTTTTGTGTGCAGATGGTGACGAAATACGCGCCCGCCTGGGAATAATCGTAACCACGTAGGCGGATGGAGCGACGGTGGTGGCGTTCCGGATCGTACTTCATCGCCCCCTCCCCGTTGGCAACGGCTACGCCTCGCTCTCAGCCGACAGCTTGCCAGTGTTTGTATGTAACTTCCCGCCCGGTTCAGTAGAGCGGCACCGTCGGGTCAACCTCGTGCGACCAGGCATCAATGCCGCCGATGAGGTTGACCAGACGGGTAAACCCTTTGCTGCGCAGGTAGGCGCAGGCGTGCATGCTGCGGATGCCGTGATGACAATAGATGACGTATTCCTGGGCGGGATCAAGCTCCGCAGCCCACACCGGCAGTTGGCTCATCGGACACAGGCGGCTGCCCGGAATGCGGTTGAACGCATATTCCCAGTCCTCGCGCACGTCGAGAAGCTGTACTGGATCGCCCGCGGCAAGACGCCGGGCCAGTTCAGGCGCCGTGATCTGCTGAATGTCTGTCATCCCGTATCCGTCCGTGCGTGGGGTCAGGGCATCAGCCAGCCCAGAAGGCCGTGAATCGTCGTTTGCCGTCCCAAATCCGCAATGGATTCCGTGAGCGGAATGTTTTTGGGGCAGGCTTTGACACAGTTCTGCGCATTGCCGCAGTCGGTAATGCCGCCATCGCCCATAATGGTTTCCAGGCGCTCATCCCGGTTGAGCTTGCCGGTGGGATGCAGGTTCATCAGCCGAACCTGATTGAGCACCGAAGGCCCGACGAAAGAAGACCGTTCGTTGTACTGCGGACACACTTCCATGCACACCGCACACGACATGCACGTGGAGAGCTTGTAGCGAATCTCCGTGGTTTTCTGGTCCAGCCGGGGGCCGGGGCCCATCGGGTACGTGCCATCAATCGGAATCCACGCCTTGACCTTCTTGAGGTCCTGGAAAAGCCGCGAGCGGTCAACCTGAAGGTCACGGATGACCGGAAACTTGGTCAGGGGTTCGAGCGTGATGGGGCCATCTTCGAGCTTGTCCACCAGCGTGCTGCACGACTGACGCGCCTTGCCATTGATGACCATCGAGCACGAACCACAAACGTGTTCAAGACAGGAACACTCCCACACCACCGGCGTGGTCGCCTGGCCGGAAGCCGTGACGGGATTTTTCTGGATTTCCATCAGGCAACTGATGATGTTCATGTTCGGACGGTAGGGAAGCGCAAACTCCTCCCACCGGGTGGGCTTGCCGGGTTCATCCTGGCGTCTGATTCTGAGAACAATTTTTTCGCGGGTCATCGAGCCATCTCCATCCGGGGGGCGGCGTCAGGTTACGGGGTTCATCTGGTGTGGCTATCCTCACAGCCTTGAACGTCACAGCTTTCAGCTCTTTTCAAGCTTGGGGCCGCGACTCGTTACTGAGAGAATTCCACGTAAAACTGCTTCCACTTGCGTTCGGCATGCCGGAGAAACGCGCGGTTGGCGCGCAGCCTGGCATCCGGTGTCTTTTCTCCGCCGACTGAAACATCCGGCAGCGCGATGCGGGTCGCGCCCCGCATGGCGTATTTCTGGTTGACCTCGTACATGATGAGTTTGAGCGTCGCCGGACTGACATCACCGCGGCAGGCGGTTTTGTACATCACCCACACTTCGGCAAAGCCGTCATTGTCGAGGTCTGTCACTTCGGTTGCGTCCGGGAGGAATTCCGCCGTGAGGTCGAGCGGACAGTTACGGACGAAATCCGTCACCTGCCAGACGGGTGAAAACCGGCCGTTGACGTTGACGAAGCGGTAGGCATACAGCTCGGCGTCCTGGCTGGCATCGAAGTCCTGGCGCGCCTTGCGGCCC
This sequence comes from Chloracidobacterium sp. N, assembly GCF_018304765.1. Lineage (NCBI taxonomy): Bacteria > Pseudomonadati > Acidobacteriota > Blastocatellia > Chloracidobacteriales > Chloracidobacteriaceae > Chloracidobacterium > Candidatus Chloracidobacterium aggregatum. Next base: position 625,963 of record NZ_CP072642.1, read on the forward strand.
GGGGTCTCAAACGCACCGGTTTCGGTCAAAATCAGATAGTTCTCGCCATCGAGGTCATTCCAGCGGAAGCCCTGTTTGAAGCTGCCTTTGACCAGCCCGCGGGCAGCCGCCGGCAGGCTGGACAGCGGAAAGGCCTGAAGCGGCTCACGGTGGGATACCCCAGCCGCAGCCTTGACCGGGGAAGCCACGCCCACCGGGAGCAGCAGGAGCCAACTGCCCATCGTGCCCGTGACCAGCAGCCGGCCAAGCCACGGGCGCGGACGGGCGCTAAGCCGCTTTCTTCTTCGAGTAGTCACGCTTGCGCGGCTTGATGAGACTGACGTTGACATCTTCATAGGTCAGTTGCGGCCCTTCCGGGGTCCAGGTGGCAATGGTCGTTTTCAGAAACCGCTCGTCGTCCCGTTCAGGGAAGTCGGGTTTGTAGTGGGCGCCACGCGATTCATCCCGGTTGAGCGCGCCCAGCGTGATGACACGCGCCAGGTGAAGCATGTTTTCCAACTGGCGGGCGTGCGGAATGGCCTGCGTTGCCCAGTAGTTCTGCTCGTTGAGGTTGATGCGCTCGTAGCGTTCGAGCAGTTCCTGGATTTTTTCGTCCGTGTACCGCAGGCGGTCGTTGTACCGGATGACGGTGACGTTCTCGGTCATGAGGCGTCCCAGTTCTTCGTGCAGCACCCGTGGGTTTTCCGTACCCCGCTTCGTTTTGAGCGCTTCGTTGAGCGCCGCCTGCCGGGCGCGCTCGCGCTCGAAAATGGGGTCCTGCAGGTCTTTGGTCGAGTTGTTTTTGGCAAAGTTGACGGCGGCCGGCCCGGCGATGATGCCCGCATAGACGCAGGACAGCAGGCTGTTGGCCCCAAGCCGGTTGGCCCCGTGGATGGAGTAGTCACACTCCCCGACGGCAAAGAGGCCGGCGACGTTGGTTTGCTGCTCATAGTCCACCCACAGCCCGCCCATGGTGTAGTGCATGCCGGGGAACACACGCATGGGCGTTTCACGCGGGTCATCGCCAACGAACATCTCGTAAATTTCAAGGATGCCGCCCAGCTTGCGGTCGAGCTGTTCGCGTGGAATGTGCGTCAGATCGAGATAGACCTGGAACTTGCCGCCGACGCCATAGCCGTCGAGACAGACCTGGAAAATTTCACGGGTGGCAATGTCACGGGGAACGAGGTTGCCATATTCGGGATATTTTTCTTCGAGGAAGTACCACCGCTCCGCAGGCGGAATGTCTTTCGGCGCGCGCTGGTCCTTCGGCGTACGTGGCACCCAGACCCGCCCGCCTTCACCGCGTGCGCTTTCCGACATCAGGCGGAGTTTGTCTTCGCCCGGAATGGCCGTGGGATGAACCTGGATGAACTCGCCATTGGCGTATTTGACACCCTGCCGGTAGAGCGCCCCCTGCGCGCTGCCGGTGCAGATGACGGAGTTGGTGGACTTGCCAAAAATGGCTCCAATCCCGCCCGTCGCCATGACGACGGCCGCGCCGGCAAAGGCTTTCACTTCCAGCGATTGCAGGTTCATGGCGGTAATGCCATGGCAGCGCCCGTTCTCGATGACACCCGACAGGAACTCCCAACCTTCGTATTTGCGAACCTTGCCGGCGGCTTCATAGCGCCGTACCTGCTCGTCGAGCGCATAGAGAAGCTGCTGGCCCGTGGTCGCGCCGGCAAACGCCGTGCGGTGGTGTTTCGTACCGCCGAAGCGCCGGAAGTCAATCAGCCCTTCGGGCGTGCGCGAAAAGGGAACTCCCATGCGGTCGAACATGTAGATGATGTCCGGCGCCATGTCGCACATCGCCTTGACCGGCGGTTGTTCGGCGAGGAAGTCGCCGCCATACACCGTGTCGTCGAAGTGCTCGTAGGTTGAGTCCCCTTCCCCTTTCGTGTTGACCGCGCCGTTGATACCACCCTGGGCGCACACCGAATGAGACCGTTTGACGGGGACGAGAGAGAAGAGATCAACGGTGTAACCGAGTTCACAGGCCTTGATGGTTGTCATCAGCCCGGCCAGTCCACCGCCTACGACAATGATGCTTGGTTTGTTGCTCATGAGTGCTCTGATTCGTAAAAGGTCGGGTCTTATGGAACGAAGGCAAACGCCGCCCGGACGCCAATGGCGAATACAGCTACGCCGAAAACGGCACAGGCATAGGAAAACGCCTGCTGGGACCGCGTGCTGACGGTGATGCCCCACACGATGGCAAAGGTCCACAAACCATTGGCCAGGTGGAACGCCGCCGAGAAGATGCCCAGCACGTAAAAGGCCATGACAAAGGGCTGCGCCAGCCAGTACTGCACAATCGTGAACGCCTGGTCGGGATGATGCGCTACGGCCAGCCCCAGACCGCCGACACCAAAGCGCATCGTCAGAACGTGCGCCGTGATGAACAGCAGCAGAATTACGCCGGTGACGCGCTGCAGAAGATAGTTCCAGTTGCGTGCATAGCCGTAGCTCAGCACGTTGCTCTTCGCCGTGTAAGCAATATAGACACCGTAAATTGCATGAAAGGCAATCGGCAGCCCAATCAGAAACAGTTCAGCGAGGGGCAACAACGGTCCGGGCAGCAGGTCCTGAATGCCTTTGACCGCGTCATTGAAGGCTGCCGGACCGGCAACGGCGTGAAAGTTGGTGTAGAGGTGTTCCAGCAGGAAAGCCCCAATCGGAATGACACCGCTCAGCGAGTGCAGCCGACGGGCGAGAAAGTGATGACTCAAGGCGACGCTCATGAGACCTCAGAAGACCGGTGACGTAGGCGCTTTCCAGACGCTCCCACCTGACGAACACACGACGGTAATCAGGACGACTTGGGGCATCGGGCGACGACGAATCTCGGCCGCGCATGATGCTGAGGGGAATCGGTTCCGAATCCAACATGCGCCAGCCGGCGGAGGAAGACCACGGGTGATTATAGGCCGGGCCCCGCCGATTGCAATGTGCTTTTGTGTGTGAGCGTACGTTTTGCCGGGCGACTTTTCCGCCTTCCTGCCGGATGCAGCGCCGGAAACAGGCTGCCCGTGTGACCTGCCCGCCGAGTCTGCAACCGGACCTGCGCCGGATTGTTTGCCACAGCAGCCGGCGGTATTTCAGACACCTGCTGTCTGGGCCGCGTCGGGCTGGGAAGGCGTCTCAGTGCGTGGCCGCGCCAGCTTTTGTCTGATCAACTGGTGCAGGCGGTCAAAGTCTATCGGCTTGGTCAGGTAATCCGACTCGCCCAGCGGGAGCCCTTCTTCCTGGACGTACTCGATGTTGGACTGCGCCGAGATGATGATCATCGGTACGTCGCGCAGCTCGCGGTAGTGTTCTTTCTCGCCGATGAGCGTCATCACGGCTGGGCCGCTGATGTGCGGCATCATGATGTCAATGATGACCAGGTCGGGTTTGGAGCGTTTGAGGGCGCGCAAGCCGGCCAGACCGTCGGCCGCCGTTTCGACTTCGTACCCTTCAGCCGTAAGCTCGTCGTGTAGCAGGTCGAGAACATCCTGATTGTCGTCTATGACAAGGATGCGCGGTGGGGTGTTTGGTGAGCGTCCCATGGGAAACCGACGGGGACGGAAAGGTAGGCCGGCCCAGACCGGCAGATGCAGAGTTGCAGACACACTTTCCACGATTTGACAGGGCTTGTCCACCGTGAGCTGCCAGCCGGCCGACGGCTACCGGCTTGGCCCCGGGCGCAGGGTGGTGGCCGGTGCAGGTTTTTGTCGGATGGAAGTGTTACGACGCCTGGTGGGAGCGGTCGGGGTGGGCCAGAAGCTGCTGCACAACCCGCTGCACGGCGTCGGGGCTGGCCGGTTTGGCCAGATAGGCGTCACAGCCCGCCGCCCGGAAACGGGCTTCGTCTTCCGTCATGGCATGTGCCGTCAGCGCAATGACTGGAACGCGCGCCAACGCCGGTTGCGCCTTGATGCGGCGTGTGGCTTCCAGCCCGTCCAGATTGGGCAGGGAAATGTCCATGACAATGACATCGGGATGAAACTGCGCCGCCGCTTCCACTGCGCTGAGTCCGTCGCCCACGGCGCAGACTTCATAGCCTTCGGCTTCCAGCTCCAGCGTGAGGATTTCCCGGCTGTCAGCGTTGTCTTCCACCACGAGAATGCGCGTCATGACAGCATGTTTTCCACGGAGTCGGTGAACCGGTGGCTCTGTCCCGCCTGGTGGCGGAAGGGCGTTTCCTGTTCGATCTTCTGAAGGTTGTTGAGCAGCCACGTCCGGTCGAGCGGCTTGGGATGGTAGCCGATGACCATGGGAAACTCGAAGGCCGTCTGGGCCATCCGCCGGTCAGCCTGGCTGACGACAATAACCGGGATGTGCTTGAGCATGGGGTCTTCCGCCAGCCGTTCGAGGTAGGTCAACCCGCTGATCCCGGGCAAAATCAGGTCAAGGACAACGACACGTGGACGTAGCACCGCCGTGAGTTCGAGACCTTCGGTGACGTTGCGTGCGCTGATGACCGTGTAACTGGTCAGGTCGAGCATGGTTTTCAACTGTTGCGCCAGGTCCGGTTCGTCATCAATGCACAGGACAATGCGGTTGTCCGGGGCAGGACATGGCAGGGCGATCGGCTTTTCGCTGGCTTCCATCCTTTCGTGCTCCCGCAGGCGGAGGGGGAGCCGCACGCGAAACACCGATCCCTTGCCCACTTCGCTTTCGACTTCAATGGTGCCATCCAGCAGAAGCACATTTTTCCTGGCAATGGAGAGACCGAGGCCGGTGCCGCCGTACTTGCGGGTGGCCGAGCCGTCCACCTGGCGGAATTCCTCAAAGATGTGCGGCAGGTCTTTCCCGGCGATGCCAATTCCCGTGTCCCGCACTTCGAGGGTAAAGGTTTCCCCGGACGGGTCCACGTCGAGGGTAACGGTGACGCTGCCCTGTTCGGTGAATTTGAGGGCATTGGAAACCAGATTGGTGACGATCTGGCGCAGCCGGGCCGGGTCCGTCACCGCCGGGGGCACGTGGGACGGCGGCGTGAAGCTCAGGGTCAGGCTTTTGGCCCGGGCCAGCGCGTCAAGCGGCGCAATGGTTTCGGACAAAAACTTCACGAGGTCCAGTTCACTGACCTGAGTTTCCATCTTGCCGGCGGCAATTTTCGAGAAATCCAGGAAGGTGTTGATGAGTTCGAGCAGGTTCGTCGAATTCTCGGCAATGCGGGTCAAAGCCCGCATCTGGGCCTCGGAAAGCGGGCCGTAGCGACCACGCTGGAGCAGCGAGGTGTAGCCAATGATGGCGTTGAGTGGCGTCCGCAGTTCGTGCGACATGTTCGCCACGAACTCGGACTTGAGCCGGTTGCTCTCCATGACCGCCAGGTTGGCGCGGCGCAGGTCTTCGTTGATTTTGCGCAACTGGCGCTGGTTTTCATACAGCTCGGAGTTGGCCAGCAGAAGTTCCTGGTTGGCGCTCATCAGGTCAACGGAACGTTCCTCGACCTTCTCTTCGAGGGTTTGGGCAAAGGATTCCAGCTCGGCGACGTAGTGCTGGAGGGTCTCGCGCGTCCGTACGAAAGCGCGCGCCAGGGCGCCGAGTTCGTCGTTGGCCGTGGTCGGGATGGGATAGGTGTAGTCGCGCCGCGCCATGGCGCGTACGCCCTCCAGAAGCTGGCCGAGCGGTTGCGTGACGAAGTACCGGAGAATGAGCGAGAAAAAGGCAATGATGAACAATCCCGTCAGCGTCACTTCCAGAAACAGCAGCTTGAAGTGGTCAATGATGAGCATGTTCATCCGGTCGGCGCGGGTGTGGACGGCAACCAGTCCCACCACGGAGCCTTCCGGCCCGGCGCGCAGCGGGGCATAGGCGGAAATCCAGGTGCCATGCTGGTCAGTATAGACATCCGTTGCCAGTGGTCCCTGGCGCCGGAGGACCTGCCAGGCTTCCGGGCGCAGTTCATGGGAGGGGGCGCGCTCCGTAAAAACCGGCATCCAGCCTCCGTCCTGCCGGTAGAACAGATCAATCGGCTGCTCCAGTTCGTTGGCGCGCTGAAGGTCAAGGAGTCGTGATCGCACCACCGCGGGCAGGCGGGTTTCAGCGTCCTGTTCCAACGGGATGAGGGGCGCGTCAATCACCGCCGCGGCCGTGGCGGCAATGTGCTGCAAGTGGCGGCTTTGCTCGGCAATCTTGTCGCGCCGGAGGTTGCGGTAAAACAGGTAGTCCACGCCAAAGATGAGCGGCGCAGCGCACAGCAGTGTGGTGAGCAGGATTTTGTAGTGCAGGCGTCCGTGGAGCGGCGGCTCCTCGCTGACCTGCCCGGCGGTTTGTTCCGTCGTGGTTGGAACTTCGCTCATGCGCGACTCCCGAAGCGGTGCGGTGCCAGGTCTCAGGCCAACCGTTCGCGTCCCTCCAGGTAGGGGCGCAGCGCCGGTGGAATGACCACCGAGCCATCGGCCTGCTGGTGATTTTCGAGCAGCGCCAGCCACGTCCGCCCAACCGCCAACCCGGAGCCGTTGAGCGTGTGGACGAACTCCGGCTTCATACCAGGTTCGCGCCGGAAGCGGATGTCGGCGCGGCGTGCCTGGAAGGCTTCAAAGTTGCTGCACGAAGAAATTTCCCGGTAGGTCTGCTGGCTGGGCAGCCAGACTTCCAGATCGTAGGTTTTGGCCGCCGCAAAGCCCAGATCGCCGGTGGCCAGCACGACCTTGCGGTAGGGCAGTTCCAAACGCTGCAACACCGCTTCTGCGTTGGCCGTCAGGCGTTCGAGTTCCGCGTAGCTGTCTTCGGGTTTGACAAACGCCACGAGTTCGACCTTGTCAAACTGGTGCTGGCGGATAAGCCCACGGGTGTCGCGGCCATAACTGCCGGCTTCGCTGCGAAAGCAGGGCGTGTAGGCAACATACCGGATGGGTAGTTGCGCGCCGTCGAGCACTTCACCCCGGTGCAGATTGGTGACCGGGACTTCAGCCGTGGGAATCAGGTACAGACCGCGCTCATCGGTCAGCTTGAACAGGTCCGGCTCGAATTTGGGAAGCTGTCCCGTGCCAAACAGGGCCTCGCCATTGACGATGAACGGTGGGAGCACTTCCGTGTAGCCGTGTCCGGTCAGGTGCAGGTCGAGCATGAAGCTGATGAGCGCCCGTTCCAGTTTGGCTCCCAGCCCCTTGAGGACGGCAAAGCGCGCGCCTGACACCTTGGCAGCGCGTTCCAGGTCCAGAATACCGAGCGCCGTGCCAAGTTCGACGTGGTCCTTGGGGGGGAAGTCGAAGTGGCGCGGTTCGCCCCAGCGCGCGACTTCCTGGTTGGCCGATTCATCGCCGACCGGGACAGACTCGTGGGGCACGTTCGGAATGATGCGCACGAGTTCCTGCAGGCGCTGTTCGACACTTTCCCGTTCAGCTTCGAGGGCTTCAATGCTGGCCTTGAGTTCCCGCATTTCAGCACGTTTGGCTTCCGCTTCGTCCTGCTGCCCGGCCTTGAGCAGCGCGCCAATCTGGGGACTGACCCGGTTGAGCGCAGCTCTGCGCTGTTCGACTTCCGCAATCAGCCGCCGGCGCGTGGCGTCGAGTTCGGTGAAGCTGTCAAGCGTGAGATCGGTGCGGCGGTTGAGCAGGGCGCGACGAACGAGGTCGAGGTGCTGGCGGATGAAATCAAGGGCAAGCATGGCTGTGAAATGGGTTGCGGAAAGAAAACCGGGTTCACCGGCCGGAAATACGGTTTCAGACCGTCGGGACACCGCCCGGAAGCGGTTCCGGCCTAGAAGACAACCGTTTCCTGGTATTCACCGAAGACGCGGCGCAGGCGGTCGGAAATTTCGCCTACGGTGGCGTACCGTTCAACAGCATCGAGAATGTAGGGCATCAGGTTGTCCGTCCCACGGGCGGCGGCTTCAAGGGCGTCGAGGGCAGCCGTGCAGGCGGCTGTGTCGCGCCGTGCCCGCAGACTGCGTACCCGTTCAACCTGCGCGCGTTCGATTTCGGGATCAATGCGCTGGATGGGAATGGGGTGCTCTTCGGCAACCTGGAAGCGGTTGACGCCGACGACAATGGCTTCGTTCCGCTCCACGGCGCGCTGGTAGTCAAAGGCGGCCTGCTGGATTTCACGTTGCGGGAAACCCTGCTCAATGGCCGCCAGCATGCCGCCCAGCGTGTCAATCTTTTCAATGTAGGCGGTGGCCTGCCGTTCGAGTTCATCGGTCAGGGCTTCGATGAAGTAGGACCCGCCGAGGGGGTCAGCTACGTCGGCGACACCGGACTCATAGGCGAGCACCTGCTGGGTACGCAGGGCAATCCGGGCGGATTCCTCCGTCGGCAGTCCCAGGGCCTCGTCTTTGCCGTTTGTGTGCAGCGACTGCGTACCGCCCATCACCGCCGCCAGCGCCTGCACCGTCGTGCGAATGACGTTGACTTCAGGCTGCTGGGCCGTGAGCGTGCTGCCGGCCGTTTGCGTGTGGAAGCGCAACTGCCACGCCTTGGGCTGGGTGGCTTTGAACCGCTCGCGCATGATGCGGGCCCACATGCGCCGGGCCGCGCGGAACTTGGCGACTTCTTCAAACAGGTTGTTGTGCGCGTTGAAGAAAAACGACAGGCGCGGGCCAAAGGTATCCACGTCGAGGCCGGCGGCAATGGCAGCTTCGACGTAGGCAATGCCGTCGGCCAGCGTGAAGGCAATTTCCTGGGCGGCCGTCGCCCCGGCTTCCCGGATGTGGTAGCCCGAAATCGAAATGGTGTTCCAGTTGGGCACCTCGCGGGCGCAGTAGGCAAACAGGTCGGTGATGAGCCGCAGGGAGGGGCGGGGCGGATAGATGTACGTCCCGCGCGCAATGTATTCCTTGAGAATGTCGTTCTGGACCGTGCCGTTGAGTTTGTCGGGGGTGACGCCCTGGCGCCGGCCGACGGCGATGTAGAGGGCAAGCAGAATGGGGGCCGTGGCGTTGATCGTCATCGAGGTCGAGACCTGGTCGAGCGGAATACCGTCAAACAGCACGGCCATGTCTTCGAGGGAATCAATGGCGACGCCGACCTTGCCCACTTCTCCCAGGGCGAGGGGGGAGTCGGAGTCCAGCCCAATCTGGGTCGGCAGGTCAAAGGCCACGCTGAGACCGGTCGTGCCCTGCGACAGCAGGTAGCGGTAGCGGGCGTTGGATTCCGCCGCGGTGGCAAAGCCGGCGTACTGCCGCATCGTCCACAGCTTGGCGCGGTACATCGTTGCGTGAATGCCGCGCGTGAAGGGGTACTCGCCGGGCTTTTCGTCGGTGGGGGGCGGGGCGTCGGCAGGCAGGTAGTAAGGCTTCAGCTCGATACCCGATGCGGTCCGCCGCTTGGTCTCAGCTTTTTTGGATGACATAGGGCTATGTGTTCACAGGACGTATGCAGAACAACGTCCGTCGGGTGGCGCACCGGCCATACCCAACGGCGCGTGACAAGATGATAGTGTGTCGTTGGCGTGTTTGCTACATTGTCATCCCACACTGCCACCCTTGATTTCCCTGATCAGGTCGTACTTCCGGGGCTGATACTGTGAGCTTTGTGTATGCCGTCGCGCTTTGCCCGAACGCCCTTTGGGCTGCCCTACAAGCTGCTGATATGGGGACTCGGCCTCGCTTTCTGGTCGCTGGTCATCGTCATCGAACTGAAAGTGCTGCGGGGGCTGTGGGGTGATCTGTTCGGACTCTTTCGCCAGCGCGATGGGCTGGCCGCGGCGGTGTTTCTGCTGCTTCTGATGGTGTGTGCCTTCCTGCGCCGCCGGTCGGACGCCTACGCCCATCTGCTGGCCGAAGACGGATTGATGGTGCTGTTCGTGCTGGTTTTCCCGACGGAACTGACCATCACGCTGCTCGGTCTCGCCGGCGTACTGGAATCCATCAGTCAACACGCCGAACGCTTGCAGCGACGACTCCCGATGGGCGACTGGTTGATCGTTTTGGGCGAGATCATCTTTCAGGGAGGTGTCGCTGCCTTCATCGGACTGACCGGAAGCACCGTTGAGCAGGCCGGCCATTTCAGCGAATGGCACCTGGCGCCTCGGTTTGGTCTGCGGGAACTGGTGGTGATTCCGCTTATCTACCTTTCCATCTTTACCATGCGGGTGAGCGTTTCGTTCCTGACCCTGTGGACGCGGGGCATCTCGCTGACACTGTTTCTTCAGGACGTGCGCGCGACCCAGTCGGTCATCACGTTTCTGGCTGAATTTGCCACCGTGGTGCTGTCCATCATGATTGCCGTGGTCTATGCGCGGCTGGACTTTCTGCCCGTGGTGGCGCTGGGCACGGTGCTGGTGGCGTTGGTGGCGCTGCTGAGCAAACAGGCCGAGGCAGCGGCGCGCCAGCAGCGGACGATTGCCGAGATGAAGATTCTCGTCGGAGTCGGGCGCGCCCTGAGTAATCCGGCGCAAACCCGCCGGGAGTTGCTCAAAACACTCTACCAGGAAGGGCGTGACCTGTTCCGCGCCGATTCGTTGGCGGTGTATCTGTTTCCCGAAGACGACCACCGGCCCCAGACGCTCGAATGGCAGTCGGTGACAACGGCGCGCCCGAAGTCAGAACGCCGGGGAACAAACGTGCCGGATTTCCAGCAGAGCGGGAACTGGACGGCGAACAGTTCCACCGGAGAGCAGGTGGCGCTCCTGCCCGAAATGGATGCCCTGGGTTTGGCTGAATGGTGTGTGCAGCACAAGCAGGCGCTGCGGCTTCAGGACATCGAGCGCGAGGCGGCGTTGTACAACTACCGGTGGCTGACCGAACGCCTGCCCTATCGCTCCTGGATGGGCGTGCCACTGGAGGCCGAAAAAAAAGTGCTGGGTGTCATCAGCGTGGCCAGTCAACAGCCGCAGGCTTTTTCCGAACAGGACGAAGAAATGCTCCGCGCCCTGGGACAGCAACTGGTCGGGGCGCTCGAAAAGGCCCGGCTCTATGAACTGGCCACCATAGACGGGCTGACCGGGTTGCTCAATGCCCGTGCTGTCCGGGCCAGACTGGCTGAGGTCTTTGCCAAAACCCTGGCTGATAATGGTCAGATGGGTGTCCTGATGTTTGACATTGACTTTTTCAAAAAGGTCAACGACACCTACGGCCACGAAGTCGGCAACGAGGTGTTGCAATACCTGTCCAAGCTGGTCAGAAGCAAACTGCGGGATACCGACATTGCCGGACGCTACGGCGGTGAGGAATTCATCGTGATTTTGCCACAGACGCCGGTCAAAGGAGCGCTCGATGTCGCCGAACGCCTCCGCCGGCATATTGCCGCCCGTCCCGTTCCGACGACCGCCGGAGAACTGCCCATCACGGCCAGCTTTGGGGTGGCCTACCTTCCCATGCCGGGAGTGACAACGCCCGACAAACTCGTGGAGGTGGCCGACCAGGCACTCTATGCCTCAAAGCGCAACGGACGCAACCGGGTCACATTGGCGTCGGAGCCGGGTGTGTCGGAGTCCGAAACCTCGGCTCCGGCGTAGCCCCTGGGGGCGCCGTCCCAAGCCCAACGCTTTTTCGGGAGAAATGCCATGTCGGAGTTTAGCCAGCCGCAGTTGACCGTGCTGTTTGATGCCGGGCAGATACAGGCGCGGATTCGGGAACTGGGCGCGGCCATCACCCGCGACTACGCCGGGCAGTCGCCGCTGCTCGTGGTGGTGCTCAAGGGGGCCGTCCCGTTTGGGGCCGATTTGGTACGCGCCATTGACCTGCCCATCACGCTCGATTTCATCGCCGTGTCCAGCTATGGCATGGCGACCAAGTCATCGGGCGAGGTGCGCCTGCTCAAGGACCTCGACAGCAGCCTGCGGGGGCAGCCGGTCATCATCGTGGAAGACATCGTGGATACGGGGCTGACCCTCGCCTACCTGCTCGACATGTTCCGCCGCCGCGAAGCGGCCTCGGTGCGGGTGGCGGCCCTGCTGGACAAACCCGAACGTCGCCAGCGGGAGGTGGAGGTATCCTATGTCGGGTTCACCATTCCCAATGCCTTTGTCGTCGGTTTTGGGCTGGATTATGCCGAGCGGTACCGCAACCTGCCGTACGTGGCCATTCTCGATCCAGCGGCTGTAACCGAAGGCTGAAAGGGCGGGCGGTGTTGCCGGTGATCAGGTGGCCAGGCGGATGTCGGTGGCGATGAACTGAAGGCTGGTTCGGCCCTGCCACACGTTGATGTCCGGCCGGCCGAGGACCTCGACTTTGGCCTGCCGGGGGAGTTGTTCGGCATATTCCCGCCGCTGCCACCACAGCACTTCGGCCCGGTGCGGCCCGTCGCCAAGGATGAGCTTGAGGTGCTGATCCTTGAGGATGCGCTGTTCCAGGATGTGACCGCGCAGGATGAACCGTGGGTGTGGGTTGCCGATGCCGTGGGGTTCGAGTTTGGCAAGGCTTTCGACCAGCGGGAGGGTCAGTTCGCCCAGCGGCAGCTCGCCATCGGCAACATACACGCGGGTCAGGGCGTCCGGCGGCAGGACCTGCCGGGCGTAGGCATTGATGCGCTGCTGCAACTCCGGCAACCGTTCAACCGGAAGGCAGAAACCGGCGGCGGCCGGGTGTCCCCCGTAGCGGAGAAAAAGCCCATCCTGGCCAATGGTCTGAAGCGCCTCGATGAGATTGAACTGGGGGATGCTGCGCCCGGAGCCGTGGGCGATACCGTCCCGAATGCTACAGACCAGCGCCGGGTGGTGATGGCTTTCCACGACCTTCGAGGCCGCAATCCCGACCACGCCCTGATGCCAGCCGTCGGTATGGTTGCCGGCCAGGACATAAACCGGATCATCCTGCGGTTGGCTGGCAATCCGGGCTTCGAGCTGGTCCACCAATTGCCGTTGAATGGCCTGGCGTTCGGTATTCCAGGCGTCAATCTGTTGCGCCCGCTGCCGGGCCTCATCCGGTGTGAGGCTGTCGAACAACTGGATGATGCCCACGGTGGTGCCTTCAATCCGCCCGGCGGCATTGATACGCGGCCCGAGGCGGAAGCCAAGGTCGCCGGCCCCGATGGGACGTTCCCTGAGTCCCGCCACTTCAAGGAGCGCGGACAGACCGGGATTTTTCGAGCCGCTGTTGAGACCGCGCAGCCCTTCCGCCACGATGGCCCGGTTGGCCGGGCTGGAGAGGGGAACGAGATCGGCATACGTGCCGATGGCGACGAGCTTGGTCAGGGAGCGGAGAAATGCCTCCCCATTGGGGCGTTCGCCGAGCAGGGCGCGGGCCATCTGCCAGGCCAGCCCACAGGCGGCGAGGTCTTTCTCCGGGTAGGCGTCGCCGACCTGTTTCGGGCAGACCACGACGGCATCCGCCGGAACCCGGCTGCCCAGCGCCGTATGGTGGTCAATGCACACGCCGACGATGCCCTGCGCCCGCGCCATTTCCCATTCGCGGTGGGCGGTGATGCCGATGTCCACCGACACGAGCACCTGAACGCCATCGGCGGCCGCCTGCCCGATGATGCCGGGATTGAGTCCGTAACCTTCCTGTTCCCGGTCGGGAACGTAGTAGGAAACGAAGTCGTCCGTCTGGACGCCGAGTTGCCGCAGCACATTGCGGAGCGTGACCAGCCCGGTCGTGCCGTCGCAGTCGTAGTCTCCGACGATGCGGATGCGCTCCCGGCGCTCCACGGCCCGCCCGATGATATGCAGGGCTTCTGTGAGGTTGCGCATCGGGCGCGGGTCGGGCACGTGGGTCAAATCCGGTGTGAGAAAGGCGGCCGCCTGTTCCGGTGTCGTCAGTCCCCGGTTGATGAGGCAGGTGGCGACGAGCGGGTGAATGTCCAGCGCCTGCGTCAGGCGCTTCACGGCATCCGCCGGCGGGGTGGCTTGTTTCCAGAGAGCGCCGCTGAGGGAGCGGCGGGGGGCATGGACGGACATCGGGAACAGGCATCGGGACGGAATGGGGCACCAGTCACGCGGAGACGCGGAGGCACAGAGATGACACGTTCCACTTACCACGTGACGCACGCCCGATATGACTATCACCAAGAACAGCCGGCAGGTCAAACGGTGGGCATCCGTCGGCATCCGGGGCGCTGCGCGTCCTGCGCGCCCCACCAATCGCTGGCGGGGGCATCAGGGTTGGGGCTTCTCCAGACTGGTTTCGATTCAGTAAGGTGGAAGTGTCGTCGGGCGGGCGGCGGGTTGGCCGTTTTTGTTTCACATGTTACGCTTGCTGACTTTGAACAACACTCAGCCCGATTTTCAACGATGGTTTTTGGTTGCATGCATCTGGACGGTCGGCGGTTGGCTTCAGGCCTTGGCCTTGCGCTGGATGGTGTGGCGCGCATCCAAAACCGCGCATTTTGTGGAGGGTAGGCTTTGAACAACGGCAACTTTCTTTTTTCCTCTGAATCCGTGACTGAGGGGCATCCCGACAAGATGGCCGACCAGATTTCGGACGCCATTCTCGATGAAGTGCTCCGCCGCGATCCCCAGGGGCGGGTGGCGTGCGAGACCCTGCTGGCAACCGGATTGGTGGTCATTGCCGGTGAAATCACCACGACCGCGTATGTGGACTTCCCGACGGTGGCGCGGGATGTCGTCCGGCGGATTGGTTACGACAATGCCGAGTATGGCTTCGACGCCAAGACCTGTTCGGTCATTTCCACCATCAATGCCCAGTCGCCGGACATCGCCATGGGGGTGGATACCGGCGGGGCCGGCGACCAGGGGCTGATGTTCGGCTTTGCCTGCACGGAAACGCCCGAACTCATGCCGCTGCCGATTCAACTGGCGCACCGGTTGACCCAGCGCCTGGCGCAGGTGCGGCGCGACGGCACGCTGGAGTATCTGCGGCCGGATGGCAAAGCCCAGGTGTCGGTCGAGTACCGGGACGGCAAACCACATCGCGTCGCGGCCGTGGTGGTTTCAACCCAGCATGCCGAATCGGTCAAATCCGATGAACTCCGGCGGGACATCGAGCGCCACGTCATCCGCCACATCATCACCAATGGCATGCTCGATGCCGATACCAGGCTGCACATCAATCCCACCGGGCGGTTTGTCATTGGCGGCCCCATGGGCGATACGGGGCTGACCGGGCGCAAGATCATCGTGGATACCTATGGCGGCTATGCCCCGCACGGCGGCGGCGCGTTTTCGGGCAAGGACCCGACGAAGGTGGACCGGTCGGCGGCCTACATGGCGCGCTACATCGCCAAGAACGTCGTGGCGGCCGGACTGGCTGACCGCTGCCAGGTGCAGTTGGCCTACGCCATCGGTGTTGCCGAGCCGGTCTCGATTTATGTCGAAACCTTCGGCACCGGAAAGATTCGCCCGGAAACCATTGTTGAACTCATCCGCGCGCACTTTTCCCTGACGCCCCGTGGCATCATTGAAACCCTCGATCTGCGCCGTCCCATTTACTCTCCAACGGCGGCTTACGGTCACTTCGGCCGCAATGAAGAGAGTTTCACCTGGGAGCGGACCGACAAAGCCGAGGTGCTGCGCAAGGAAGCCGGACTGTGAGTTGCCTGCCCGTGAGTGGTCTGCAAGTCGTTGGCGGCCGGGCCCGGCTCCGTGGGGTGTCCGGCTGTGAAGGGGCTGCCAGGGTTTTTTCCTTATTCCAATCCGAGGACATCATCGAATGAGTACCAGTGTCGCACAAGTCAAACACTATGACGTGGCCGATTTGGCGCTGGCGCCCCTGGGGCGCAAGCGTATTGAATGGGCCGACCGTGAAATGCCCGTCTTGCGGCTGATTCGGGAGCGGTTTGCCAAAGAGCGCCCACTTGAAGGGCTGCGGCTGGTCGCCTGCTGCCACGTAACGACGGAAACCGCCAATCTCGCCCGGGCCCTTCAGGCGGGCGGGGCCGAAGCCGTTCTCATTGCCTCCAATCCGCTTTCGACGCAGGACGACGTGGCGGCCTCGCTGGTGGCCGACTTCGGTATCCCGGTATTTGCCCGCAAGGGGGAGTCCACCGACGACTACCGCAAGCACGTGCTGCTGGCGCTCGACACCAACCCGCACCTCATCATTGATGACGGCGGGGATGTCATCTCGACACTGGTCAAAGAGCGAAGCGATTTGGTGCCCAACGTTCTGGGCAGTACCGAAGAAACGACCACCGGGATTCAGCGCCTCCGGGCCATGCAGGTCAGTGGCGTCCTGCCGTTTCCGGTCATTGCCGTCAACGACGCCCAGACCAAGCACATGTTCGACAACCGCTACGGCACGGGACAATCCACGCTCGATGGGGTGATTCGCGCCACGAACCTGCTGATGGCCGGGCGGACCCTGGTTGTCGTCGGTTACGGCTGGTGCGGCAAGGGCGTCGCCATGCGCGGGCGCGGGTTGGGCGCCAACGTCATCGTGTGTGAAGTCAATCCTATCCGGGCGATTGAAGCCGTCATGGATGGCTTTCGGGTCATGCCCATTGCCGAAGCCGCTACGCAGGGGGATGTGTTCATCACTGTCACCGGCAACCGCCATGTCATTGACCGCCAACATTTTGCTGCCATGAAAGACGGCGCCATCGTCTGCAACTCCGGCCACTTCGACCTGGAACTCAACCTGGTTGCTCTCAAGGAAATGGCGCGTGAGGTACGTGATGTGCGCCCGTTCGTACAGGAATACGAGCTGGCCGAGACCGGCCGCCGCGTCATCGTTCTGGGCGAGGGACGGCTCATCAACCTTGCCGCCGCCGAAGGCCATCCGGCAAGCGTGATGGATATGAGCTTTGCCAATCAGGCGTTGTCGGCTGAATACCTCAAAAAGCACGCGGGAAGCCTCGAAAAAACCATTCACCGCCTGCCGGAAGAGGTGGACCTGGAGATTGCCTCCCTCAAGCTTGAAGCCATGGGCGTCCGCATTGATACGCTCACGGCCGAGATGGTCGAATACATCAACAGTTGGGAGCACGGCACGTAAGCCGGCGTAAGCTGATGCCTGCCGGGGCCGCCGTCCTTTCTGATTCAGGAAGGGACGGCGGCTGTTTTTGTTGGTGGTGATATGGCCGGCGGTGGCGCCGGGCGGCTGACGCTGGGCCGTACCGATGCGCTGGCCGGTACGCCGGCGGTGCTTTCGAGCCGTGCGCCGAGCAGTTCGACATCGTAGCCTTCCCGGCGTACCCGCATGTCGAAATACAGCAGGCAGTAGGCAATGGTCGCCATGGGCAGGGTCAGCAGCTTGCCAAGCTGGTCGGCCACATTGAAGGCCAGGATGAACCAGGTCGGCGTGCGGGTCAGGTCCTCGAAATAGCCGTTGAGAATGACGTACACGAGAAACGGAATGCCAATGGCCGAGATGGCCGCCGACGCAATCGCCAGATCGAAGAGCGTAATCTGAACGACCCGCCAGATCGTTCCCCGCGCCAGTTGCAGGGCGCGAACGATGCTGTCCCACGTCGCGCGGCCCTCGATCATGACCACGCTGGGGATGAGCGCAACCTGCGCCACAGCGGCACAATACCCGACGAAGCCCAGGGCAGTGAGGGCAAACAGCAACAGGGTGAAGAGTCCGCCGGCAAGCACGGACGGGAGATAGCCAAACACCAGGAACGACATGGCGATGGCCGTCCACGCAATGATCATCCCAACGAAGAACAGGCCCGAGATCACCATTCCAAACAGGACATACCCGATAAGTTGCGTCAGAATGAGCGGCCACAGGCGGACGCCTACCATGCGCCAGGTGCGCCAGAAGCCAATTGGCACGTCGAGCATGACGAAATCGGCCACCGTCCGGGTCAGCCCGCCGGTGATGAGCATCAGCAGCAGCGGGCTGATCAGGTAGGTCAGGGAGTAACCAAGGGTCATCCCCAGGATCAGGACAGGCAGTGTGGCGGCCGATTCCCGCAGCCCGGTGAAGGTGTAGGCGATCAGGAGGGTTCCCGTGCAACTGGTCACGACCGGGATGGCCGCCAGCGCCAGCAGGGGAGCGAAGTTGTGCCGGTAGATGTGAACCGCCCGGTCAATGAGATCGCCAGTGGAGAGGGGCTCAAGATCGACCAGTTGGTGCAGGCTCGGCAGTTCGGACGACCGACCGGGAGACAGCGTACCCATTATCGTTCCGCCTTTTTCTTCATCCGCACCTGATTCCCACGGGCGTTGTACTCGACCTCATCCATAATGTGGTAGATGAGCATGACGCCGCGCCCGCAGGTACGCATCAGGCAACTCGGATCGGTTGGGTCGGGCAGGGCATTGAGGTCGAAGCCGTCGCCTTCGTCGGTGATGGTGAACGTCACTTCATCGTGCGTAAACTCGACGACGACGTGAACCTGCTTGGTCGGGTCTTCGTGGTTGCCATGCTTGATGGCATTGGCAATGGCTTCGTCCAGCGCCAGAACGATGTTGGAGTTCGGTTCGGCAATGCCGCGGGCTTCGAGCAGGTTCATCAATTCCTGCAACAGCTCGTGCATGCGCGGGATGACACTGGGGATGACGAACTCCAGGCGGTCAAGCTGCGGGGCCGGGGCGGTCGTCCGGTCGGCAGAATGTCCTCCCATGGGGCCAGGCAAGTCCTTCGGTCTGGGATCGAGGTGGCATGCCCCGGTAGGCTAACACAGTTTGCCCACCGCGCCTATGCCGCGCCGTCACACGGGCTGGGCCTGTCCGGCCAGGGCCAGCGCCCGGCGCTCATTCCGGGTGTCCGTGGCGATGCGTCCGTCGCGGATGGTCAGGACCCGGTGGGCATACGCGGCGATGTCAGGCTCGTGCGTCACCACGATGATGGTGTTGCCGCGTTCGTGAAGGACATCGAGCAGCGCCATGATTTCCCGGCTCGTGGCCGAGTCGAGGTTGCCGGTTGGTTCATCCGCCAGAATGATGGAGGGATTGTTGACCAGCGCCCGCGCAATGGCGACCCGTTGCCGCTGTCCGCCGGAGAGTTCATTCGGGCGGTGGTGCATGCGGTGCGCCAGGTCAACCTGTTCGAGCGCCCGCCTGGCGCGTTGCAGCCGTTCAGCCGCCGGCACGCCGCTGTAGATGAGGGGCAGTTCGACATTGTGCAGGGCCGTGGCACGGGGCAGCAGGTTGAAGGTCTGGAAGACAAACCCGATTTCCTGATTGCGCACCCGGGCCAGTTCATCATCGTTCATGGCCGAAACGAGTTTGCCGTTGAGCCAGTATTCACCTTTGGTCGGCGTGTCGAGGCAGCCGATGATGTTCATCAGGGTGGTTTTTCCTGACCCGGACGGCCCGATAATGGCGATGTACTCGTTGCGCTGGATGGTGAAACTCACCCCGTGCAGCGCGTGGATGACCTCATCCCCCATCCGGTAGGTTTTCCACACGTCTTTGGTCTCGATGAGCGCGGCCGACGGTGTTACGGATTGCGGGCGCAGGGCCGTGGCCGGTGCGGCTTCAAGCGACACAGTGGTACTTTCCATGAGGTTTCCGCTTCATCCTTTGCCTTGGTTGGTCGTTTCCGCCTTGGCGTCGCGGGTGATGGACGTTCCCGGCCGGAGCGTGCGAAGCAGGCGGTAGGGGCCGGTCACGACCAACTGCCCTTCCGACAGGCCCTCGACAACTTCGATGTCCGTTTCACCCAGAATACCCGTCGTGACGGGCACAAACCTCGCCTTGCCGCCTTCCTCGACGAAAACACCGGAAACCTCGTTGCGCTTGGCCGGCTTTTTGTCACCTTCACCGCTGGCGGGAGGCGGCGTTGGAGCGGGGGGCGTCGTCTGAGACATCTCGGATGGGTCGCGGCTGACCAGGGCTTGCAGCGGAACGACGAGGACATTGCGCCGGGTATCGGTGGTGATGACGGCCGTGGCCGACATGCCGGGACGAAGCCGCGCCCGGTCTTTTTCAGATGGTTCAAGGCGAATTTTGACCTTGAAGTTCTTGGCTTCCTGGGAAGTCGTGTTGGCCGCAATCGTCTGCCCGGAGCGGGTCACGGCGCTTTGTCCGACTTCGGCCACCTGGCCGGGAATCTCGGTGTCGCCCAAAGAGTCCACCTTGACCTTGGCCGGCTGTCCAATCCGAACGTTGGCAATGTCGGTTTCGTCCACCTGGACTTCGACGTTGATTTCCGACATGTCAGCAATCGTCATCAGGGGCGTAGTATTGAAGTTGGCAACGGCAAATTCGCCGACCCGCACGGGCAGGCTCGACACCACACCATCAATGGGCGACTTGCGAATGGTCTGGTCGAGGAAATACTGCGCATTCGTCAACTGTGCCTGGGAGGCTTTGACGCGCTGCCAGGCCGATTTGCTGGATTCTTCAGCCCGCTGAACCGCAATCTCGGCGTCCTTGACAACCTGCCGGAGGCGTTCGATCTGAACGAGCTGGGCGTCGTAGGCGGCCTTGGCGACCTCGTAGTTGGCCTGCGCCGTGTCAAACTCGGCGCGTGACACCACGCCTGCCTCAAGCAACTCGGTGGTGCGCTGCAACTGAACCTTCTGCAAGTCGAGCTGGGCTTTGAGCCGGTTGAGATCAGTTTCGGCCGCAATGAGCTGTGCCTTGTTCTGGGTGACGAGATTGCGGGCGCTCAGAACCTGGGTCTCAGTGGCGCGGGCATCCTGCTCGGCCGCGCGATAGTTGGCTTCGGCGCTCTGCTGCGAGGTCAACTGCTGGGTGGGGTCCACCTTGACCAGGGGTTGCCCTTTGCGAACCACGTCACCCTCTTTGACAAAAATATCCGTCACGCGCCCCGGAACTTCGGCCGTGAGGTTGTACAGCGCCACCGGACGCACTTCGCCGGAGGCTGAGACTTTGGCCTCAAGCAACTCACGCCGTCTGACCGGCTCAATCTGGACGCTCAGCGCATCGGTCCGCCGCGTCAGGAGGCTGGCCGCGACGATTCCGGCGATGAGCAGGGTCACGCCGCCAACGATGAAAAGTTTTTTGGTTCGACTCAGTGCCATAAATGTGGGAGCCTCAGACCCCTGCCAGGTTGGAAGATATTGGCTATGCACCGGGCTGGAATGTAACGCGGATGTTTACGCCGCAGGGGTACGGAGAGTTTCATGAAAAAAATGCACCGTCGGGCAGAGGTGGGGCAGAAGTCAGGTCGAAATGCTGCGCCGGGGCAGGTTTTTTAAATCGCCTTGGGCATGATAATCCGTCGGACAGGCAGACTGTGTGTGGCGGCATACTTTGATGCCGGTGACTTCATTCCGGGCAGGCGCACATGACAGTTCTTTACACAGCCCAGTGGGTGCTTCCGGTGGCCACCTCGCCAATTCAGGACGGGGCCGTTGCCGTCGCCGAGGGGCGCATCGTGGCGGTGGGGTCCGAAGCCGAAGTGCGTGCCCGCCTGGCGCGCCTGGGGGCGCTCGAAACCGTGGCCCTGGGACGCGCCGCCCTGTGCCCCGGTTTCGTCAATGTCCACAGCCACCTGGAGTTGACGGCGCTGCGCGGCCGCCTGGAAGACCTGTCGTTCTTCGACTGGATTCGGACCCTGACCCGTCTGCGCGGCGAGCAGATGGCGGCCGCGGATTTGGAAGTCTCGGCGCAGTGGGGTGTTGTCGAGGCGGCCCGGGCCGGCATCACGACCCTGGCCGATACGGAAACTTCCGGCGCAGGTTTTCGCGCCCTGTGCCAGGGTGGACTGCGCGGCATCGCCTATCAGGAAGTCTTCGGCCCTGACCCGATGCAGGCCAAAAAAAGTCTCACCGGCCTCAAGCGGCGGCTGGAAGCCCTGCGCCCGGCGGAAACCGACCTGGTGCGGCTCGGCATCTCTCCCCACGCCGTTTATTCCGTGTCGTCCCTGCTGTTCCGGCTCGTCATCGAATACGCCGAACGGCAGGCGCTTCCGGTGGCGATTCACTGTGCCGAATCCCAGGCCGAGGATGATTTTCTGCGGAGCGGACAGGGACCCTTCGCGCAGTTTCTGCGGGAGCGCGGCATTGCCTGGACGCCGCCCCGGGTGTCAACCATCCGGTATCTCAGCGACCTGAATGTGCTGCGGGTCAAGCCACTGCTCATTCACGCCGTACGCGCCACGGAAGAGGACATCGGCCTGCTGACCTTCCACGGCGCCAGCGTGGCTCACTGCCCAAAATCCAATGCCAAGTTCGGGCACGGCATCGCTCCGGTCAGCCGGATGCGCCAGCGGGGCGTGCGCGTCGGGTTGGGCACGGACAGCGTGGCCTCCAACAATGTCTGCGACCTGCTCGATGAAGGGCGGTTCGCCCAGCTTCTCAGCCGCGCCACCCAGGGCGACGGTCAACTGCTGCCGGCGGCCGCCCTGCTCCAGTGGATGACGCTGGATGGCGCGTGCGCCCTTGGGCTGGATGACCGCATCGGCACGCTCGAAGTCGGCAAGGAAGCCGACCTCGTGGGGATTTCCCTCGCCGGCCCGCATCTCGAACCGGTCTATGACCCGGTGGCGGCGCTTGTGACGGCGGCCACCGGACGGGATGTGGTGCTGACGGTTGTCCAGGGGCGGGTGATTTACGACGGTCAACGGGTGCTGACCCTGGACGAAGACCGGCTTCGGGAGCATTTGCGGCAGTTTGCCGGGCGGCTGGGTACGGTTCACGGAACGTGAGGGGCGTTACCGGAAGAGGTCAGTCCGGTGCTGCTGGGCCGGTGATGTCCAGGAATACCGGGTTTTTGGTATAGTGCGCCCTCTGACAACACCACAGTCCGGCTGCCAGCCTGCGGAGATACGAAAGGATACCGGCCGATGAACAGCATGACCGGCTTTGGCCGTGCCAGCCTTACCACCGATGAGTTCTCCCTGACGGTCGAGCTGCGGACGGTCAACAACCGGTTTCTCGACATTCAGGTGCGGTTGCCCTCCGAGTTGGCAGCGGCTGAAGTGCCGTTGCGCAAGCTCATCCAGGCGCGGCTGCAACGGGGGCGGGTTGAAGCCACAGTGAGTCTGGTTCAGCAGCGCCCGGTGACGTTTCAGGTCAACCTGCCGCTCGTGCAGGGCTATGTGGCGGCGCTCCGGCAGGCGCAGGCAGCAACCGGCGTGGCCGGGGACTTTGACCTCAGTCTGATTGCACGGCTGCCCGGCGCAATCCAGCCGGTCACGGAGACCGATGCCGCCTTTACCGCGCGTCTTGCAGAAGGGCTGCTGACCGCAGCCGGACAGGCCCTCGACGCCCTGACGGCGATGCGCCAGACGGAAGGCGCGGCCCTGGCGCAGGAGATTGCCGCCCGACTGGAACAGATTGCCGCGCGCATTCCCGAAATCGAAGCGGCGGCGGCACTGGTGTTCGAGAACCAGCGCGCCCGGCTGGAGCGCCGGATGCAGGCCCTGCTCCGTGACCTCGGCAGCCTGGATGAGACCCGCCTGGCGCAGGAAGCCGCCTATGCCGCGGAACGCTGTGACATTACGGAAGAAGTCGCCCGTCTGCGGAGCCACGTGGCGCAGATGCGTGACCTGCTGACCAGTGACGCCGCCGGAGTCGGCAAGGCAATGGATTTTCTCTTACAGGAAATGAACCGCGAAGTGAATACGATGCTGTCCAAAACCAGTGACACCACGGTTCACGACGTGGCGCTTTTCATCAAGACCGAAGTCGAGAAAATCAAGGAGCAGGCCCAGAATGTCGAGTGACCGGCCGCATTCTCTTCGTCGCGGCATGCTGGTGGTTGTCTCCGCGCCGTCGGGGGGAGGGAAATCCACGCTCCTGAGTCGTCTGCTGAAGTCAGTGGACAATCTCTACTATTCGGTTTCCTACACCACACGCCCGCCACGTCCCGGCGAACGGCACGGCGAGCACTACTACTTTGTCTCGCCGGACGACTTCGAGCGCATGCGCGAGCACGGGGAGTTCCTGGAATCAGCGCTGGTGCACGGTCACTTTTACGGTACGCACCGGAAGTTCGTCGAAACGCGCCTGGAACAGGGCCACGATCTCATTCTCGACATTGATGTGCAGGGCGCGGAAAGCGTGGCCAACATCATGCCGGAAGCGACCCGGATTTTCATCATGCCACCCAGTTACGAGGTGCTGCGCCAGCGGCTCTGCGCCCGTGGGAGCGATCAGCCCCAGGTCATCGCCCGGCGGCTGCGCAATGCCACACAGGAAGTGCGGCGCTTTCGGGAGTTTCACTACGTCATCGTCAACGATGACCTTGACCGTGCGCTCCGGTCGCTCATCTGCATCATTACCGCCGAGCGCGAGCGATGGCGCCTGTCGGAAAAATGGCTCGAAGCCATCGTGGACACGTTTGATGCTGAATCTTTGCCACTGGAGGGAGAGAAGCTATGACGACGCCGACAACGACCAATGAAATGGAAACCAAGCCGACTGAAAACCACATTCACCGTTTTCCCGACAGCAAGTATCGCCTGATCCTGGTGGCGGCGGCGCGCAGCAAGCAGCTTCAGAAGGGACGCGAGCCGCGTCTGCGCTCTTCCAGCCACAAGCCAACCCGCATTGCGCTGGAAGAAGTCAGCCAGGGGTTGGTGCCCTTTGAGGTCCTTCCGCCGCGTCAGTCCACCATCCCCCACCATGAGGATGGCATTATCAGCGTTTGAAGCGGATGACCGGTTTCGCGCCGTGGTCGCAACCGGTGCGAACCACCGGGCGGTGGGCTACGGCCCACGCTCCCCAACTGAGGTCGGTACATCATCCTGCCCCCGGATGACGACCGGACTTTTCCATGGTGAAGCGTCCTCACTTCGCCGAACTTCTGTGGATGAACGGCCTCCGGTGGGTCAGCCCCGAAGTGCGTATCACTGCGCCGATGGAGGGTTTGCCCGGACCAACCTGGGGGTGCTGCCAAATCTATGCGAATGATAGCCAGCCGCACCGAAGACGCCTGGCACGGGCTACGTCAGCCGGGCGCTTACGAGTGGTGGTATTTCGATGCCCTGTCTGAAGACCGCGAGTATGGGTTGGTGGCGATCTGGTTCTGTGGCATTCCTTTTTCGCCCGACTACAACGCCCACTTCGAGGCTTACGAACGTGGGCGCGCCCTGCCGCCCGACCCGTGTGACTACGCGGCCTTTTCCTTTGCGCTCTATCACCGTGGGCGGCCGATTGCCTACGCGCTCGTCGAGTACGACACCTTCACCGCCTCGACGACCCGGCCGATGGTCAGCGCCGGGCGCAACCTGTTGACCTACGACCCGGCAACGGCGACCTATCACCTGAACGTGGATGTGGATTTGACTGAAGTCACCACGCCCATTCCGGTCGCCATTGGCCGCCGGCTGACCGGAACGTTCAGCTTTCGCAATCTGAACGAGAACTGGCTTTCCCCCGAGTTGGTGGCTTCCAGCCGGGGGCTGATGGAGCAGGCGCTGGGAACACACACCTGGAATCTGGTGGCGCCGGTCTGTGCAACGCAGGGCGCGCTGGAAATCACCGGAGCGAACGGGCGGTGTGAACGGCGTGTGGCCTTTGCCGGGCGTGGCTACCACGACCACAACTACGATCCCGTTCCGATGTCGCGCGCCATCAACCGCTGGCACTGGGGACGCTGCTGGCGCGGCGACCGCATGCTGATTTACTACCGCAACGAACCGCTGCCCGGACAGCCCGGCGCGTTTTCATTCGGAGCCGTTTTTGACGGCGAGCGCCCGGAACTCGTCACCGACGCCATCGAGGTGACGTTCGAGGCCCAGCGGCGCAACTGGCTGGGGCTGAAGTATCCGCACCGTCTGCATGTAACCCTGCCTGCGACCGGCGAAACCTGGACCATTCGCCAGCAGCACATGGTGGATTCCGGGCCCTTTTACATCCGCTTTCTCAGCGGAGCGGGCCCGGATGACGATGCCCATGGCGTTTCAGAAACGCTCGATGGCCGGCGGCTGCGGTGGCGACTGTTTCGCCCGATGATCAACACCCGCATCCAGCGGCCGCCCAGCCGCGCCAACCTGCTTCCAGCGCCAGTTGTGCGGTTGGGGCGCACGGCGCTTATCTGGCTGGTTTCCTGAGCCTGTCCCGGCCGGGGCGCTGTTGCCGGTTGTGGGTTCCTGAGCGCGGAACACGACCTCGCCGCCAATGATGGTCATCCGGCAGCGTGCCCGGAGGATGTCCGTTTCCGGGATGGTGAGCAGGTCAGCGGAAAGAACGGTGAAGTCAGCGCGCTTGCCGACGGCTATCGTGCCGGCAAGGTCTTCTTCAAAGGCCGCATAAGCTGGCCAGAGGGTCAGCATTTTCAACGCTTCCAGGCGGCTGACCGCCTGCTTTGGATGCCATCCCGCACCGGAAAACCCGGTCAGGTCTTTCCGTGTCACAGCCGCATAAAACTCGATGAGGGGTTCACCGCGTTCGACGGGCGCATCCGAGCCGCCGGCAATGATGGCTTTGCCATCGAGCAGCGACCGCCAGGCATAGGCTCCGGCCAGACGTTCCAGCCCCAGCCGGCGCGGGGCAAAGTGCAGGTCACTGATGGCGTGCGAGGGCTGCATGGACGCAATGACACCGAGTTGGGCAAAGCGCGGGATGTCGGAAGGATGCAGAATCTGGGCATGCTCGATGCGCCAGCGCGGATCGCGCACCCGGCGCTGGGCTGGCGGCACTTCAGCAAACACCTGCTCGTAAATGTCCAGTACCTGGCGGTTGGCCCGATCCCCAATGGCATGCGTCTGGATTTGAATGCCGGCGCGCAGCGCCTGCCGGCACAGGGCGCGCAGTTCGTCCGGTGGAGTGAGAAACAGACCTGTGGTGTCGGCGTCGGCGTAGGGGGCCAGCAGGGCTGCGCCGCGTGACCCCAGTGCGCCGTCCATGTACGCCTTGATTGTCCGCATGGTGAAGCGTCCGTTGGCTTCGCCGATGATGGGGCCGCGGCGGAGCAGGGCCGCGACTTCCGCCGGACGGTTGGCCGCCGCGTTGTACACCCGGAGCTTGATAGCACCCGTGCGGCAGAGGCGGCGCAGCAGGTTCGTTTCCAGAAGGGAGCTGCCGGCGTTGTGAATGGTGCACCAGCCGAGCGACAGCTCACGCTGCGCACCGGCCATGGCCGCGCGCTCGTAATCTTCGGGCGACAGGCGGGGCAGCAGCCGCCGGACGAGGTCCTGGGCGCGGTCAATGAGCATCCCGGTTGGTTGGCCGGTGGTCGCGTCCCGCAGGATGTCGCCGCCGGGTGGGTTGGGCGTCTGTGCGTCAATCCCGGCCTGCCTGAGCGCCAGGGTGTTGACCACGCTGGCATGCCCGTCCGCCCGTACCAGAAACACCGGATGCTCCGGCGCGATGGCATCGAGTTCTGCCGCGGTCGGAAAGGTGGGCGGCGTCCAGAAGGTCTCAATCCAGCCGCGCCCAACGATCCATTCGCCTTTGGGTGTCTGGGCAACGCGGGCGGCAACGGCAGCCAGAAAGGCGGCGCGGGTGTTGGTTCCTTCCAGATTCAGGGTCAGTTCGCGTTCGCCGATGCCAAACAGGTGGCAGTGGGCATCGGTGAAGCCGGGGTACATCACGGCTCCGGCCAGGTCCACAAGGCGCGTTTTGGGGCCACGGTAGGTCATGGCTTCGGCCGTGGACCCGACAAAAACGATACGCCCGCGCCGGACGGCAACGGCCTCGGCCCGGGGTTGCCGGTCATCGAGGGTGTGCACGGTGCCGTTGATGAACAGGACATCGGCCGGCGGCGTCCGCCCCGGCGCGGCGGCAGACAATCCCAGCAGTATCCCCAGCAGCATCCCTGGCAGCCACCATCCGGTCGTCCGGTCGGTCGTCCAGCCGTACGTCATCCAGTGCGTCATCCAGTGCGTCATACGCAGCATTTCACTCCGGTGTGTTTTTATCCGTCATCCGGTCTGGCGGAGGGAACGTCATCACCCGCCAGTTGAGAAAGGCCCAGGCGCCTGCCAGCGCCAGTCCCAGCCCGGCCAGACCGAACGCGGCAGTGACCCGCCACCAGTGCGCCAGGCTGCCGGCCAGCAGTCCCCCAATGGCCATTCCGCCCCGGAAACAGACCATGTAGAGACTCACGGCCCGCCCCCGCATGTCATCCGCGACAACCTGCTGAAAACAGGTCGTCACCAGCGCGTAGGTGGCCACCAGAAGCGCCCCGCCAATGAACAGCCACAGACAGGCCAGCCAGAACCAGCCCGTGGCCGCCAGCAGCAGCATGCAGAGACCGAGCGCCGCCTGCGTCGCCAGAATCAACGGCAGGGACTGCGCTTTTTTGGCGACGGTGGCGACCACGATGGCGCCCGTCACTGCGCCCAGCCCTGAACAGGCTGCCAGCCGTGAAAACAGCACTTCATCCCCGTGCCAGATGATCCGGGTGTATTGCGGAAGCAGGGTTGGAACGGCAACGCCCAGGCTGGTCGTCAGGGTGGCCAGAAAGCACAGCCGTCGCCGCATCCGGTCGCCGAAGACATAGCGCATGCCGGTCGCAATTTCCTGCCGCCACGAGGGGCCGGGTGTCGCCGGTATCTGTTGTGGCGGGCGAATGGTGGCCAGGGCAGCCATCACGGCCAGAAACGACAGAGCGTTCAGGGCGAAACAGGTCGCCGCGCCAAAGCGCGCCAGGACCAATCCGGCAACCATCGGCCCGACAACCCGCGCCAGATTGAACTGGATGGCATTGCCGGCAATGGCCTGCGCGACAAACGGTTGCGGCACCAGGTTGGGGAGCAGCGCCAGATAGGCCGGCCCGCTCAGCGCCTGCGCCGTTCCGGTCAGAAAGGACAGCGCCAGGATGGCATACACGAGGGGCAGCCCCATGGCAACGTGCAGCCCAACCAGCAGCGCCAGTGTCAGTGCGCTGGACATTTGCACTGCCTGGGAAAACAGGAGTAGCTTGCGGCGGTCGAACCGGTCGGCCACGGCGCCGCCCACCAGCGATAATCCCAGCATCGGTGCCATGCCCAGAAAGGCATCGAGACCGAGATAAAACGGGCTGCCGGTCAGGTCGAGGACGAGCCAGGCCTGGGCAACCTGCTGCACCCAGCTTCCGATGCTGGAAGTAAAAGCGCCGGCCCACTGGAGGCGGTAATCGCGGAAGGCAAAGGCGTGCAGCGCCTGGGGCAGCCAGGCTGGTATCCCGCTGGACGCAGATGGGTGGGTGGCTTGGGGTGGGTCCGAAAGTGAGGATGTCGGGACGAGCGGCGGCGCTGCCGGTGGAAAACTTGGCATACTTCTATCGTGTGTCGGAGAGTCCCTTTCAGGCAAGAGCCGTGATAATCACAGTTCCGGCACAGATGAAGACGGCCGGACGACGCCGGATGGGTTTGCCTGGAGGGGGCCTCGTGCGGCATGAACGACGCACAGCTTTCGGAAAGGTCGTTGAATAAAGGGTTATGGAGTATCCGCTTGTGACACACCACGCGACACTTGGCGCCGTGCTGCGCCCTGAAGGTGACGGGTCCGTGCCAGCGCACTATGGCCGGTTGGCGGCCGAATACACGGCGCTGGTCAAGCACGCCGGGATCGTTGACCTCAGCGCGCGCGGCTGCTTTGCCGTTGGAGGACGTGACCGGACAACGTTCATCAACGGCTGGGTCAGCCAGCACGTCAAGCCGCTCGTGCCGGGCACCGGGGTCACTGCTCTTTTTCTGACGCCACAGGGAAGGGTCATTGCCGATGTCACGCTGGACTGCCTGCCCGATGAGTTCTGGCTGACGACCGAGCCGGCTGCGGCTGCCATCGTTCACAAAAAGTTGTCCCCGCTGGTGCGCGCCGGTGATTTCCGCTTGACCGATCTGCGCGCCACCCATGCTCTGCTTGGTCTCGTCGGGCTGGCTGCTCCGGCGCTGATCGAGTCGTTGACCGGCGCGCCGCTTGCCACTTGGCGCACCAGCCTGATGGTTGAAAAGGTCGGCGGTGGCACAGAATCTCTCCCGGTTTTTGCACACGAGCGGCTGTCTATTGGCAATGCCGGCGTGCTCGTTGTGCAGCGTCCCCGCTACGGACAGCCGGCCTTTGATCTGTTCGTTCTCCACGAGGCGGCCGTGGAGGTCTGGGCGCACCTGACCGGGGCCGGAGCCACGCCGGTCGGCTGGGATGCCCTGGAAGTGTGCCGCATCGAGCATGGCACCGGCCGTTTTGGGCAGGACTTTGACGACACCACCCTGGCGCCCGAAGCCGGGCTGGGGCATGCCATCAGCTACACCAAGGGCTGCTATGTCGGGCAGGAAACCGTGGCCAAAATCCACTGGCGCGGCCATGACCAGACCGCGCGGCGGCTGACACCGCTGCGCATCGCCAGCGACACCGGTACGGACACCGCGCTGCCGGGGAAAGGCACGCCCATCCTTGCCGATGGAAAGGAAGTTGGACAGTTGACCAGCGTCGTCCGCCATCCCGTGACTCAGGAAGTGCTGGCGCTGGGGTATCTCCGTTCGGCAGTGCTGGCGCAACCCACGGCGCTTGTGGCGGATGGCCGCCCGGTTCACATCCGGGAAGGAGCGGCGGCGTGACCCAGCCTTCAGACGTGCCACCGACGGCGCGCAACCCGTCCGAAAGAGCATCTGCCCCGGCGCTCGACTGGGCGACGGCGGAAGATGCCTATCATCTGGTCAATGCGTTGCTGTCGCAGGTCACGGCGGCCAACGATCTCATCGTGTTGCTGGCCACCCTGCTTGGGGAAGCGTCCCTCAAGCGCGTCGTGGAAACCCACCAGTGGGTGCAGTACCAGTCCAGCCGCCGGCACATGGAGTCCCTGCAAGCTGACTTGGAACGTTTTGCCGCCACGATGCAGCGGCTGGCGGCCGCACAGCCCGACCGCCCTGCCGACTGCCCGGAAGAAGAAACCGGCGTGCCGCCCGACGATGCCACGTGAGGCGTCCGCGCCGGAAAATCCGCACCGGAAAAGCTGTGGGTTCAGACCATGGCCGCCGTGGTTTCCCGAACGACGGGCTGGTAGAGCGTGTCGCGTTCGACCGGTTCAAAGCCGGCATCCCGGATGAGGGAGACGACTTCTTCACGGGTCGTCATGCAGCGGTCGCGTCCGTCGGCTGAGTAGGTCGCCACCAGCGGGCCGCCGCCGGACACCGTGCCGTCAAGGTCATCGGCCCCGAAATGGAGCGCCATCTGCGCCGTCTGGCGTCCGAGCATGACCCAGTAGGCCTTGATGTGGTCAAAGTTGTCGAGCATCAGCCGGGAGACGGCAATGGTTTTGAGACTGTCCACGGCGGTCGGCCCCGGCAGGTGCGCCAGTTCCGTATGTTCAGGATAAAACGCCAACGGGATGAAGCACTGAAACCCACCGGTTTCATCCTGCAGGTCGCGCAGCCGCAGCATGTGGTCCACACGGTCGGCGTAACTTTCAATGTGGCCGTAAAGCATGGTGGCGTTGGAGCGGATGCCTTGGCGGTGTACGGCCCGCGCCATGTCAAGCCACCGCTGGCTGTCGCACTTGTGACGGCAGATTTTTTCCCGTATGTGCTCGGCAAATATCTCCGCCCCACCGCCTGGGCAGGAATCCAGCCCGGCTTCGCGCAACCGCTCGATGACTTCTTCATCCGACAGCCGCGTGATGCGCTTGAAGTGATCGAGTTCAACCATGGTGAAGGCTTTCAGGTGCACGTTGGGGAAGGCGCTTTTCAGCCCGCGCAGCAGGTCAAGGTAGTAGTCGAACTTGAGCGTCGGATGCAGTCCGCCGACGATGTGGACTTCCGTGATACCAGCTTCATAGTAGGGCCGGACTTCGGCAATGGCCTGCTCGATGGTGTAGGTGTAGGCCCCTTCCTGTCCGGGCTTGCGGTAAAACGAGCAAAACGTGCAGTCCCAGTAGCAGACGTTCGTTGGGTTGAGGTGATGGTTGACATTGTAGTAAGCCACGTTGCCATGTCGCGCGCGGCGGACGGTGTGGGCCAGGTGGCCGAGCAGCGCGACCGACCGGGTTTCAAACAGGGCCACCCCGTCGTCGAAGGAAAGCCGCTCACCGGCTTGTACTTTCTCGGCAATGCGGAGAATAGGGTCACTGGTCATAAGTACAGGTTGAAAACGTGTGAAATGCACCAGACGGGGGTATGGCGACAAGGCATCTTAGCGACCACCGTGCAGCGCGGCAACGCGCCGTGGCAGGCGCATTGACGCACGGAAAAATCCTGTGTTAACTTCCTTGCGTATCCTTCCAGTTGGCAAAACCTCATCCACGACGGTTTTCTTTCACCCGCTCTGCTGAATCACCGTTGCTTATGCTGACCGGCTTCAATACCGACATCACCTACAACGGTGTCGTGTATCACGTACAGACCGAGGACAAAGGGCCGGCCAACCCGCTGATTCTGTCTCTTGTGTATGTTGGAGGGCAGATTCTGGCGTCGAAGCGCACCTACTACGTGAAGGAACTGGAAGAGGGGGTCACGCCGGCCGAGTTGCAGAAAAAGCTGGAGAAGCAGCACAAGGCTATCCTGGCGCTCATTGCGCGGGGACGGGTGGAGGAGTTGATCCACAAGCGGGAGACCGCGGCCAACCGGTCTCCGGTAGAACCTCCGCCGCTGCCGCCGGCGCCGCCGGCCCTTCCACCTCATCCCTCGGCTACGGAATCCCTTTCGCCTGCGTTGACCAAATCATTTTCTGAAGGACCTCCGGCGCCAGTCACCGGCAGCCTTCCCCCGCCGCCGCCCCCGCCACCACCGATTCCGGGATTGACGCGGGTCACTTCGGCGCTCGATAGCGTGCTGGCCGGCATAAGTGACCCGCTGCACCGTGCGCCTTCCACACCGCCGCCCCCACCACACCCGGCCCCTTCATCCTCCGGTCCGGCGGTAACGACGATGCTCGGCAATCTCCTGCCGCCGCTTGGTCAACCGGGAGCTTCTTCTGATTGGTCGCCTTCGACGACCGGCGGAACGCCAAAGGCTTCGATTGACCTCAACAGCATGGTCAATCAGTACGTGGCCAGCAACCTGCAATCCGAAAAGCCAGTCATCACCCTGCTTGGCAACCCGGCGTTTTATGCTGGAGAGACGGTTGTTATCCAGGTGCATGTCACCCGTGGCGTCAACGGTCCTCCCATCCCCAATGCACCGGTCATCGTCAAGGTCTTCGGTACCCATGACCGTCCGCACCGCAGCTCAGCGTCAACGGGGCAGGATGGGACAGCGGTTCTGACACTGACCCTGCCCAACATCCACGCTGGAACGGCGGCGGTGGTCATCAGCGTGATGACCGAGTCCGGCGAAGCCGAAGTCAAACACCTGATCCGGCGTCGCAAGATTGGCTGAACCCCGGCGTTCTTTTCTGTTTTCCTGACTCCCCCGGCATCTTGATGGTCTCTTACAGGTTTTGTTGCCATGGCTTTGCCTGCTACCTTCGGTGAACTCAAAAACAGCCCGTGGGGTGATCCCGCCCGGTGGCGTCGCTCGGTCAAGGACGAAATGCGCGCCAATCTCATCGCCAAGCTCGAACGGGGCGAAAAGGTCTTTCCGGGCATCGTGGGCTATGAAGATTCCGTTGAACCCCACCTCATCAACGCCATTTTGTCGCGGCACAACCTGATTCTGCTGGGGCGGCGGGGGCAGGCCAAAAGCCGTATCCTGCGTTCTCTGACCAGCCTGCTCGATGAGGCAATCCCCATCGTGGCCGGCTCGGAAATCAACGACAACCCCTTTGCGCCCATCAGCGCCTACGCGCAGCGCGTCCTGGACGAGCAGGGGGATGCCACGCCCATTGCCTGGCGAACGCGCGCGGAGCGGTACATCGAAAAACTGGCCACGCCGGATGTCACCATTGCCGACATCATCGGGGACATTGACCCCATCAAGGCGGCGAAGAGCGGCAACCTGCTCAGCGACGAGACCACCATGCACTTTGGTCTGCTGCCCCGGGCCAACCGCGCCATCTTTGCCATCAACGAGTTGCCCGATCTGGCCGGTAAAATCCAGGTTGGGTTGTTCAACATCATGCAGGAAGGGGACGTGCAGATTAAGGGCTTTCCCGTCCGGCTCAAGCTGGATGTTGCCCTGGTGTTTTCGGCCAACCCTGAAGACTACACGGCGCGCGGCAAGATCATCACGCCACTCAAGGACCGGATCGGTTCGGAAATCCTGACCCACTACCCACAGACCATCGAGGAAGGCGCACGGATCACGGCGCAGGAAGCCTGGACTGACCGCGCGGCCCACGCGCCGATCCACATCCCGAAGTTCGTCCGGGAAATCGTGGAAACCATTGCGTTCGTTGCCCGTGAGGACCAGCGGATTGACCGGCGTTCAGGCGTCAGCCAGCGATTGCCCATCTCGCTGCTCGAAAATGTCGTCAGCAGCGCCGAGCGCCGGGCGTTGCGCCACCACGAAACCATCATCGTGCCGCGCATTTCGGACATCTACGCTTCACTGCCGGCGATCACCGGCAAAATCGAACTGGAGTACGAAGGCGAACAGGTCGGCGCGGAACGCATTGCCCGCGAACTCATCCGAACTGCCTGCGGACGGGTTTATGACAACTACCTGGCGCTGGCCGAAACCGGGCGCATCGTTGAGTGGTTCAATCAGGGCCACAGTCTGAAGGTGTCTGAGACAGATTCCTCAGCCACGATACTGGAAAAGATGCGTACCATTCGGACGCTCATCGAAGTTGCCGAAATGGGCGGTTACGCTGAAGGCCGCACGCCGGCGCACCTGGTTTCCGCCGCCGAGCTGATTCTGGAAGGGCTGCACGCCCAGCGCAAAGTCAGCCGTTCGGAAGAGCGTGGCTACGGCAAGGCCGCTCCGGCTGACCGGCGGCGCGGACGACGTGGCGACGACGAGGATGACCTCGGCAACTGGGGTGGTTTCGGAAGCCTCAACTAGGCTCAACCAGGGCCGGGAATATCAGCCCGGAAGCCGTCTGGCGCGCGCAGCCGTTATGCCTGTCCGGTGAAGCGTTCCGCGCTGCCGGCTTCCGCGGCCAACGCCGCCAGCCAGTCCTCGTAACCTATCGGGTAAAAGCACACTTCATCGCCGGGCTGCAAGCGCGCCGGCTGCGGTGCAAACGGTTCAAACATCCGTACCGGTGTCCGTCCGATGAGTTGCCAGCCGCCGGGTGATGCCGTCGGGTAAATGCCGGTTTGACGCCCGGCGATGCCGACGCTGCCGGCTGGCACATGTGGGCGCGGCGTCGGACGGCGCGGTGTGGCAATCCGCTCATCCACAAGTCCCAGGTAGGCAAAACCCGGCAGAAAGCCCAGCATGAAAACCCGATAGACCGGGGCGGTGTGGCGGGCGATGACTTCTTCAACGGACAGGCCGTGCTGCTGCGCCACGAAGGGCAAATCGGGTCCACAACGAAGGTCATAGCACACGGGCAATGTGATTCGCCGCCGGGAAAAGCCGTCCGCCGGGGGCAGATCACGGAGTAATCCCTCGATGTGGCTGATGACGGCCGCCTGGGCGCTGGGATATGTCGGGTAGGCGCGGGCCACCTGGTCGGGCGCGTAAAACACGCCGAGCGAAGCATAGGCCGGGACGGTTTCCCGAAGTCCGGCAAAGGGTTGGGCCGCCAGCGCCTGATCGAGCCGGCATACCTGTTCGTGCAGTGCCGGTGAAATGGACTGTCCGAACTCAACCGTCAGCGCATCGTCGGCAATGGGAAATATGCGCATCCTGGTCGGCAGTGGGCTGGGCAACGATGTTTACCCATTGGCCGGATACCCGTTGGTCGGAGCTGCGATGCGTACGCCGTCGGCTTCGAGGGCACGCCGGATGGCCCGCGCAAAATCGAGCGCGTGGGGGCCGTCGCCGTGCAGACAGAGCGTTTCCGCCCGCAGTGCCACGACGTGATTCTGCGCGGCAATGACGGACTGCTGATGAACGATGCGCCGGGCCTGGGCCACGGCTTCGTCCACGTCCGCGATGAGCGCGTCCGTCCGGGAGCGCGGCACAAGCGTTCCTTCCAGGGTGTAGCGCCGGTCGGCAAAGGCTTCCCCAACCGCCCGCAGTCCGATCTTTTCGGCTTCCGCCACCAGGCAGCTCCCGGCCAGTCCGTACAGGATAAGTCTGGGATTGATGCACTGTACGGCCCGGGCAATGGCCGCGGCACAGTCGGCATCGCGCGCGGCGCGGTTGTACAGTGCGCCGTGGGGCTTGACGTGGTGCAGGCAGCCGCCCAGTGCGGTACACATCCCCTGAACGGCCGCGACCTGATAGAGCACGCAGTCGAAGACTTCTGCGGGAGTGAGCGCCATGTCACGGCGTCCAAAGCCGAGCAGGTCGGGATAGCTCGGATGCGCCCCGATGGCGACGCCCTGTGTCAGCGCCCGCTGAATACTTGCCCGCAGCGTATGCGGATCGCCGGCGTGGAAGCCACAGGCCAGATTGACGGATGAGACATAGGGCAGAATGGCTTCATCCGCGCCCATAGACCAGGCGCCGAAGCTTTCGCCTAGGTCGGCATTCAGATCAATCGTTACCATGTTCGGCTTGATGACCGGTTCAGTACTGGGGCCTTACCGGTCGTTGGGCTTCCGATCTTCCTTTTTCCGGTCGTTTTTGTCGTCCTTGCGGTCGTCGTCCTTCAACTTTTTGTCAATGTAGCGCGGCTCTTTTTTCTTGTCGTCTTTCCTGTCGTCGGCTTTGTCCTTCTTGTCCCTGTCGTCCCGCTTCTGAATGCCGGCCACAAGACGCAGCGCCGCCGTGCTGTCCGCCAGAACGACGTGGGAAACGGGTATGGGGGAAGGGCCCTCGTGAGAAAGTGCAGCGAGGCCCAAAAAACAACTCACCACAACGAACAGCCTGACAATGCTACGCCTGCGGAATGTCATGATGTCCTCAACGGGCGACACTTTACCGGGTGGGATGCCAGGCAACGTTCGGCCGGTTGCATAAGCGCCCTGGCTTTTGGTGAACTGTCACCGTATGCATACCGCCGATAAAGTGTGTTCTCTAACAGAACTCGCGGCGCGCGTCACGGCCTGGCGGCGCGAGGGCAAGCGGATTGTGCTGGCGAACGGGTGTTTTGACCTGCTGCACGTCGGTCACGTGCGGTATCTGCAGGCGGCGCGGGAACAGGGCGATGTGCTGGTTGTCGGCGTCAACGGCGATGCCGCTGTGCGTGAACTCAAAGGACCCGGACGGCCGGTGATGCCTGATGTCGAGCGGGCTGAAATCCTGGCTGCGCTGGCCTGCGTGGATGCCGTGGTGATCTTTCACGAGCGGACAGTGGAAACCCTGCTGTGGACGCTGCGCCCGGAAGTTCACGCCAAAGGGACGGACTACCGCCCGGAGACCGTCCCCGAACGCGACGTTGTCCGGGCGTATGGCGGGCAGGTGGTGATTGTTGGTGATCCCAAAGATCACTCGACAAGCAACCTGCTCCAGCAGCTCCGTGCCAGACCGCTGCCTGATCGGTCGTAAGCATGTCGTGTCCCGGCTGCAACGTCCGGTGCAGGTTTTCAGGCTGTCCCGCCGGCCGGCGCGGCGTCCACATCGTCCGGCGTCGGCCCCTGGGCTGCGACAAAGTACGCCACGAGCCGCCCCACCGTCAGCCCCTGCACGAGAATCGAGAAGACCACCACCACGTAGGTGGCGGCCACGATGATGTCCCGCGCCGGAGAAGGGGGCAGCGCCAGCGCCAGGGCAATCGAAATTCCGCCGCGCAAACCGCTCCAGGTGAGAATGCGAATCGTGCCCGGCGGAAGCCACTGCCGCAACCGCAGCGTCGTAATTGTCAGTCCGACCCCGGCCGCCCGTCCGACCAGAGAGGCCACTGTTGCCAGCAGTCCGATGACGAAGTAGGAGGGCTGAAGGGCAATGACGATGAGTTCGAGGCCAATCAGGAAAAACAGCACGGCGTTGAGAATTTCGTCAATCAGTTCCCAGAAGACATCGAGACGCAAGCGCGTTTCTTCGGACATGGCTTGGATGCGCGCCCGATTGCCGATGAACAGACCGGCCACGACCACGGCAATCGGCGCCGACAGGTGAAGCGTCTCGGCCAGGGCATAAGTGCCCGTCACCAGCGCCAGGGTGATCAGCACCTCGACCTGGTAGGCATCCACGGTCTTGAGCATCAGGTAAGCGGCCCAGGCCAGGACAAAGCCCAGCACCGCGCCCCCAATGGCTTCCTGGACAAAGAGTTTGGCGACGCCAGCGGCACTCAGGGATTCCGGCCGCCGGTACACTTCCAGCAGGGTGAGAAACACCACAACGCCAACACCGTCGTTGAAAAGCGATTCTCCCGCAATCTTGGTTTCAAGCTGTTTCGGGGCGCCCACCCGTTTGACAATGCCCAGCACGGCAATGGGGTCGGTAGGCGCAATCAATGCTCCAAACAGCAACGCTTCCAGGTAGGTGAGCGGCAACCCCAGAAACCCGGTGGCATAGTAAAACAGCGTCCCGGTGACGAACGTCGAGAGCACAACGCCCACGGTTGAGAGAATTCCAACCGGATACTTGGCCAGCCGGAGGTCTTCGACGTGAACGTGCAGCGCGCCGGCAAAAAGCAGAAACCCCAGCATGCCGTGCAACAGCACGTCGCCAAAGTCAATCGAACTGACAAACTGGGCAAAGCTCCGCAACGGGATGAGACCCATTTCACCCAGGATGACCAGCACGACCGAAATGAGCAGGGAAATGGCCATCAGCCCAATCGTTGCCGGCAGGCGAATCCAGCGGATGTTGACATAGGCTGCCAGGGCTGCCAGCGTGAGCAGGATGGCTATCGTGTGGTAGGCAGACATCGGTATTGTTCCTGTGGTGAGATGTTCAGCACTCTGGCTTTGGGCGGAACATATTGGTTCAGGTCGGCAAAGGCTGTGCCGAAAGCCACACGGTTTACAGGTGCGTATGGCATCAAGCCATGCCAAAATCGAGGCGAGGTTGGTTATGGCTCCAGTTTTGACTATTGGGTTGGCATCAGAGGTAAGCATCACATGACTGACCGTGTATTGCATCCGCCGGTTTCGCTCGAAGCCACGAATGGCAGGCATCAGGGGGAACTCCATCAGGCTGAGCGTCTGTCCGCCAAATCTTCGGGCCCGCTGCGCCGTCTGGCGCGTGAAGCCCTGCGTTTTCTGCCCAACCTGCTCAAGCTGGCCTACCGTCTGGCACGTGACTCGCGCGTTCCACAGGCGGACAAGATCATTCTGGCGGCCACGATTGCCTACGTGCTCACCCCGCTCGATGTGTTTCCCGATTTCATCCCGTTCTTCGGGCAGATTGACGACAGCTACCTGCTCGCGGTCGCCCTGTTGCGCCTGCTCAGCCGGACGCCCGGCGAGGTGTTGGCCGAACACTGGGAAGGCCCCGGCGACATTCGCCCCCTGCTCAACCGGATCATCGTGCTGACGACCTTTTTCCTGCCCAAGCGGGTGCGGCGGGTGGTCGTGGCGCAGGTCGAGCCGTTGACGCAACCCTGAGTTGGCTGATTTCCGCAGTCTATGCTGCGGCCGTACTGACTGAAGTCAGAGCAGCCGCTCATGCCAGAACTGCCACCCAGCCGTGGATGGGGCTGGGGGCGGGAAATCAGCCGTGACAGGCTGAACATTCAAATCACAACCCAATCGAAAGAAAACAAGGACGGTTCGGAGTGGAGACTGCCGGGCCTTGACGGCAAACGTGTTATTTTGTACCTTTGTTTTGAAAATCGTTTTCATTTTCTTGAAAGGCTGTTTCACTCCATGGCGTTCTCCCCGGCACTGGACATCCGCATCTATGTCACGGAGTGGGGTGATGTCCGCATCGAGACCCCGCACTGGCGACATACCCTGCCCCCGGCTGATTTTGTGCGTTGGCTCCGGTCTGCCCGGTCAGACCGTCCGCGCGCTGTGAACCCGGCCCCGCTGCCGAACGGTCTGCGGCGTGAATCCGGGCGTTGACCGGATGCTGCTGTTTCCGGTCATCGTGTTTTGGGGTTGGTGACGACGGCGCTGCCCCTCTCCTCTCACCAGCCGTTTTTCCGGCGGCTGCTTGCGTACGGTTGGTACGCGGAAAGGTTTTCTGCCATGACACCATTTGAGCATCTGACCAGCGCCGCTTTGGCGTGTTCGCACCAGCGGGCATTTGTCGGGGGCGTCGTCCAGCACCCACAAACCGGGAAGTTCCAGCTCTGGTTTTTGCCGACCGGACGGGACATCGAGCCACTGCGGGCTTACGAGTCACAGGCGCAGGCGGCCGCCAGCTATCACGCTTTGCGGCGCGCATTTTCGAGCGGAAATCCAACCCGTCTGGCTGAAGCCTTTGCGGCCGTGTCGGCAACCGGTGAAAACCCGGCGTCGTTTCCGCCTGATTTTCTGGAACGCCTGCGCCTTGGCGTGCAGAAAGCGCTTGCGGCGCGTGGGATCACCGTCTGTTTTGCGCCGTAGCCGGTGGGCGTGGATTGCGGGCGGTGACATGGATGACGACGGCCATCACCGCGACGCCGGCCGGCAGAAGCAGTGTCACCGCCGCACAAGTGGCTGATTGCGCTGGAAAAACGGATTCCAGACCTGCCCGGATATGCGTCGGGATTGGCTATTCAACGAATTTGCTGTTTTGTTTAATAGCCGGCCGTTGTATTCAACGATCCTTGAATACATCTCACATCCATGAAGACGGCAGGCCTGTGCAACGCGGACTGACAGGGTACTACAAGACACTTTCCGTGGCTGGGGAGACGGTTCGTGCTTTCGTCCCCCATCCCCTGCCACCTCGCCCTTCCCTGGAATTTGACAGCCGGCGGCAACGTCTCCTGGAAGAGGCCACCTTGTCTTTGGGCCGGCTGGACAGTGTAACCCTGCTCCTGTCGGAGCCTGATCTCTTTCTCTATGCCTATGTTCGTCGTGAAGCCGTGCTTTCTTCCCAGATTGAAGGTACCCAATCATCTTTGGCGCATTTACTTCTCTTTGAGCTGGAAGAAGCGCCGGGTGTTCCGCTGGATGATGTGACAGAGGTTTCCAACTATGTTGCGGCGTTGGATCACGGACTCAACCGTCTCAAGGGGGGATTCCCACTCTGTAACCGCCTGCTTCGGGAGATGCACCGCATCCTGCTTTCGCGTGGGCGGGGAAGTGGGCAGTCTCCGGGGGAGTTTCGGCGCACGCAAAACTGGATCGGGGGGACTCGTCCCGGCAATGCGCACTTTGTGCCGCCGCCGCCCGATGTCCTGGAAGATTGCCTGTCTGATTTTGAGCGATTTCTCCATGACGAGACGTTGCCGTATCCAACGCTGGTGAGGGCTGCCCTGGCACACGTCCAATTTGAAACAATTCATCCGTTCCTTGACGGCAACGGACGTATCGGCCGGCTGCTGATTGCCTTTATTCTGCATCACGAAGGGGTTTTACAGCGCCCTTTGCTCTACCTGAGCCTGTATTTCAAACAGCATCGCCGCGAGTATTACCGGCTGCTCGATGTCGTACGTTTCGAGGGAGACTGGGAAGCGTGGTTGGATTTCTTTCTGGAAGGGGTCATCCAGACGGCACGAAATGCCGTTACCACGGCCCAGCGCCTGGTGATGCTGTTCAAGGAAGACACCCAAAAAATCCAGATGTCCAAACTCGGCGTCAACAGTGCGCTGCGGGTGTTCAATGCCTTGTGCGCCCGGCCGGTGCTGTCCTTGCCGGAGTTGGTGCGCCGGACCGGGCTGACATTTCCCACCGCCGCCAAGGGCGTGGATGTCCTCATCCGCCTGAACATCGTGCGGGAACTCACCGGACGTAAGCGAAACCGCATCTTTGCCTATGACTCTTACGTGGCCCTTCTCAATGAAGGCACTGAGCCGGTATGAAGCGGGGTGGGGGTTGTGGTGAGAAGGTGATACGTCTCCCGATGACAGCCGCATAGCCTCACTCTGGCCGGAGGCCGGGAAAACACCCGTGCCAATCCAGGCCGTGGACTGTCGTCTTTGGAAGCTGCGCGGGATCAGCGTGGGTTTGGCGCCGGAGCCGGTGGGTGCTGGTGGCGGGTGGTGACCTGGTTGATGACGACAGCCATCACCGCGACACCGGCCAGCAGCAGCAGCGTCACCGCCGCGCCAAACGGCTGGTTGCGCTGGAAAAACTGATTCCAGATCACATTGCCAAGCAGAATGCTTTTGGCGCCGCCAAGCAGATCGGCGACGACAAAGTTGCCCAGGCTCGGAATGAACACGAGGGCGCTGCCGGCAATCAGTCCCGGACGCGACAAGGGAACGATGACCTTCCAGAACGTCACCCACGGCGTTGCACCCAGGTCGGCCGCCGCATCGAGAAGCTGCCGGTCGAGTTTGTCGAGGCTGGCGACCAGCGGAATGATCATAAAGGGCAGTTCACCGGCGACGAGTCCGATGAACACGGCCAGGTCGTTGTAAAGCAGCGGAAGCGGCTCGCGGATGAGACCCAACCCAAGCAGCGCCGTGTTGATAATGCCCTCGGTACGCAGCAGATGTGTCCAAGCGAAGGTGCGTACCACAAGGCTCGTCCACAGCGGAATGACCGTCATGGTCAGGAGCAGCGGTTTCCAGCGCGGCCTGACTTGGAAGGCCAGGAAAAGCGCCACCGGATAGCTGAGGACGATGCAGACCAGCGTGACAACGACAGCCATCCAGAGCGAGCGCCAGTAAATGGCCAGGTACATCGGCTCCAGGGCCTGCCGGAAGTTGGACAGCGTCCACGTCCAGGCAATGTTGCCGTAGGTTGTGCGGCTGGCGAAGGACTGCCTGGCGACGATGACAAGTGGCAGGAAACCCAGGAGAAACAGCCAGATCGTGGCCGGCGCCAACAGTCCGGCCCGCCATGCGAAACGTTGCACCGTTGGCCTCGCTGACCTCCCGCAAACCCATGCAAAATCAGGTGACAACGCAACCTAATCCTTTTGCCGGCGTTTGAAAAGTACAGCCGGGTAAGCCCGTCAAGGGTGTACCGTTGGCTGGCTATCTGCTGTTTTGGTGTTTGGGTGGGCACTGGATGGTGTCGTGGCCGGCCTTTCTTACCAGAGCGTGGCTTGGTGCAGAGAGTCTTGCTGTTCTATAGTAATTTACTTGACATTACTATTTCTTTATGGCAAGCTGCCTTCAGAACAAGCTGCCTTCAGAACAAGCTGCCTTCAGAACAAGCTGCCTTCAGAACAAGCTGCCTTCCCTTGTAGGTTAGGTAGCCTTCAATCCAGGAGATCAGCTTGTTCGTTGACCAATACTTGTTCCAAAGGAGAACCTTGCCGATGCAATCTGCAATGCGATTTGGATTGCTGCTTGTTATGAGCGTGTGGCTTTGTTCGGTCTCAGGGTTGGCAAGCACAGGCCCATCAGAATTGCCCAACCCATCAGAGCCATCAAAATCAGAGCCATCAAAAAAGACACCTGGCAAGTCGTTGGAGGCCAGGGTTGGAGGCTAGGGGAGGATACAACGCCGACCCTTTGAGCATAAATTGCCACATCGAATACTGGAGTGCTGAACAATCTGGCAACTGCATAGGTTTCTTTGCCATCGTGAACTGTGGCACCTTTTTTGCGCCAGAAATTAGTATCTGTTCAGCCTCAGTCTGTTTTGGCAACCCGGGGTCTGTCACATTGATTTGTTCTTGATAGGGAGGTGTTCTGAAGATGAGACACATCAAAACTGGACTGTTTTTGTTGGCGGCAGGCTTTTTTCTCATTGGCACCGGCGGTACGGCACTGGGGCAGCGCCGGGCTGTTGAACACCGTATGGAGATTCAGGTGACGAACCAGACGATTAATGTTGGGGAGCGGCTCACCATCCGAATTGACGGTGTCCAGCCGAATGACATGATTAACCTTGCCCCCAAGGAACAGACTACAGCCCAGGTTGCAGCCGGCATCATGGTGCCAGCGCCAGGACGTGTCACGACGCTGGGCATTGGCTCTACCTCACCGTTGCCCGATGGCGCTCTGTCCGTAACGCCATCTGAAGTACGCATCACGCGGGCCACGAACTGGACGGGCAACCTGTTCTTCCATGTTGATGTGCCGATGCAGACCCAGGTGACTTTGGTTATCAATGACCAGCCATTGCTCAACGCCAGGCTGTCCGCACCGGTTGCCTTCTGGCGGGAAGCCTTTCACCCAGGCTTCTCCATCGCCCCGGAGACCTTTGTGCGTGCTACCTTGCCAAACATTGACCGGGAAGAGCGGATTCGCCCGGAGGAGGAAGCCTATCGCGTGCCGCCCTCCAAGGTGCAGGTGCTCAAGCGGGTACTGCCGTCTTCCGACACGGCACGGGAGTTGCTGGTGGCTTTCCGCGTGAATGAGCAGGGGCAGGTGTTTGCCGCACACGTACTGACCCACGATGCCCAGGCTGCGGCGTATGCCGAAAACTTCAAGCAGTGGGTGTTTGCGCCGTACGTCGTGGATGGCAAGCCCGTACCTTTCCTGACGGTGATGAAAGTTTCCTTCTGATTCCCGGCAGAGAGACAAGCCGGGTTGTATGAAATCAGGCCGAAGCTGCCCTGTGGAAGGGCGGCTTCGGCCTCACTGTTTTGGGCAGAGCCGACCGTGAGGTCAGCGCCTGAACCAGCATCCGGTGACGCATCCGGCGCGTCCCTGAACGTTTGGTGGATGAGATACGGACGAGTGTTATACTCGCTTCCCATAAACCCAGCTTGATGCCAGTCTGTGGTTGCCAGAAGCTTCACGTCCGTACAATTGCCGCAGGCGGGTCTCTGGGTGACTTCCATACCGCCGGGCTTGCTCCGCCGGTGAGCAGGCTGCCAGGGTCCGGGCTGTGAACTACATTGGCAGCAAATTTTCCCTTCTTCCTTTTCTGGAAAGGCATATAACGGAATTCTCCAAGCCGGATTCGGGTTGGACATTTTTCGATATATTTTCGGGAACAGGCGTTGTCGGAAGACACTTCAAAAAACTTGGATTCCACATCGTCACCAATGACATTCAGTATTACAGCTACTGTCTCAACCGGGCATACATAGGCATCAACCGCCAGCCAGGGTTCAGTGGCATTGTGGAGCATCTGCCACCGCCGGCTGGTCTTTTGCAGTATGATGCGGTTGATGTCGCTCTGGACTATCTGAACCGGCTGACGGGAGTTGAAGGCTTCGTTTACCGGAATTACTGTCCGGGCGGTACGGCCGGAAAAGATTTTCCCCGTCAATACTTCACAGACGAAAATGGAAAACTCTGCGACGCCATTCGCCTTCAAATAGAAGACTGGTATCGGGATGCTGTCATTTCAGACGATGAGTATTTCTATCTGCTGGCCAGCCTGATTGAAGCCATGGACAAGGTTGCCAACACGGCTTCGGTCTATGGCGCGTTTCTCAAGCACGTGAAGCCAAGTGCGCGTAAGCTTCTCAGACTTGAGAGGCTTGAGATCATACCTGACAGCAAAGTGCATCGGGTGTTCAACTGCGATGGAAGCAAGCTGGTAAGTGAAGTGCAATGCGATATTCTCTACATTGATCCTCCCTACAA
Organism: Chloracidobacterium sp. N; assembly: GCF_018304765.1. Taxonomy (NCBI): domain Bacteria; kingdom Pseudomonadati; phylum Acidobacteriota; class Blastocatellia; order Chloracidobacteriales; family Chloracidobacteriaceae; genus Chloracidobacterium; species Candidatus Chloracidobacterium aggregatum. The sequence continues at coordinate 670,911 of NZ_CP072642.1, forward strand.
CCAGCGTCAGTACTGCACGAACTACCATGTTCTGGAAACCATCGCAAAATATGACCATCCACAGCTTTATGGCATTACGGGACTGAGGGACTACCGTCACCAGAAATCAGATTTCTGCAATTCTGCAAAGGCTCTTCAATCGCTTGAAAGGCTGATTCAGGAAACAAGTGCAAAATATGTCTTTCTGAGCTACAACAGCGAAGGTCTCATGCGTGAAGATGAGATTATCAGGATGATGGGCCAATACGGAGAGGTGGATTTGAAAAAAGAGGACTATCGCCGGTTCAGAGCCGATATAGACCGGGAAAACCGCAGATACCGGGCAGACCGTGTTACCGAGTACCTGTTTTGCCTGAAAAAGGATGGATAACGGAATCAACCGGGCCGGCTTTTTTGAAAGAGGACGGCACTGCATAGGGAACGTCTGAATGATCAAGTACATCGGCTCCAAACGAACCCTCATCCCGCTCATTCTGGAAACCGTCCGCCGGGCAACAAGGGCCCGAACGGTTCTTGACCCGTTTTCCGGGACGGCCCGCGTCGGGCATGCGCTCAAGGCAGCCGGCTACCGTGTGCTCTCCAACGACCACAATGCCTATGCCGCCGTCCTGGCACGCTGCTACGTTCAGGCCGATGCCGAGGATGTCCTCGAAGACGCCCGCAAACTCGTCCGCGAGTTCAATGCCCTCAAGGGCACGCCGGGCTATTTCACCGAGACGTTCTGCATCCGGTCCCGCTTTTTCCAGCCCAAAAACGGCGAACGGATTGACGCCATCCGCGAAGCCATTGCCGCCAGGGGGCTTGACCCGGAACTGGAAGCCGTCATGCTCGTCTCCCTGATGGAAGCGGCCGACCGCGTGGATTCCACGACCGGCGTGCAGATGGCCTATCTCAAAAGCTGGGCGCCACGCTCGTACAACGACCTCGAACTGCGTGTCCCCAACGTGCTCCCGCGCGCCCGGTACGGCAAAGGGCAGGCGACATGCCTCGATGCCCTCGATGCCGTCCGTCGCTTTGCGGCTGATGTGGCCTACCTTGACCCGCCCTACAACCAGCATTCCTACCTGGGGAACTATCACATCTGGGAGTCGCTCGTGCGGTGGGACAAACCCGAAGTCTATGGCGTCGCATGCAAGCGCGTGGACGTACGCCAGCGCCGCAGTGTCTTCAACGCCCGTTCCCGGTTTACGGCTGCCCTGCACACCCTGCTGACCGCCGTGCAGGCGCCGGTCATCATCGTGTCGTTCAACGACGAAGGTTACGTGACGCGCCAGGACATGGAAGCCATGCTGCGGTCGCTGTGGAACGGCGCCGGGCAGGTCACGACCATCGAGAAGGATTTCAAGCGGTATGTCGGGGCGCAGATTGGCATTTATAACCCACGTGGGGAAAAGGTGGGTGTGGTCAGCCATCTGCGGAACCGGGAATTTCTCTACGTGGCATCCCGCGAAGACCTTGCGCCGGCGCTGATGTCTGTCACGGCTGCACAGCATCGGCAGGGCTGGCTGTTCGGTGAATCTTAGTGTGAGGACTATGCCCGTGTTTCGCCGTTGGGTTGCAACCAGACCAGTTGCCTGCTTCTTTGGCCTGACAGTTCTGCTCTCCTGGTCGTACTGGTTGACGCTGCTTGCCAGCGGGCAACAGGTTCGTCCGGGGTCATCCGCCACGCATCTGCCAGGCTTGTTGGGACCTCTGGTGGCAGCCGTCATCATCACCTGGCTGGCATTTGGGCAAGCCGCCCTGCTGGCGTTCATAAAAAGCGCCCTCGTGCTGCCGCACCCCCGTTTTCAAAATGCTCTCCTTGCCTCGTCGCCGCTTCTGATTGCCGGCGTCACCTTCCTGGGGCTTGCTGCCGCAGGTGGGGAACTGCCGTCCCGGCAAGCGTTTTGTGCCTATCCAGGCGCTCCGGCGGACACCCCGTTGCTGATACTTCTGCCGGCTGTGCTGCTTCTCAACGGTTATGGAGAGGAAGCCGGTTGGCGTGGCTTTGCCACGCGGCATCTTGCTCCAAAGCTTGGAAGATTTCGCGCCACGCTGGTCGTGGCATCTGTCTGGGCGGTCTGGCACGCGCCGCTCTTCTGGCTCAATGCGAGTATGCAGGCGCTGGTCGGGCCGGTCCTGCTGGGGTGGGGCTTCGGGCTGTTGTGCGCGGCTTTTCTGCTCGCCGGCCTATACTTCCTTTCCCAGGAAAGTGTTCTGGTCGTTGCCGTGTGGCACACGCTCTACAACTTCACCGTCGCCACTCCGGCCGGAACTGGCACGCCGGCTGCCCTCATCACGACGGTGGTGATCGTGTGGGGAGCCTGGTTCGCGTTTGTGTGGAGCCGTGAACCCAACAGCTCGAACGCATGACCTTTTCCGCCCAGACGAATGGATCGCCGCGACGTGGTTGTTTTCTGGTAAGGTGTTGCCCTGAAAGGCAACCATGGCTGTTGTGGGGAATGGGCGATCCGGTATGGAGACCACGGTCAGACATCGTGTAGCTCCGGCTGCTGACCCGGCGGCCGACCTCCATGGGCTGACGGCGCACCTCGCGGCGCTTTCGCCAACGGGCGGACGCTTCCGCGTGCAGGTCATCACCCCACATGGTTCCAGTCGTGGCGACTACCACGTGGAATGTGCTGTCAACTACGGCAAGCTGACGGTGACATACTGGGGGCCAAACGGTTCCGCTTGCTGGCGGGTCGAACGCTACGCACGGCATGGCACGGCGCTCCGGCTCGATGTTTCCCGGCGGGTCGGAGCCGAGCGCGGACAGCTCATCATCACCTCCCCGGATGAAGCCCCGGACGAAGCTCCGCCGGAGGCTTTTCCCACGCCGGACATGACACGGTGGAAAGCTTGCGTCCGAACGTGGCTCAACCGAAACCTCCCGGCCGGTGTGCGCATCACCAGCCTGCGCCAACGGCGGTATCCGTCGCCCGTGGCAGGCTGGCGGGCGCAGTATGGCAACACGATCTGGCTGGTCTTCACAACAACCGGGCCGGCAACGCTGCGCCGGCTTCTGGGAGACGCCCTGCACGCACTCGACGCGCTGCCGGCCGCAACCCATCTCTGGCTGTTGCTGCCGCCAGACAGCCGGGTGGAGCTGTTGCCGTTTCTGTCCCTGCTGCGCGTGCCGCAGGTGAGGCTCTACGAAGCCGCGCCCGACTGGTCAGCCGTGCATCCGCTCGCGCCCGGCCACCAGTTGCCGCTCATCACCGAGCCCGTCCGGCTGTGGCGCTACCGTCCGCCCACGCCAGCCGAACTCCAGTACCTGCGCCAATGGTTTGGCGATGCTCTGGATACCCACTGCGAAGTTGTCCCGGCCGGAGGCAGCACGCTATCCGTCCGGTGGTACGGGCTGGAATGCGCCCGGTTGCAACGCCGTGTCGTGGCCGAAGAAAAGGCAGCCGGGCGCACGACACCGGCCCTGCGTTTTGGGTTGACGACGCTGGGCCAGCCAAGCCGTCCGTTGACTGCCCGGAACCGGGCTGATTTCCACGCGCTGCTGGAAACGCTTGGCCGCTACCGGACGCCGACGGCGCGGGAAGTTGGGCATCCGCTCTACCGCGCCCACCCGGAACGCTGGCTGGACGTGGCGGTGCGCCGTCAACTGCACCTTATTGACGAGGCTCTGGATTCGGCGCACATCCGCGTGCAGGCACCCCACTTCAGCCGCGATACGTTGGGGCTGGCCGATTTCGTCACGCTGACCCGCACCGGCCGGCTGGCCGTGGTGGAACTCAAAGCCGACGCCGACGCGGACTTCATCTGGCAGGGGCTGACCTACTGGCTGCGGGCCGTCCATCACTGGCAGAACGGGGATTTCCTGCGCCGGGGCTACTTTGCCGGCGCACAGCCTGATCGCTGCGCCCTGCCCCATCTGTACCTGCTGGCGCCAACGCTGCGGTTTCATCGCACCGTCCGCGCTGTTGCCCGGCGGCTGCGCACAGGCCTGCCGGTGACGCTGCTAGGCGTCAACGAGCGGTGGCGGCAGTCACTGCGGGTTGTCTTCCGGGAGTGCTTTGGCGACTTCTGATGGCCCCCGGCCCCGGAAATGAAAAAGCCGCCGGAACCGGCGGCGGGTGGTGTCTCGTACGGGAGTCGAACCCGTGTTACCGCCGTGAAAGGGCGGTGTCCTAGGCCACTAGACGAACGAGACGCAAATGCTTTGAAAAGAACATCCAAAAGGGCCGTCTCAAAAAACGAATGCGCAATTGGCCATGACCGGGGATGGGCTGTCAAGCCCGCCAACTTCTTCTGAAGCCGGCTTTCCGGCGCTGTGTCCGCCCATCCATACCGGAACGGGCAGGTGTGGCGTCCAGCCGGAACCGGACGGACAGCCGGGGTGCAGCCGGGAGCCTTGCCCCTGGCGCTGTAGTTTCAGCGCAAGCTGTTGCATAGCATGGCGGAGATCAACGTCAATGTTCCGGCGTACGTCTTCAAGGGTCAGCTTGACCGTGACATCAGGGGTGACACCCTGCCCTTGGAGTCGCACACCGCGCACCGTGCGGTAGTCGCGGATGCTGATCTGCACTTTGCCGCCATCCGGGAGTGGTTCCTGGATGCTGGCCAGTACGGCCCCGGCCGTCCGCCGTCCAATGACCGTACCGCGCCCGGTTTCCTGAACGGCCGCAGCGAAAATTTCGGCGGCGCTGGCCGAGTGTTCGTCAATCAGCACCAGCACCGGCCCGGCAAAGGCCTGCCGGTTGCCGCTGACCCGCATCCGCAGTGGCTTCTGGTTACGCTGGATGAAATCGCCAAAAACCACGTCCTGGCGGTAGATGAGCCGCAGACAGTCAGCGAGCACATCGAGCAGGCCGCCGGTATTTTCGCGCAGGTCAAAAATCAGACCGGCAGCCTGTGGATTGGACGTGATGTGCTCTTCCAGCCAGTCGGCCGTTTTCGGTGCAAACTCAGTGAACCGCAGGTAAAGGACGCCATCGGGAAGGTACTGCGCCCGCTGTTCCGGTGTTGTGGCGAAGGGGCGGCAGATGACTTCAACCCGCTTGGGACGGTCGTTCGGGTCAAGAAATTTGAGTTTGACAGACTGACCCGCCTGGAAGCGTTGCCCCGGCCTGAAGCCGGTGAAGGGCTGCCCGTCCATTTCGGCTATGATCCAGCCCGGACGAATGCCGGCTTCGTGAGCGGCCGAACCGCCGAGCGTGTGCGTGATCACCCATTGCCCTTCGAGCTTGCGCAACTGGATGCCAAGACCGACCCGCGCGCCCTGCTTTTCTTCCCGTACGCGGCTGGGCGGCAGGGCGAAGGTATGTTGGTCGTCGAGTGTTGCCAGAAGCTGATTGATCACACGGTAGAGGGTGGATTCATCCCTGGCTGCCAGTGCCTGTTGCCGGAACTGCTGGGTCAAATCCCGCCAGTTCGCGCCGTGCAGCCGGGGGTCGTAGTACCGGCGCTCAATCAGCCGGCACACCGTATCGAAAACCCGTACATTCTGCTGGGCGCTGACCGTCGTTTCCCGGCTCGTTTCCCGGCTTGTTGCCCAGCTTGTCGCCAGAACCGGCGGATAGACCGGCCACGGGAAACTGCCAGCCAGCAGCAGCCCCAGCGCCACACCAAGGAACGTTCGCCAGAGGCGCTGGCTGCACCTGCCTTGGCTTGATGGAAAACGATGCTGCATAGTCAAGCCCCGGATAACAGACCGTTGAAGGAGACAGATGAAACTAAGGCCGATCATCTGGTTTTGGCAACGGAAAGCTGGAAAAGCATCGCCGGGCTGTGGTTGCATAAAGGGTTGTGCAGGTTGACCCGGAAAAATCATGAAGGCCAAACCCCGGCATGCGACGCTTGACCAACAAAGGGGAAGTTCAGACGCGATATGATGGAAACCGACGAGTCAAAGTTTGAAAGCATGCGGCGTGAAAACCGGTTGACGTGCCACCTGCCCGCCGTGGTCGAAGGGCGTGACAAGGATGGTCTCAAACGGGATACCGCCGCCCAGTGTGTTTCGATTAGTCGGCGTGGGGCCTGTGTCATCACCCCGCTGGAAGTCACGGTTGGCGAAAAACTCACCCTGGCGCTGCCGAGCGTCAATGCCGAGCGCAGGGAAATGATGGTCGTCGCGTGGATTCGGGAATTTGAGGGCCAGCGGCACGTCGGCCTGGGACCGATTGACGAAGATACCTTCGTCATTTTCAGCGATGCCGCCGTAACGGGCGGGGCCGCCGGTGAAGCTTCGGCAGCCGGTTAGGAGAGCAACCCGCTGCCATGCTGAAGCGACTCATTCAGTCCTGGGAACTCCGCCTGTCGAAGGTGGACCGCCACCGGCGTGCTTCACCCTTTGCCTGGGGACTCGACCACCTCACCAGCCACAGCGAGCACCTGCCGGCGCCCCTGCCGGTGGCCGATTTTCCCCATCCGCCGGACTTTCTGCGCGAGTACGTCCGGCAGACCCTCGCCGCCGGGGAACGCTTCTTCGCACCGCCGCCCCTTGCGCAATGGCACCTCCATGACGGGTGGCTGACCTTTCCCAGCTCGATTCAGACGCCGGACGAACCCAACAACCTGGCTTGGGCGCGTTACTTTCCGGTTCGGGAACGGCCGGGCGCAACAACCCGCCCGCCGGTTGTGCTGGTGCTTCCCCAGTGGAATGCCGACTACGCCAGCCACGTTTCGGTCTGCCAAGGGCTGAATGCCTTTGGCATTGCGTCCGTCCGGTTGAGTCTGCCCTACCACGGCAGCCGGCGGCCCGTGCATCAGGTACGCGCTGATTACATGGTCAGCCCCAACCTAGGGCGTACCCTCCAGGCCGTCCGGCAGGCCGTTCACGAAGTGCGGCTCGTGCTCGACTGGCTCGAAAGCCAGGGCTACCACCGCTTCGGCATCATCGGGACGAGTATCGGCTCCTGTGTGGCGTTTCTGGCCTACGCCTTTGACCCACGCCTGCAGGTTGCGGCGTTCAACCACGTGTCGAGCTACTTTGCCGACGTGGTCTGGACCGGCATTTCCACCAGCCACGTCCGGGCCGGGTTGGAACAGCACGTCACCCGCCATGACTTGCGCGAGTACTGGCTGCCGATCAGCCCTTTCCCCTACATTGAGCGGCTGGGCCGCCCGGAAAACCGGAGCAAAAAGACCCTGCTCATCGCGGCGCGCTACGACCTGACGTTCCTGCCACACCTGACCCGCCATGCCCTGAGCGAGTTTGAGCGCCACCGCGCGCCGTACACTTCGGCCTGGATGTACTGCGGCCACTACACCACCGGTGAGACGCCGTTCAAGTTTCACGACGGCTACCTGATGATCAACCACATGCGCAAGCATCTGAATCCGGGCGGCCATGTCGTGCGGCAGGCCCTGAAAAGCCAGCTTCCGGCGGTGCTGCGGCCACGCTCGCGGGCGCTTCGTCCGCCCGCGTAGGACCCTGGTTGGTCTGCGCCTGTTACATCCCTGAAAAAACGCCGTAACACCCATCGCGCTTGCTTGGCGCATCTTCCCGGCCGAGGTGCGCCTATGTGGTTTCAGTCCCTGTTGGTTGTCGGGCTGGCGCTGATGACGGCGACGACCCCCTATTGCGCTCCGGCAGGGCGCGGTTTTCCGGTCATCCGCGTGGACGGCTCCAGCACCGTCTATCCACTGGCCGAAGCCGTCGCCGAGGAGTTCCAGCGGAACTATCCGGGCGTGCGCGTGACCATCGGCGTCTCCGGCACGGGCGGCGGCATGAAAAAGTTTTGCCGTGGAGAAACTGACCTGGCCACGGCTTCGCGCCCCATCGCCGCGTCTGAACGTGAAGCATGTCGCCAGGCCGGGCTGGCCTATTACGAACTGCCTATCGCCATGGATGCCATCGTCGTCGTCACGCATCCCGGCAACGTCCAGGTGTCGGCCATGACGCTCGATGAGTTACGGCGCATCTGGGCCCCTGAAGCCCAGGGACGCATCCGCCGCTGGTCGCAGGTCAACCCGGCGTGGGGCGACCGCCCGCTCAACCTGTACGGCGCCGGAACCGACTCCGGGACGTTCGATTACTTCACCGAAGTCGTCAACGGCAAGGCGCGGGCCAGTCGCGGCGACTACATGGCGTCCGAAGACGACAACGTGCTCGTGCAGGGCATTGCCGGCGATCCCAACGCGCTGGGGTACTTTGGCTTTGACATCTACTACGAAAACCGCGACCGGCTGCGTCCCGTCCCGATAGCGCGGGCTGCCGGCCAACCGCCCGTGACGCCGACCGTCGAGACAATCCTCTCCGGGGCGTATGCGCCGCTGGCGCGGCCGCTGTTCATCTACGTCAACGCGCGCTCCCTGGAACGCCCGGAAGTTGCCGACTTCGTTCACTTCTGGCTCGAACACGGCGCGGCGCTGGCGGACGAAGTGCACTGTGTGCCGCTGCCGCCGGAAGCCTACGCTGCCGTCCGTCAGCATCTGGCCAACGGGCGCGTCGGCAGCGTCTTCACCCATCGCCCGGCGGTGGCAGTTTCCATTCAGGATTTGCTGACCTGGCCGGCCGCGTTGTAGGCGGCAGCCGTGGCTGAAACCGATATGCCAAAGCGACAGCGAAGCTGGCGAAACTGGTGGGAAACCGGCATCGAGTGGCTGCTGGCCGGTGCGGCGCTGGTGGCCGTACTGACGACACTGGGCATCGCCGCTGTGCTGATTGGCGAGTCGCTGCCGTTTTTCAGGGTGGTTTCCTGGCGCAGCTTTCTCACCGACACGCAATGGACGCCGCTTTTTGCCGAGCCGCGCTTTGGCATTGGCGTTCTGCTGTCGGGAACCATCACCAGTTCCGCCGTGGCGCTGGCTGTTGCCATTCCCTGTGGCACGTGGCTGGCCCTGTATCTGTCGGAATTTGCCACGGGACGCTTCCGGGAAAGCGTCAAGCCCATCCTTGAACTGCTGGCTGGCGTGCCGACGGTGGTGTTCGGGTACTTTGCGCTCTACACCGTCACTCCGCTGCTGCAAAAGCTGTGGCCGGCGCTGCCTGGCTTCAATCTGCTCTCGGCCGGGCTGGTCATGGGCGTGATGATCGTGCCCTACGTGGCCTCGCTCAGCGAAGACGCCCTGCGGGCCGTCCCGATGAGCCTGCGCGAAGGCGCTTACGCTCTGGGTGCGACACGCCTGCAAGCCGCCTGGCAGGTGGTGCTGCCGGCGGCGTTTTCGGGCGTGGCGGCGTCGTACGTTCTGGGTGTCTCCCGCGCCATCGGCGAAACGATGATCGTGGCGATTGCGGCCGGACAGCAGCCGCGCCTGACGTTCAACCCACTCGAACCGGCGGCGACCGTCACGACCTACATCGTCCAGGTGTCCAAGGGGGATGTGCCCTACGGCAGTCTGGGCTACCGGACGATTTTTGCAGCGGCGCTGGTGTTGTTCATCCTGACGCTGGTGTTCAACCTGGCGGCGGACTGGGTCCGCCGCCGGCAGCGTGTTCAGGGGTGTGTCCTATGACGAACCCGGCAACGATTGGCCGCCTGGGGGACCGCGCCGCGGCGCGCATCCGGTGGGCCAGGCAGCTCGAACGGGGCTTTGTGCTGGGGGCCTGGGCGTTGCTGGGACTGCTGGCGGTGGTGTTTCTGTCCCTGTTTGCCGGTGTGCTCCAGACGGGGTGGGAGCGTTTGCAGCCGGATTTCTTTCTGACCTTTGCTTCCCGCCGGGCGGCACAGGCCGGGATTCTGGCCGCCTGGGTCGGGACGCTGGTGGTCATGGCGGTGACGGCAGCCGTGGCCCTTCCGCTTGGCGTGGCGGCCGGGGTCTATCTCGAAGAGTACGCCCGCCCGGGCCGCCTCACCACGCTGATTGAAGTCAACATTGTCAATCTGGCCGGTGTGCCTTCGATTGTCTATGGCTTGCTGGCGCTGGGGCTTTTCGTCCGCCTGCTGGGGCTGGGCGCGAGCATCCTGACGGCCGGCCTGACGCTGGGGCTGCTCATCTTGCCGATTGTTGTCGTGGCCACGCGCGAGGCCATCCGCACGGTGCCCCAGTCCATCCGGGAAGCGTCCTACGCCGTCGGCGCAACCCGCTGGCAGACGGTGTGGCAGCACGTCCTGCCGGCGGCGCTTCCCGGCATTCTGACCGGCATCATCATTGGCCTGGCGCGGGCCATCGGCGAAACCGCCCCGCTGGTGACGATTGGGGCCGTGACCTTCATTGCCTTTCTGCCACCTGCACCGTTCTCGCCCGAAGCGCCGTTTCTGTCGTTTGACTGGCTGTGGGCGCCGTTTACGGCGCTGCCGATTGTGACCTTTGACTGGACTTCCCGCCCCAATCCGGCTTTTCGCCCCAATGCGGCGGCGGCGGCGCTGGTGCTGACCTTTCTGACAGCGGTGATGAATGCCACGGCGGTCTGGCTGCGCTATCGCCTGCGCCGGCAGCAACTCTGGTAGCGTGGGAGGTTTTCCGGCCTATGAACAACAGCGTCCAAAGACAGCCGGCCAACAGCCATGAACCATCCCACGTTCTCAAGGCCGAAACCCGCAACCTGAGCTTCTTCTACGGAGACAAGGCCGCCCTGCGGGAAGTCAACCTGCCGGTGCACGCCCGGCGCGCAACCGCCCTCATCGGCCCTTCAGGGTGTGGCAAAAGCACCCTGCTGCGCTGCTTCAACCGGATGCATGATCTCTATCCGGGGCATCGCTACCAGGGCGAAATCCGCCTCTATCCTGACGACATCAACCTGCTCGCCCCGGAAACCGATCCCATTCTGGTGCGGTCGCGCATCGGCATGGTCTTCCAGAAGCCGAATCCCTTTCCGAAGTCGGTCTTTGAAAATGTCGCCTACGGGCTGCGCCTGCGCGGCATCCGCCAGACCGCCGAACTGGAAGCACGGGTTGAACGCGCCCTGCGGGATGCCGCCCTGTGGGATGAAGTCAAGGATCGGTTGAAGGACTCCGCCTACGCGCTTTCCGGCGGGCAGCAGCAACGCCTGTGTATCGCCCGTGCGCTGGCCGTTGAGCCGGAACTGTTGCTGTTCGATGAACCGACTTCCGCCCTGGACCCGCTGGCCACGGCCAGCATCGAGGAACTGCTGCGCAACCTCAAGGTGCACGTCACCACGCTTATCGTCACCCACAACCTGCAGCAGGCGGCGCGGGTGGCCGAGTTCACCGCCTTTATGTATCTGGGTGAACTGGTCGAGTTCGGACCCACCGAAGTGCTTTTCAACGCACCATCCCAAAAACAAACCGAGGATTACCTCGCCGGACGGTTCGGCTAGGCAACGGCTTTTTTCACTGTGCCGTCAGATGCCATTATCTCTGCTCCGATGTATCAGGCCGGCAGCAACTTGCCGCCCGGGCACGGAACGGACTACGGTCACAGACCCGACACCAGTCCGGGGACACGCCGGACGGGTTTGGAAGGTTGCCTATGTCGTACGTACGTTGTGTCTGGCTGTTGTTGCTCCTCGTCGGTTGGGCAATGGGTGAGCCGGTGGCCGGTCAGACCCGCCGCCGAACGTCTCCGCCGGTGACATCGCCAGCCCCGGCGCCGGCCAAGCCGTCCCCCATTCGCGGACTCGTGGAGCAGACCCAGCGCGGTGTGCTGACGCTGATTCGGTTCAGCAACGGGTTGCGTCTGGTCTGTGGTGAACGGTACAGCACGGAACTGGTGGCCGTTGCGGCGCGGCTTGGTTTTGGTGACGCTGACGAACCGGAGACTGCATCCGGTGTGGCGTGGGTTGTCGCGCATGGGCTGCTGGCAGAAGCCGATGCAGCCGAACTGGCCGCCATTGGCGCTACGGTTGAAACCGTCGTCGAGGCACACGGGGCCACCCTGACCATCACCGCGCCAGCAAAGCATCTGGCAACTGCGGCCGGCGTGCTGCTGCGCGCGCTGGCACGTCTGGAGTTTTCCGAAGGGCAGCTTCAGAAAGGGCAGGTACAGGCCGCGCGCCATCATCTGGAAAGTCGCCTGCATAGCGGCCATCTGTCCCGGTCGGCCTGGCTGGCGCTGGCTGCCGGACGCCAATCGGGTGTCCCCGACACAGAAGCCCACTTCAAAGCCATCAGCCTGGAAACGGCCCGCGCGTTTCACACGGCGCACATGTCGCCCCGCCGGACGGTGCTGGCCGTGACCGGGAACCTCAATCTGGCCGAGACGTTGCGCGTCGTCGCTGAGGTCAATGCCGGCTGGAAGCCGGAAGCGGCGGCAGCCGCCACGCCCCGGACATTGACCGGCCGGCAGTACCGCGCCGACCGCGGCCCGCAAAACCACACCTGGGTTCACCTGGGCTACGTCCTGCCGACTCTGCGGGATGAGGAGCGCGCAGCGTTGGACATCATCCGCGCGGCTCTGGCGCTTGGCGTGCGTTCCCGGCTCCAGGATGCCTTGATTGAAAACCGCCAGATTGCTTCTGAAATCCAGACGCACCTCGAAGCCATGCCGCAGGGCGCAACCTTCTGCGTGGGTCTCAACGTGCAGCCGGAGCGCCTTGACCGGGCCGAGGCGCTGACGCTTGAAGCCATCGAGCGGTTGCGCCGGGAGCGCCTCTCAAACGGCGAACTTCAGCGGGCGCGGGCGCAGCTTGAACTCGAACGCGCCCTGGACGGCGACCGCCTTGGCGACTGGGCGCAGCAGCTCGCCCGGGTTGAATCCACTTCCGGGTTGGTGGCCTGGCTGGATGACCTCGACCGCATCGGTGAACTTGACGCCGAGCAGGTGCGTGCCGTCGCCGCCAGGCATCTTGTCGCCTCCCGGCTGGTCGTCCACGAGTACGAAGCCGTCACCGCACCGCTGCGTACGTTTACGCCGGAAAAGTTTTTCGAGACCGTCGGGCTGCTCGTGCCGGGAACGCTGGCGGCGGACATCCCGGCCGGTGAGACAACCGATGCCCCGGAAACAGTGGTCGTGCCCAGCAAGGCTCCGCCAAAGGCGAAGGAAAGCGGGTTGCCTGTCATCCTGCCCGCCGAACCGGTACGTGAATATGTGACCCTGCGCGGCCCGCGTGTGCTCGTGCGTCCTGATCCATCCAACCCGCTGGTGTCCATCGGGCTGTATTTTCAGGGCGGGCGCTTCATTGAAGATGAGCGGACTGCCGGGATAACCGAACTTATGCTGCGCGTCATGCGGCGCTACACGGCAAAACAGATGCCGGACGGCATCCTGGATGAACTGGAGCGCCTTGGCGGCCGCTTGCACATCGTCAACGAGCGCGATTTCTTTGGTTTTGAGCTGTGTGTGCTGGCGCGTCATGCCGAAGCCGCCCTGCGCCGGCTGGTGGCACTTGTGGAGCGGCCGGCTTTTGAGGCGGCTGGCGTCAAGACCGAGCGGGAACGGCTGCTGGCTGAGCAGAAAGCGGCTCGTCCTCTGGAGTTGGCCGTCTGGCTGGCCAGAAAGAGTCTGCTGCCGTCGCACCCCTATGGTTTCCCGGCGCTGGGCGTCAACGGCACGGTACGCAACCTTGACGAAAGCGCCGTGCAGCGGTGGTATGCCACAACCGTACAGCGCCAGTTGCCGATTCTGGTCATCGTCGGCGGCACGCAAGGCTCAGCACTGGTGACGCGCGACATCACCGAGGGCTTTATGCGCCGCGAAACCGACACGTCCCTCAAGGCGCGTGTCGCGCAACCGGCGGCGTCTCCCATCGTCCAGGAAGTCACCACCGGAACGCGCGACATCGTAGCCTGCGCACTGGGGACACCGGGCGGACGCGAGGCTGACCACCGGTGGAATGTGTTGGCGGCCTGGCTGAACGACCGCCTGAAGTCCGACGCTTCGGACCGGGAAGTGTTCCGGGTGCAGTTCAGCCCGGCGTTGCAGCTTGGTGAACTGCTGGTCATTGGGGAAGGTGAGCCGGAAGATGCGCCCGGAGTGAAGGAGCGCATGGCGCGCGCCATGCGTGATCTTGTCAAACAGCCGCCATCGGCTGATGCCTGGCGGCGTACGGCGCAGGAAATGGCAACCCGTACAGCGGAGACGACGGATACCGTCCGGGGAAGAACCCGGGCCTATGCAACGGCCGTCTATCTGGGAAGCGCCGCTTCCGAGGTGGACACGGCTGCCGCCGGCATTCGCCAACTGCCCCTGCCGGAGGCTGAAACCTGGCTGGGCCTCACCATTGAGGCCGCCGGGCGTGGCCTCGTGCGTGGAGCGCGGCTGGCGCGCCCAAAGTAAACCGGACCGCCATCGGCTTTGCGCCTAGTTCCACCGGGCCAATTCCCGTTTGGCTTCGTTGATATGTGCTTCAAGGATGCGGTGCTGGGTTTCGGAGCTGGTGTTTTGTTTCTGCTCTTCAAGCCAAATCACGGCCTCACTCCAGCGTTCGAGCTGGAGGTACAGCAGCCCGATGTCGCGCCGGATGTAGGGGTCCTCCGGGCAGACGATGAACTGCATGCGGCGCGCACGTAAGGCCGTTGTCCAGTCCTTGGCTTCAAGGCTGATGCGGTAGATGTTGTTGAGCATCCGCAGGAACATGTCGGCCGGTTGGGCCACTTTCAGGTGTTCGGCGCACAGTTCCACCTCTGGCCCGTGCACTTGGTGAAGCAACTGCTGCAAGCCGTCATTGTCCAGCCACCGGCACTGGTGGAAGGGATCGAGATAGCCGACGCCATCGGGGCCGCTGTAGCGCACGAGAAAGTGCCCCGGAAAGTTGATGCCTTCGCACCGCAGACCAAACCGGGCAGCCAGTTCGATGAAAACGACGGAAAGGGTAATGGGAATCCCCACCCGGCGGGTCAGCACGTCTTCGAGGAAGCTGTTGCGCCGGTCATCGTAGTTTTCCGTGTTGCCACGAAAACCAAGCGCCACAAAGCCTTCGGCCACGGCTTCGATGGTAAGCGGTTCGGGCTGTCCGGTCTCCTCGGCCCACTCCCACAGCGCATCGGCCAGAGCATCGAGTTGTCCCGGAATGGCCGCGATGTCCCGCTCCGGGGCTGCCACCCACATCACACTGGCCGCAGCCCAGGCGAGTGCCGGCTGGTAGTTATTCGCGTGCCACACTATGGAGAGTTCTTCCAGCCGCTGCCTGAAGCGGCGTTCAGTAACCAGAGACATCATAGCTTGGAAGTATCTGGGGCAGATTCAGCAGGGGCAAACGAATCGCAGCCCGGACTTTCGGCATTGGCATCCCCGGCGGATACCGGCAGGCAGCGCAGCGTGCCCGTTTCATCGAGGTAAAACGTCTGGTCGCCGGTGCGGTCTGGTCCCGTTCGGACGGCTGGAAAGGCTGTCAGCGAGAAACCGGCTGGCTTGCCGTCTCCGGCCGGGCGCAGCACAATCGGGCCCAGCACATACCCACGGTAGGGCAGGCGGGTCATGAGTTCGACTTCTTCGCCAAAGTTGCGGCTGCCGTCGGCGCGTTTGGCCAGTGTCGGAAGGCTGTCGGAGTAGTTGCCCTTACCGGCACCACGCGCATATTCCATCTGGGCTTCGTAGATGGCCCGCAGCACCTCACGTACGCCCTGTTCGTTGGCCCGGCGCTCATCGGCCGCCGAACTTGCCCCCCACCCGGCGCCGGCAATGCCGACGAGATAGGGCAGGGACACATCCACCACATTGGTGATCACCCGCCCTTCACGTCCGATGTGGGTAAAGACGGGAAATGGCGTCAGTCCTTCAAGAAACACCTGGTAGCGTTTGGGGGTTTCGTTGCGCAGTTCGGTCAGGGCCTGGGCCAACAGCCCTTGGGAGACATACGCACTGCCCATGGCGTCGGCCGGACGCGCCCCGAAGCCGACGTTGAAATCTTCCCAGCGGCCCAGGGTTTGCCCGCGCCGGTAGCTGTCAATGACCCATTTCACGTCGCTGGTGCGGCCGGCAACGAGCACGTTGGCAACCACCGACACGGCAAAGGCGTTTTCTTCATCCTCATTGCTGCCCTCGAACAGCCAGATGGTTTCGCCTTCGTAAGTCTTCACACGGGGGTCAAAAATGGGCCGCGGTAGCGTTCCTTCGGGCGGTTTGGCAATGGCCTGCCAGGCCTTTCGGTCGGCAGCCTTGCGTGCTGCCGCCGAGAAAATTTTGGCAAACGCCTCCCGCAGCGCCTGGGGATTGTTGCTGACGGCAAAGGTGGCCACCCGGAAGTTGTCTGTGAACGGCAGGGTAGTGCCGGTATTGACAACCTCTCTGACTTGCAGACCGCCTACGGCCAAGGTGATTTCGCCAGTCAGGGCAGCAGCGATTTCCTGGCGGAAGTTGACGCCAAACTTGCGTTCGGCCACCTGGATGTCGGTTTCGTACCTGGCGTTGAACGTCCCGGCCATCTGGCGCAGGGTGTCATAGACGCGCGTCGGGTTGACGCTCAGGGTGGCAAAAATCTGGGTGTCGTCCGGGAGGAAATCAGCCGCGCGTCCGCTCACGCGAGGGCCATCGGCAAAGGCCGGGAAAAGACCCTCGCTGGCGCGGTCGAGTCCAACGACGATGCGCTGCGTGACCCGTCCATCTTTCACACTGTAGGCAAAGCCGGTGCCATCCACCGCACCGATGCCGGACTGTGTGACGAGTTGGCTGATTTTGGCTGCAAATTCCGCCTCCGCACGGGCCTGCTCACGGGAAACCCGGTTGCCCGACGGAGAGGGCTTCAACAGTTCAGCAAACAGGTCGCGGACATACGTGCCGATGGTGGACGTGTTGATATAGACCATCCCGTTCCGGTTGTCCGTCAGTTGTTTCTGAACGTCCTCGAAGCCTCTGGCTTTACCGAGGGGGTTGAAGGTGGGCTGGGCCATCTGGGTGAGCCAGCGCGTCATCACCGGGCGGAAACCGACGGCAACGACCTGACCGCTGTGCGCCATGACCAGCGATTCGGTGGCTTTGGCCGCGGGAAAGGTAGTGGTACGGAAGCGTCCGGCACGTCCCGGAAGTGGCTTGACCCGCCTGGTATTCGTCACAAGCGTCGGCAACCACTGCTCCCCAAGCTGCACGAAGCGCGCGGCGGCAGCATTGTCGGGCGCAATGAGCACCACGACGAATTCGACTTCGGGTGTGGGGAACAAGCCGCCAACCGTGGATTTTTTCGGGTTTGGGGAAAGTATCAGTCCAAATCCGATGCGCGTTGCCGCGAGCGTGGCTTTGTCGGGAAAGCCAAAGGCTTCCAGGGCTTCGTCATAGCGTGTCAGGTCAATCGGCAGGGGGGAGTCGGACGCCGCCAGGAATTGCTTGAGGCTCTCCACGGCGAGGACTTCGTCTATGGCATTTGGCAGGCGCTCAAACTCGGCGTAGAGCAGCGCGTTGGCGGGAAAATACTCCGCCAGCGGGCGTGGCGTCGTGGTTTCAGTTGTGGCGGTGGGACCGGCGGGTGGCGTTGTTGTTGCCGGCGCTTTCCGTGCCGGCTGCCGCCGGGTGCGTTGGGCTTCCGCCAGATTCCAGTTTGAAAGGATGAGTGTCAGAAGAAGTCCTCCAGCGAGCAGAGAACGCCAGAGAGTGCGGGCTTGCCGGAAGCGATGCGTCCACGGAAAAACGTGGCACAGTGAAAAGTTCATAAAAGACAGCTCCTCAAAAAGGGCGACACCGGGCCGGATGTGATGAATAACACATTGCCTTGATACTGTGTGGCGTGGTGCGTGGCAAGGCCGGGCGCGAAGACAGGCTCAGTGGTGGGAAGATGTGGACAGCGCCGCAAGCTGCCGGGCGCGCTGGGTGAGGGTTTCGAGGTCGGGTTGGTTGCCGGTGGAAGGTGAAAACAGGCCACTCCCGACCGTGACCACCGACGCTCCAGCCTGGAGGTATTCCGCCACACCGGTCAGGTCAATGCCTCCGGCGGCCAGCAGGTGCAGATTGGGGATGGTCCGGCGCAGTTGCCCCACATAGACGGCCCCACCGAAGGAAGCCACGGGAAACACGCGCACGAGTTGCAGCCCCCGCTCGGCCAACCGGGCCACTTCGCGCGGAGTGGCACCGCCGGGAATGACCAGCACGTGATGTTTCCGGCAAAAATCCATCACCGGCGGGTTGTCGTAGGGCAGGGTCGCAAACTGGACATTCGCCTTGATGGCGCGGTCGGCCGCCTCGATGGTCGGGACATCCCCGATACCCACCGTGACTTCATCGGCGAACTGATGCCGGATGTCGCCGATGACCCGCATCGCGCCGGGAGTGTGGTAGGGAACCTCGATGATACGGATGCCACCGGCGATGACGGCACGCGCCGATTGCACCGCCATTTCGGCCGTCGCCGCCCGCAGGCTGACCACGATGCGATGGGTGAAAAACTGCTGAAGCAGGTCATGGGCGGTCATAATCAGCCCCGCAGGATGACACGCGCCGGTGCGCCGTCGCTGTCCATGAGCTTCAAGGGAAGACAGATAAGCTCATAATCCCCGGCATCCACAGCGCGTAAGTCCAGTCCTTCCAGAATGACCACCCCGTTGGAAAGCAGCTCGATGTGGGTGGCAAAGGTCGTGCTGCCGTATTCCTCGACGGAAAGGTAGTCAATGCCGACCAGCTTGATGCCATCGGCCACCAGCTTGGCGGCGGCCTCCGGCGTGATGAACACGTAGTCCGGGTTGAAGGTTTCCTGCTGCCAGAGCTGGGAGTTGCGGGTTTTGAACAGCACCCGGATGTGCTCACCCAGGTCCAGGCGCGAAAGCGTGTCAACGTCTATTTTCCGCGCCGTGACTTCCACCACCCGCACCCGCCCGACCATGATGTTGAGCGGAATTTCGTGCAGTTTGCGTCCGGTTTCGATGAAGTGAAAGGGAGCATCCACATGGGTGCCGGTGTGCGTGCCCATGCCACAGTAACAGACGTTGGCCGGATCGCCTTTGGACATCTGCGCCCGGGGTTCAAGCACCACGGGCGGGTCGCCGGGATAGACTGGCATCCGCGGGTGAACCGGAACGGTCACGTCGTAAATCTGCATAGTCCTGGTTCCTTCCTTGACAGCAGCCGATGCTAATGGCGTTGCCCAAGGGCTGTCAAACGGCGCGGTTCCACGACCAATCCGGGAAAAAGCCACTCCACTCCGTGAAATACCATTGCAACAGCCGGTTTGCATGCCTGGGGCAGCCTGTCCGGGAGGTGATCCGGCCGGGTTTGGCGGAGGGACGGTGTTCCGGCACGTCCGGCCGCTGGTGCCCATTGCGTCGCGCCGGGTCTCTCGTCACAATCGTGCAACGCAAGGATGTTTTGAGTCAGGGCAGCGGTTGCGGACATACTCGTTGGGAAACCGGGCGGGTGTTCCAGCCCGCCCCACGCTTGTGGCCACGCTACAGGGGCCGGGTTCGGCTTCCCCGGTTGGCTCCGCGGCATGGGATTGCGCCGGCTGTTACCTCTGGCTCGTCGTTCCACTTTACGGAGGTGATTATGCGTTCAGTTCGACTGGGCTGCCTGGTGTTTGGTGTGGCCCTTGGTGTGGCCTGTGGCGGCAATCCGCCCGAGCCGCCGAAAACCGAAGACAAGGTGGCCACACCCGCCAAACCGGTCCCCAAACCCTGTGATCCCAAAGACCTTATTCCCGTCAAGCCCGAAACCGTCCCGGAATCGCTGGAAGTCCAGCACATTCTGATCGCCTACAAGGGGAGCGGCGCTGCCAAAAACCCGCAGATCAAAGTCACCCGGTCGAAAGAGGAAGCCCGCAGGCTCTGGGAAAAAGTCTTCGAGGAGGCGCGCAACTGTGCCGACTTCAACAAGCTGGTCATCCAGTACAGCGATGATCCCTTCAAGATGAACGACAGCAAATACAACGCTTTTCCCGGCTTCTACGAAATCACGCCGAAGGGCGTTTTCGATGAGAACTTCAAGAAGTGCGCCCAGGGGTTGAGTCCGGGCAACATTGACAAGGTCGAAAGCTACTACGGGTTTCACATCATCCGGCGGAAGGCGTAAGCGGCGCTATGGCCCATGAAACGACGGCCTCGGCCGCGACTTCGACAGTTCGCTTTGCCTGCATCTGTGACCGGGGGCTGCAACGCACGTCCAACCAGGACCGGGCGCTGGCCGAAGTCAGCGCCCGGCTTTTCGTCGTGTGTGATGGCGTCGGCGGGAATACCGGCGGCGAAATTGCGAGCCAGACCGCCATCGAGACCGTCCGTGACACCTTCATTGCGCCTGACGAGCGCCCGCCCCTCGTGCGCCTGGAACGCGCCATTCACTACGCCAACCGGGACATCTTCGAGATGGCACGCCATGACCTCGATCTGGCCGGGATGGCCACGACGCTGGTGGCGCTGCACCTCGATGGCGAAACCGCATGTGTGGCGCATGCCGGCGACAGCCGGCTGTATTACTTTGCCGACGGCACGTTGACCCAGGTGACGGTTGATCATACGCCACTCCACGATGCCGTCCGCCGGGGGGAGTTGTCCCCGGCGGAAGCCGAGCAGCTTCCCAAGGCAAATGAGGTGAGTCGGGCGCTGGGCGTTCTGCCCGAAGTCGAGGTCGAGACCCAGACCTTCCCGCTGGCTGTCGGGTCACGTTTCCTGCTCTGTACGGACGGTGTAACCCGCCACATCACGAACGATGAACTGGAACGGCTCATGACTGTCTTCGTGGACAATCCCGACGGGCTGTGTGACGAAATCCACCGGTACTGCTACGAGCGTGGGGCCGAAGACAACTTTACGGCGCTCGTGGTCTGCGTTGACCCACCACTGCCGGCGCCGCCCCAGATCGCCGTTTCTCCGCCATCGCTTCAGGAACGCCTCGTGCGAACCCGGGAAATGAGCATTGTCCCCAGCTTCCCGGCCGACCGGACAACCGGCGAGCATCACCCGCTGCGCGAACTCGTCGAGGCCCGCCGCGCCCGTTCCCGGCGCGAGTGGATGCTGTACACGCTGGGCGTGCTCGTGCTCATGACGCTTTCTTTTGTCGCCGGCTGGTGGTTGGGGACGCAGCAGGTCAGTCCCGAAACCGCCCCGGCGACGGCTCCGGCGCGCCTACCCCGCTGACCGGCTGCGGACGGGTGCCCACTGGCGGGCGGCCGGAAGCCATGGCTGTCCGGCGTCGCTGCTGCGGATGATGCCGGAGGCGTCAACGTAAAAGGCCCGCCGTCCCGTCAGCCCCGCAAGACGCGGCGTTGCCAGAACAAAGAAATCGGCCGGCCCGAACCCCGTTGCCTCGGTCACATACAGGGCAAAAACGTAATCCTGGTCAACGAAAGGGGCTTCCAGACCGCGTTCCTGCTGCTGAAGCTCGGCCAGGGAGGCAAAACGCCCGCCGGAAGCCATCCGAAACGCCAGTTGGGCGGCGACGAGTCGCTCCAGATAGTCCATCACCTGGGCTTCATTGCGGGTCACACGGTCATCCGCGCTGAGGCTTCCAGCCGGAAGGGTGCGTCCCGGCGACACCCAGACGGGAGCCGTTCGCGCTTCCGGCAACCGGCGCAGGGGCAGCCGCCGGGCCGCAGTGGCCGTTGGCGCGGCCTTGCCCGCCGCCGTTGCGCGTGGGGCCGGGCGGGGCGTCGCCGTTTCCGGTGAACCGGCCAATCCCGGGGCCGGGCCGGGCGGGGCGCTTTCCCTGACTGTGGTGGAAGCTATCGGGCGGGAAGGTGGGGGGGCCGAAGCCGTTGCCACCGGCTGGGGCGCTGGTGGCGGCGCGGAAGGCACTTCATTGGCGGCTACCGTCGGCAGCGGTGCTGCCGATGCCGGCCGCGGGGAGTCCGGTGGTGGCGGTGGCAGCGGCAAGGGGCTGGTCAGGGAAGGGTCCAGTTCGGGCCCCGGCGGTGGCGCAACGTCGGCAATTGCCGAAAGCGTTCGGGACGGACCGGGCAGAATCACCCGTGGCAGCCGCAGCCGGTCGAGCGCCGCAACGGCCGCCTGTCGGACTTCCAGGGCAACGTCCTCCCGGGCCAGTCCGCGCAGGGTTTCGGCCAACGCCGGAGGTGTTCCCCGTGGCTCCGTGAGCCGCGAAAGCCACTCCACGCGCACGGCCGGGTCGGGTTCGGCGGCCAGCCGTTGGGCAGTTGCCTCAGCAAAACGCGCTGGATCGGTACGCGCCAGCGCTGCCAGCGCCGCACGCCGTACTTCCGGGTCACTGTCAGCCAGAGCTTCCAAGAACGTACCGGTAGCGGCTGGTGGAACGGTCACAACCATCAGCCCCAGCAGGGCCCCACGCCGCCGCAGGGCGTCGGGCGACGCAACCAGTCCTTGAAGCCGGAGTGGGCTTTCCGGCAGGGCGTTGAAAAATCCGACAATGGCTGTGCGCCGGCTCAGTACGTCGTCAAAGGCCATCCTTCCGACGGCTTCGACGACACCCACAAAGGCTTCTTCCGAGCCAAGCCGGGCGAGGGCAAAGGCAGCCGTGCTCCACAGGGTGGCATCGTCGGACTGAAACGCCGTCAGCAGCGCCGGCAGGGCCTGGCTGCCGCCAATGCGGGGCAGAGCCACAACGGCGCTGGCCCGGACGGCCGGGTTGGCATCCCCCAGCGCCGTCTGGACGGCTGGAAGCGTACGGGCGTCGCCGATTTTGGCCAGCGATTCAACGGCGCGGCGGCGCAGAAGGGCATCGTCCGCCGCCAGCGTTTGCACCAGAGCCTCGGTGGCACGGTCATCCTTGAAGTTGCCGAGCGCCTGTACCGCCAGCGTGCGCACAAGCGCATCGCCGTCACGCAGGCTGTCCACAATGGCGTCAAGCGTACGTGAGACAGCCAGCGCGCCAAGAGCGTCCACCGCCCGGGCGCGCACCCGCGCGTCTTCGTCCCGCAGGGCATCCACGAGACCGTCGGCCGCCGTCTCGTCGCCAATTTTTCCCAAGGCGAAGGCTGCGTTCTGGCGCACGGCGGCTTCCCGGTCGCGCAGGGCTTCGAGCAGGGGCAGGACGGCCTGCCGGTCGCGGAAGCGCCCCAGTGCCTCGGCGGCGCTGGCGCGGACGGTGCGCTCCTTGTCCAGCAGCAGTTCGCTGACGGCCGGAATGGCACGCGGATCACCCAGCATGCCGAGCGCCATGGCGGCGCGGCTGCGCACATACAGGTTGCTATCGCCAAGCATACGCAGCAGCGGTTCGACGGCCTCACGGCGGCCCAGCGCCCCCAGCGCTTCGGCGGCGCTCGTCCGTACTTCCGGCTCCCCGTCGGTCAGGCACTTGAGCAGTTCCGGCAGGGCCTGGGCATCACCCAGTTTGCCCAGCGCCTGTGCGGCGGCACTGCGTACGAGGGGTTCGGCGTCCTGCAGCCGCCGGCGCAACGGGGGAAGCGCCTCCGGCCGGCCCAGCCGGGCCAGGGCAAGGGCGGCTGCTGCACGCACATCCGGGCTGACGTCATCGAGTGCCGCCACCAGCGCCGGCAGCCCCAGTTCGCTTTTGAGATTGCCCAGGGCTTCCGCTGCCGCGCTGCGCACGAGAAAGTCACGGTCCCCCCGCAGGGCTTCCACCAGTGGTGTCACCTGGCGCTCATCGCCGGAGCGTCCGAGTTCTTCAACGGCCCGGCGGCGGGCTTCGCGGTCCTGGAGATCGGTAAACGTCCGGCGTCCATCCTGCGCCGTCACCGGGCGAGTGGATGCCCAACGTTCACCCATCACCATCCCTGCCATGAGCAGAACGGCGGCTACCCACCACCGCCGGCCAGACTCGATGTGCGACATGGTTTTGGTCTCCTTGTCTGTGCAGTACGTCAGTCAGAGGTTTCGTCCAGTGTCAGTTTGCCGTAGCGCCGTGCAATGGCGCGCGCCCGCCGGGCCTGACGCCACCGTTCAACTGGCGTCGGGAGCAGCAGACGCGCCAGCATTTTCCCCCGCGCCTGCCAGTCGGGAGCACCTGACCAGCTTGCCCACGCCAGCGCGGCGGCCCGCCGGCGCGCGCCGGCCCGGGCAAAAGCTTCAGCGTACGTCCAGGTGAGTTCGGCTGTAGCACGGCGGCGTTCAGTTTCGGACAGCTCCAGCCAGTCGGCCGTGCGGGCCTGAGCCACACGGGTTTCAGCCAGCATAAACTCCACGTTCCGGCTCGTGTTGTGACCGTGGCGACGCCAGGCGGCCCGGATGTCCGTATCCAGGGCAAAGCCTCCGACCCGGCACAGCCGGAGGTAGAGTTCATAATCTTCCAGGCGGGCCTGTTCGTTCCAGCCGAATTGGGTCAGGGCGCTGGTCCGGTACAGCACCGTGGCGCTGACCGGAGCGCCGCCCCGCAGAAGCATGGCGCGGGCGTCGCCATCCATATAGCGCGCCCACCAGCGCGTGTCGTCCACGATGTCGTTATCGGCATTGACAATCAGGGCATGGCCGTAGGCCAGAACGGCCGTCGGGCGCGTTTCCAACATCGTCACGCGCGTGGCGAGAAAATCGGGCAGCCAGAGATCATCCGAGCCAAGGTAGGCAAAATACGGCGCATCGCAGTGGGCAAGGGCTTCGTTGAGGGTGGCGCACAGTCCCCGGTTGGTTTCGTGGACGATGAGTTCACATGGAAACGGGCAATCGGCCAGCGTTCGGGCGATGATGTGCGGTGAGTCATCCGGCGAGGCGTCATCAATGACCAGCAGTTTGGTCGGGGGCTGGGTCTGCCGGACAATTGAGCGCAGGGCTTGGGCCACGAAACGGGCGTGGCGATAGGAAGGAACGGCCACGAAGACCGGAGCAGCGGCCACCACACACCTCATGCAGCCAGCACCGCGTCGTAAAAATCGCGCAACCGGGCAAGATACGCCTCAAAACTATAGTGCCGGTGGGCATGGGCTTGTCCACGTGCGGCCAGCGTCCGGCGGTAGTCCGCATCGTCCAGTACGTGGTTCAGTACCCGCGCGCAATCGGCGGCGTCCCCGGCGCGAAAAAGGGCGGCGGCGGTGCCATCGGCGGTAACTTCCCGGAGCGCCGGAATGTCCGAGGCGACACACGGCAGCCCGGCGAGCATGGCTTCAACCAGCGCCAGCCCGAAGGTATCGCTGCACGATGACAGAATGAACACATCGAGTTGAGGCAGGGCCTCGGCGGCCGGACGACTGCCGCAAAAGTCCACCCGGTCAAGGATGCCGGCGCGCGCACACAATGCCCGTGCCGCCGCCTCGCGGCGCGCATCCTGCGCCGCGCCCACCAGAAGACACCGGGCCGTCGGATGACGGGCGAACACCTCCGGCAGCGCCCGGCACAGCGTGGCGTGGTCTTTGACCGGCGTGAAGTTGGCAATCATCCCCAGAGTGGGGCCCAGAGTGGGGCCGTCAGGTTGGGAAACCGTGGACTGTCTCCGGCCTGCGCCCGGGTCAGGGACGCCATTGGGCACTACGGCGACATGTCGGGCCTGCGTCAGGCGCAGCCGTCCCTGTGTCAGATGCCACCGGTGGGCCGCCTGCGACACAACCGATACGGCATCGAGGCGGGGCAGCAGGAAGTTCAGCGCCCGGAGATTTCTGGCGTCATATTCGAGGTTGTGCAGCGTCAGGACGAGCTTGACCGGCAGGCCGCGCCGCGCCCACCACGCATGGAGGGCTTCAACGGCCTGGTTGGCATGAATCAGGGTGATGCCCTCGGCCCGGATGCGTTCGCGCAGCCAGCCGGCCAGAAAGGGATCGAATGGTGCGCGCCGCCGGCGGAAAAAGGCGTGCGGCAGTGCATGAAACTCAGCGGCCGCCGTGCCGTCGCCAAAGCCGGCCAGGCAGGCGCTGATCCCAACGTCCCCGGCCCGCCGGCAGGTGGACAGCACCAGCGTTTCGACGCCACCACGGTTGAGGGAGTCGAGCAGATAGAGAACCCGCAAGTGCTTCAAGGAAAGCGGAGAGGACTGGCGCCGGATGCGCCTAGGCCATCACATTGTCGCCAGCCGATGGTGGCGGCGACGGCGGCGGACTGATGAACGGCTGCATCAGTTGCTCCCAGCTTTGCCGGATGGGTTCCATAATGGCCTGAAACGCCGGGTTTTCGCGCAGCCGCGCCCAGTCGGGATTGGAAATAAACCAGGGATAGTTTTCGTTGCCAAGCGCCACGGCCCGGCGCAGCCAGTACAGCGCATCTTCGTCATCGCCCAGCGCCGCGTAGAGCGTCGCCAGCCAGTAGGCGGCATCGCCGTCGGCATTGGCAATTTCACGCACGGCATCATTGATGAGCGCCCGCGCCCGGTCAGGCTGCCCCTCGATGACGAAGGCCAGCCCGTAGATAGGACGGAAGCCATGGAGGTCGGGATTGCGCTCGAACAGTT
The DNA here is from genome assembly GCF_018304765.1 of Chloracidobacterium sp. N. Taxonomy (NCBI): domain Bacteria; kingdom Pseudomonadati; phylum Acidobacteriota; class Blastocatellia; order Chloracidobacteriales; family Chloracidobacteriaceae; genus Chloracidobacterium; species Candidatus Chloracidobacterium aggregatum. The sequence goes on from NZ_CP072642.1 coordinate 696,837, forward strand.
CCCGGAACGTGCGCGCCGATTCTGCGTGCCGCCCCTGGTAGTAGAGCACCTGTCCCAGCACCATTGTGGCAAAAGGATGGTTGGGTTCGATAAACAGCGCCCCGTCGAGATGTTCCAGAGCTTCCTCGTAGTGACCCTGGTAAAGGGCAATGCGGGCGCGGTTGTACGACACCCGCACGACATCCGTTGGGTCAAGCCGCAGACATGCTTCGTATTCGGCCAGAGCCGGCCCGTACAGCCCATCCCACCGGTGCAGGTAGGCCGCCGTGTTGTGCGCCGCCGGGTCGTTGGGCGCAATGGCCAGCATGCGCCGCACCTGCTCGCGGGCGCGTACCTTCTCGCCCTTGAGCAGGTAGTAATAGACCATGTTGATCTGCGGCTCGATGAGCGAGTCATCGAGCGCCAACGCCTGCCGGAAGCGTTCCGCTGCGCGCTCGAAATACAGCGCCCCGCCAATGCCTTTCAGCACATATTCGACATAACACAGGCCCATGCCGGAATGGGCCAGGGCGAAGTTGGGGTCGCAGGCCAGCGCATTTTCAAACATTTCGGTCGCGGCGCTGAAATCATCCTTGAGCATCGTCTGGCGGAAACGCTGCAACTGGTTGCGTCCACGCAGGTAATACTCAAAGGCTTCCGCGTTGCGGGTCGTGGGCTTGGCAATGCGCTCCTGCTCGGTCTGGCTGATGCGGACACGCAGTTCTTCACAGATTTTCTGCGCCAGGGTGTCCTGCAACGTGATGATGTCCTGGGCGTCGAGGTCAATCTTGTCGCTCCAGAGGATTTCTCCGGTGTGAACGTCAATCAACTGGGGCGTGACGCGCATGCGCTGTCCCGACTTGACGTAGGCGCTGGTCATCACGGCATCCACCTGGAGTTCGTTGCCGACGTAGATCGGGTCGAGGTCACGCCCCTGGTACTTCGCCATGTAGCTTGACGGACGCACGACGATGGACTTGAGACCGGCCAGTTCGGTGATGACGCTGTCCGCAAGGGAAAAACTGTAAAAGTCCGTCTGGGGGTCGCCGCTCAGGTTGCGGAAGGGAAGAATGGCAATCGAACGTTTGTCGGATGTACGCCACGAACTGGGCATCGAGTCCCGGAGCGCATGACCTTTGTCGGCAATGTCGTCGGTTTTTTTCTCGGTGGGCGGTGGTTCAGCGGATTGGGGTGAACCGGTGGGGCGACTGGGCAGAACGGAGGGTGGGGTGTTTGTCTGACTGATGGGGGTCCGGTCAGCCGTGCCGCGCAGCCGGCTGATGAGCCGTCCCACAACGCCGCCCGTGAGCCAGTTGCTGCGTTCGTGGCGCGGAGCCACCATGGGCAGCAGGGAGTCGTCGGTCAGCGGTTGCCCGGTCTGCATCTGGACGGCGCGCAGGAGCTGCTTGAGGTCCGCCTGGAACTCGCGCATCGTCTGGTAGCGGGCCGCCACATCCTTGGCCGTCGCCTTTTCGAGAATGCCTTGCAGCCGTTCGGGAACGGCCGGATTGATGGACGACAGCGGCGGGAGCGGCTCATGCATGATGGCGTGCATGACATCCACCGTGCTTTTGCCCTGAAATGGGAGGCGGCCGGCTGCCATTTCGTAGATGACGATGCCCAGCGAGAACACATCCGAACGGGCATCAATCGTGCCGCCACGGGCCTGCTCCGGCGACATGTAACCGGCCGTGCCAAAGGGAACACCGGCCTGGGTCAACTCCATGACGGACTCATCGCCAATGTTTTTGGCCGTGGCTTTCGCCAGGCCAAAATCGAGAATCTTGGCCTGTCCACGCTCATTGACAATGACGTTGGTGGCTTTGACATCCCGGTGAATGACGCCCCGCTCATGCGCTGCGGCCAGCGCATCGGCCAGTTGGACAGCAATGGAGAGGGTGCTTTCCATATCCAGCGCCCGCCCCCGTACCATCTGCTTGAGGCGTTTGCCTTCGAGGTACTGCATGACGATGAAATGCAGCCCACGGTCCTCGTTGATTTCATAGACCGTGCAGATGTTCGGGTGGTCAAGCGCCGAAGCGAGCTGGGCTTCGCGGAGAAACCGCTTGCGGGTTTTTTCATCCGCCACCAGCTCGGCCGGCAGAATCTTGATGGCCACGATGCGTCGCAACCGGGTGTCTTCTGCCTGGTAAACTTCACCCTGCCCGCCTTCACCGATTTTTTTGAGCAGCTTGTAGTGGAGTAGGTACGTACCAATCATACGTCCACCGTCATGTAGCAACGCGGATACTGGAGATTCGGATTGGCGCACAGCACCTGCGCACCATCAGATGTGAGGAGATATGTCACTTCCGGTTGGCTTTTGCCCGTTGGCGGAAGCGATAGTAGATAATTCACCAGGGCTTTTCCACCAGAAAACGATGCTGCCGGAAGCCGCGACAGCACGGCCGGGGCGTCGCCGCCACGGTCGGTCGTGGCAAGGGCCCACCACCATACCCAACGGCTACGCCCGGTGGCTACGCCCGGTGGCTACGCCCGACCGCCCGCAGCGGGACGGGCAGCGGATACTTGCCGGTATAGCAGGCCGTACAGAACTGGAGCCCCTCATCCGCGCCACAGGCGGCCAGCAACCCTTCGTGGCTCAGGTAGCCCAGGCTGTCGGCATTGATGTATTGCCGGATGGCTTCCGTGGACTGGTTGGCGGCAATCAGCTCCGCCGTGGAGGGTGTGTCCACACCGTAGTAGCAGGGGGAAATGGTCGGCGGACAGCTTATCCGCAGGTGGACTTCCCGCGCCCCGGTCTGGCGGAGCATCTCGACAATCTTCCGGCTGGTCGTGCCGCGCACCAGCGAGTCATCCACCAGGACGACGCGCCGCCCCTCAATCAGATCGCGCACGGGATTGAGTTTGACCTTGACGCCAAAGTTGCGGATGGACTGCGTCGGCTCGATGAAGGTGCGGCCGATGTAGTGGTTGCGTACGAGTCCGAACCGGAAGTTGATGCCCGACTGCGCCGCATAGCCAATCGCGGCGGCTACACCGGAGTCCGGGACCGGAACGACGATGTCGGCTTCGACGGGCTGTTCCCGGGCCAGTTGCTTGCCCATTTTGTGGCGGCTTTTGTTGACGCTACGCCCGTAGATGCGGCTGTCCGGGCGCGCAAAATACACGTGCTCGAAAATGCAGAAGGCCGGCGTCTGGGGCGGCAGCGGATATTCGGCCTGCACGCCTTCCCGGTTGACGGCCAGAATTTCGCCCGGCGCAATGTCGCGGATGTAGGTCGCGCCGATGAGGTCAAAGGCACAGGTTTCCGAGGCCACCACCGTCGCTCCGTCCAGCTCGCCCAGGCACAGCGGGCGGAAACCACGCGGGTCGCGCACGACAAACAGGCTGTCCGGTGTGAGGATGAGAATGGAGTACGCACCTTCGAGTTCCCGGAAAACATCGGCAATCGCCTGCTGAAGGTGCGGCTGGCGTGACCGGGCGAGTTTGTGCAGGACGACTTCGGTATCGCTGGTCGAGGAAAAAATCGCACCTTCCCGCTCCAGTTCGGCGCGCATGGCCTCTGCAAAGGGGAAGTTCCCGTTGTGACAGATCGCCAGTTCACCCCGGTGGCATTTGATGGAGAACGGCTGGGCTTCGTTGAGGCTGACTTCTCCGGCGGTCGAGTACCGGACGTGCCCGATGGCGCAGTGGCCGGGCAGCCTGTCCAGGACCGGCTCGGTGAAGATTTCATTGACTTCACCCATGCCGCGTACGGCATGCAGGCGCTGTCCGTCACTCGTCACGATGCCGACGGATTCCTGCCCGCGGTGCTGCAGGGAATAGAGACCCAGGTAGGTGAGCCGGGCCGCTTCGGGATGCCCCCAGATGCCGAACACCCCACATTCTTCACGCAGCTTGTCCTGATACCAATCGTGCACCGCCAGACTCCATCGGTTTCATTCGCGCCTGGACCAGCGTCACCGGCGACCGTTGCTCCGTCCACAGGGTCAGACGCCGCTCAGGGAATGAAGTAAAAAAGCCAACTGATGACCAGCCCGACGCCGACAAAAGCGCCGAATGTTTTGAGGCCATACAGACATCGCTCACGGGTGGTTTCGGCTTCGTTGGTGATGGCGGCCAGGACCGTGGAGGTAAGCGCCGCAAAGGCCGTCATGACGAGAAAGTGCATGGTTTCAGTTCCGCGCCGGTCAGCGACCATCAGGCTTTGCGACCTTTGGCAATGTCAAACACATCGAACATCACCAGGTAGTTGAGCAGTCCGGCGACGACAAGAAAATACGTGCCGTATTCGTAGGTTGCGGCTTTGAACTCAAAGCTGACGCCAAAGCCAAGCCCCCGCAGTATTGGCTGAAGGACACCGATACCCATCTGGCCGAGGAGGCAGACCTTCGACAGGACATCCCGCAGTCCGAGCAGTTCGTCCGGGTCAAAGGGGGAGTAGAGGTGTCCGCGCATCCACAGTCCCAGCACGACCATCGTGTAGATGCTGCCGCCGATGAGCACGGCGCGCCCGTAGCGTCCCAGCAGGCCGTGCCCCAGTCCGGGCACCAGCCAGGCCGCCAGGCAGACCACAACCTGTCGCGGCAGGGAGACCGGAGCGAGGGTGGCAACCGGCGGCTGCTTCGGATCAAGGGGTGGAGCGTCAGAGGTTGGCATCATGGTGTGGGGCAAAGACCTCAGTCGGCGGCTCGGGAGGCCGTCCCAAGCGCCGACTGCAACGAAGATAAAACGCGGTCCGCAACGCTGTCCTGGGTGCCGATGACAGTGCACCCGGAAGCATATTTGTGTCCGCCGCCGCCGAAACGTTCCGCAATTTTCGACACATCCACGTTGCCTTTGGAGCGCAGGCTGATGCGGAACTGTCCCGGATGAATTTCCTTGAAGAACACGGCGGCTTCGACATCCCGGATGGAAAGCGGGTGATTGACAATGCCTTCGAGGTCATCTTCGGTGGCATCGGCGGCTTCCATCATCTCACGGGTCATCGTCACCCAGGCCACCCGCCCGCTTTCGTCCCGTTGCAGCGTTGACAGGACACTGCCCAGCAGTTTGATTTTGCCGAACGAGTGGGACTCGTACAGCGCGCGGGCCACATGCGCCGGACGCGCCCCGCGCCGTACCAGCTCGGAGGCAATTTTGAAGGTGCGTTCGGTGGTGTTGGCGTAGTGGAACGAGCCGGTGTCCGACAGCAGTGCTGCATAGACGCACTCGGCAATCGGTTGGTTGATGTTGACGCCCAGGGCCTTGCAGAGGTTGTACATCATTTCGCCCACGGCGGCGGCCGTGGCGTCAATCCAGTTGATATGCCCGAACAGTGCGGTCGTGGTGTGGTGGTCAATGTTGACGATGAACTGTTTTTCGAGCCCCGGCAGACCCGGACGGTCCAGATCACTGCATTCGATGACAAATGCAGCGTCGTATGGTTCGTCAATCGCCGGGCGAACCTGCACTTCCCCTGCGCCGGGTAACTCCTGATAGGCCGGTGGAATCGGGTCGCGCATCACCACGACGACATCTTTGTGCAGCGCGCGTAGCCCCCAGTAAAGTGCCAGTGAGGAACCAGTGCTGTCACCGTCGGGACGGGCATGACCGGTGATCAGAAAGCGGTGCTTCGACTCGATGAGTTCGACCACCTGACTGAGCATAGGGCTTCAACTCCGTACATAGGGAATCCAACCAAGACAACCCGCGCCAGAGCGCACCCACGGCGGTCAGGGGCTGGGGGCATCGGCCGCGGGCAGGGCATCGGCGGCGTCCAGACGGGAACGCTCCTCGTCCAGAATGGCCTCAATCCGGGAAGCGGAAAGCAGGGTTTTGTCGAGTACGAAATGCAGGGTCGGCACCCGGTGCAGACCCAGGTGCTGCCCCAGGGCCTGCCGGATGAAGTCCGTGGCCTCATTCAGGGCGCGCACCGTCACCGCCAGGTTTGTCTCCCGGCCTCCGTCACTGCTGACATAGACGCGCGCGGCGGTCCCGGCGGCATTGAGGGCGACGTGGTGCACGATCACCGGGTCTACGCGCTCATCGTCCAGCTCAAAGCGCACGATCTCGTTGATCTCCAGGCGGAAAGCTTCGCACAGGCGTTCGCGGCGGTGGTTCCCCGGTCTCGCAGGCTGGCTTGCGCGGCGTCGCATCGTGGGTGGGTGACTCCTTAGATTACAGCTCCATGGCGGCGTATTTTTCGACGGTGTAACACTCGATGATGTCCCCTTCCTTGATGTCCGAAAAACGGTCGAGTCCAATGCCGCACTCGAACCCGGACTTGACCTCCGCGACATCGTCCTTGAACCGGCGCAGCGAGGCAATTTCACCCTCATAGACCACGACCGAATCCCGGACCAGACGCGCTTTGGCGGCACGTTTGACCAGCCCCTCCAGCACGAAACAGCCGGCCACGTTGCCCACTTTGGGAACTTTCACCACCTTGCGCACTTCCGCCCGCCCAAGCTCGACTTCCTTGGTAAGCGGATCGAGCATGCCGATCATGGCTTTGCGCACTTCTTCTTCGACTTTGTAGATGACGCTGTGCAGGCGGATGTCCACCCGCTCCTGCTTGGCCAGCTCGGCCACGCGCGGCGCCGGCCGGACGTTGAAGCCGATGATGATGCAGACGTGCGACATGTCGTTCGAGGCCGACGCCAGCATGACATCCGATTCCGTGATGGCGCCCACATCCGCCCGAATGACGCGGATGCTGACTTTTTCACTCGAAAGCTTCTGGAGCGTTTCGCGCAGGGCTTCAACTGACCCCTGCACGTCGGCCTTGAGGATGACAAGCAGTTCCTTGAGCTGTCCGCTCTTCATCTGCTGGTACATGTCTTCCAGCCCGCGCGCCGCACTGCTCATCAACTGCGCCATGCGCGCTTTGGACTGCCGGTAGTTGGCCAGTTCCTGGGCCCGCGCGGCATCGTCCACCACCTGGAACAGGTCGCCGGCTTTGGGGACGCCCTCCAGGCCGAGGACTTCAACCGGAACCGAAGGTCCGGCTTCCGTCACCGACCGGCCGCGATCATCAATCAGGGCGCGGACACGCCCGAAGTGCAGGCCCACGATGAACGGATCGCCCACCTTGAGCGTCCCCTGCTGAACCAGCACCGAGGCGACGGGACCGCGCCCTTTGTCGAGCCGCGCTTCGAGGACGACGCCCGAGGCCAGCCGTTTGGTGGGGGCTTTGAGGTCCAGGATGTCGCTTGTGAGCAGGATCATTTCGAGCAGGGCGTCAAGGTTGCGCCGGTGCTTGGCGGAAATCTCGACCATGACGGTGTCGCCGCCCCATTCCTCACAGATGAGACCGATGTCGGACAGTTCTTTTTTGACGCGCTCGACGTTGGCCTGGGGTTTGTCAATCTTGTTGATGGCCACGACGATGGGCACTTTGGCGGCCCGGGCATGATCAATGGCTTCGATGGTCTGGGGCATCACGCCATCGTCTGCCGCCACGACAATGACGGCCACATCCGCACCTTTGGCCCCGCGCGCCCGCATCATCGTGAAGGCTTCGTGACCGGGCGTGTCCAGAAAGACGATGCGGCGCAGTTTTTCCCGATTGTCCGGGTCGGGAACTTCGACGCTGTACGCCCCGATGTGCTGGGTAATCCCCCCGGCTTCACCCGCCGCGACCCGTGTATTGCGGATGGCATCCAGCAGGCTGGTCTTGCCGTGGTCAACGTGGCCCATAACGGCCACCACCGGCGCACGCGGCTCGATGTCATCGAGGGCGTCCGTCTCGATGGCCAACGTATCCTGCTGGTCATTGATGATTTCTTCGAGGCTGCGCACCGTAACCTCATAGCCGAACTCACGGGCGACCTCGCGCATGGCCTCTTCGGAAAGGGTCTGGTTAATGGTGGCCATGATGCCTTTGGTGAGCAGGATGGCCACAATATCTTTGGGCTTGACGTCTATTTTCTCCGCCAATTCCTTGAGGGTTGTGCCCTCAACCACCGTAACCGGTTTGAGTTCCGTAAAAACGGGCTTGAGTTTGGGGGGGGGCGCCGTAAAGCGATCGGGACGGTTCAGGCTCTTTTCAAAGTCACGTCCGCGGAGGGGCTCGGTGCGCCCTTTGGGTCCGCGCCGTCCGCGTCCACCCCGTGCGCGGTCCTGCGCAGGGGATGGTGGAACATACGTGGTGCGTGTCGTCGGTGGCGCCGTGATGTCCACCGTGGTGGGCGTGCGGTTGATGGGCGGACGCGCCACGCGACTGTCGCGGGAGTCCGGGCGCGCCTCCAGGGAACGGGGCGGTCCGCCGGTCCGCTCGGCGTGCGCCGGGTGCTCGGCCGCCGGTAGGCGTGGCGGAGGCACCTGCCGCGACGTCGGAACGGTAAAATGCCGAATCACCGGCTGGTTCGGTATGGCTGGTGGTACCGGCTTCGCTGCCGTGCTGCCGCCATTGGGCGGCTGGACCGGGGCTGACGGCGCCGCCACGGCAATGGTGGTGATGCTCGTGGTTGGCGCGGGTTTCGGCCCCGTGGCTTTCATTTCTGCCGTTTTGGTCGCTGCCGGTGGTGTCTCACCGGGGGCCATGTCACCCACCGGTTTTGGCTCCGCTGGCGGCGGGGAAAGCGTGACGACGCGCAGCGTGGACTCTGAAGCCGGGGTCTTCACCGGCGAAACAGACAGTGATTTCGCGGGTGAGGCCGCCGACGCGGCTTCGCGTGCCTGGCTCTCCATTGGCAAACCTGCTTCGGGTCCATGCTTGATGAGCCGGACGCTGGTAGCGCCGGTGGCCGGTTGGGAGAGCGTCGGGCTGGTTGGCTCGGTGGTGGGGACGGAGGGCGGTGGGACGTTGGGCAGAATGGTTCCTGACGGCAGCTTGACGAGCTTGCGGGTTGGCTGAAGGGGGGTGTCCGTGGAGGCACGGTTGGGGTTGTAGCGTTCACGTATCCGGTTGGCAACCGCCTGATCAATGCTGCTGGACGGGACATAGCCGCCACTGACGCCAATCCGCTGAAGGTCTTCGATGATCCGCTTGCTGTCCACCTTGAGTTCCTTGGCGAGCTCGTAAATCCTGATTTTCGTCGTCATGCGCGTTCCCTACCCTCCCTTTCCAACACTGGTTCCAGTCCGCCGGCCGCGGAGACTCAGGCGCCCGGCTGAGGCTCCGGCTCACCCTCTGGCGCGATGGCGTCTGTCGCCGGATGGCCCGGCGCCGCTGCGGCCGGAGCAGCGGTAGTGTCCGTTGAGGTTGGTGCGTCAGCGGTGGCCGCGGACTGGAGGGACACATCGGCCGTGCCCTCCGGCGTCGCTTCCGCCCCGGCTTCATGCTCTGGTGCTGCTTCCACTTCCGCCGTTTCAGATGTGGATTCAGATGCGGAGGTTTCGTCTGTATCAGGCGGCGGCAGGAGTTGTCTGGCCTGCTCAATCAGCGCCACAGCTTCATCGAAGCTGATGTCCAGGATACTGGCCACATCGTTGAGATTGGCATCGGCCAACTCTTCGAGGGTGGCAATCCCGGCTTTCTGCAAATACTGGGCATAGGCCGGATTGAGGGTCGTCAAATCGGTCAGCGGAACGTCCGGCCGTGAGAGCAGGGACTGGAACTGGCTGGCCACTTCGCGTTTCATTTCCGCATCGCTGCGGATGTCAATGTTCCACCCCACCAGTTTCGAGGCCAGCCGGACGTTCTGCCCCCGTTTGCCGATGGCCAGACTGAGCTGTGATTCCTCAACAATGACTTCGAGGCGCTGGTTGGTGAAATCGGTAATCTGGACGCGGCTCACCTTGGCCGGGGACAGCGCATTGGCGGCAAACACCACCGGGTCTTCCGACCACGGAATGATGTCAATCTTTTCGCCGCGCAGTTCCCGGATGACAGCCTGCACGCGCGAACCCTTCATCCCGACACAGGCACCCACCGGGTCCACGTCCGGGTCATTCGAGGCCACGCCTACCTTCGCCCGCTCGCCGGGTTCCCGCGCCGCCGCCTTGATGGTCACGGTTCCATCGTAGATTTCAGGGACTTCCATCTCGAACAGCCGCTTGAGCAGTTCGGGACTGGTGCGCGAAACGTGAACCTGCGGCCCCTTGGCATCTTTCGTCACCTGGGTGATGACGACGCGCACCCGGTCGTTCTGGCTGAAGTTTTCCGCCGGCGACTGTTCGGAGCGGGGAAGCAGGGCTTCCGTGCGCCCGATGTCGAGAATGATATTGCCCCGCTCAAAGCGTTTGACGACGCCGTGGACAATCTCCCCCACGCGCCCGATGTATTCGTTGTAGATGTTTTCGCGTTCGGCTTCCCGAACCTTCTGGACGATGATTTGTTTGGCCGTCTGCGCGGCGATGCGGCCGAGTTCCTCGAAGCGGTCCTGCCGTGGTTCGTAGAGCACGTCGCCAATTTCAGCCGTTTCGTCCGCCTGGAGGGCTTCCTCCAGCGAGACTTCCGTTTCCGGGGAGACGACGACATCGGTCACGCGCTTGGCCGCATAAAGTTCCATGCGGTGGCTTTCCTCGCTGTAAATGGCCACGAGGTTTTCATTCGACTTGAAGTGCCGCCGGGCCGCGGCCGTCACCGCATCCTGAAGGGCCTCGATGATGGTGCGCGGGTCAATGTTTTTGTCCCGGCTGATAGCCTGAATCTGCTCTGACAGTATGGACATAGCTTGCTTGCCTCCGTCTGGACACCGCTACGGTCTGGTATCCGCCGCTTCCCTTCCGCGTTCCCGTTCACGCGCCGCGCGTTTTTCTTCCGCCACGCGAAAGAGGTCTTCTGCCGTGACTTCGAGTTGGGCCTGCGCAATGTCGGAAAGCGCAATGGGTGTTTCCGCGCCCGTCTCATCGCACAGGACAATGACCGGTCCCTCTCCGGTCCGGACGGCACCAATCCGCCCGCGAAACAGCCGCCTGCCGTTGCGCGCCACCGTCGTCCGCAGCCGCACGCGATGACCGGTAAACCGTTGGTAGTCGGCCAACCGGTACAACTCCCGTTCAACACCGGGTGAGGAAACTTCCAGCGTGTAGGCCGTAGGCACCGCATCCAGGGCATCGAGATGTTCGCCGATCCGCCGACTGAGCGCCGCGCACTGGTCGAGTGTAACGCCGTTGGGGTGGTCCACCACGACGCGCAGCAGACGCCGCCGGCCGGCTCCTTTCATCTCACAAACGACAAACTCGAATCCATCCTGCGTCACGAGGCGTTCGATGGTTTCGGCAATGTCCAAGCTCTGGTTCCTCGGTGCTGAAGTCGTGAGGGCGACCGAATCCAACCGCCCCCTCACCGTCCTGTGCCGTCGGGCGTCTGGCAGGCGTTCACCGTCATGCTCCGCCTGTCTGCGCACCCAAAATAAGTCGTTCAGTATAAACAACTGCAATAAAAGGGCAAGGGCCGGTGCCCCGAATGCGGAAGGGAACGCCGTCCGGTTTCAGTCGCCCGGCGCGGGAGCGGTGAGGTGGTTACGCAGCCGGCGCGTCCGGGCTTCGTCCCCGATGATGACAAACCGCAGGTTGCCCATGTACTTCCGGGCCGCCGCCCGCACCTGCTCCGGCGTGACGGCCTGCAGCCGCTCCAGCGAGGTGAAGTTCTGGCGCCATCCGCCGCCCACCAGCTCGTACAGCGCCAGGGCCGCCACCTGCCCGCTGTTGGTTTCTTCAGCCAGATAGGTTGTGGTGAGAAATTGCGCCACCGTGGCGCGCAGTTCGGCCGGCTCAACGGGTTCGGTCTTGAGCCGTTCGATTTCCTTCAGCATCACTTCCACTGCCTGCGGGGCGGACACCGAAGAGACATAGATGCCGCCCAGGTTGGCCCCCTGGGCCGTCAGAAAGGCCGTCGGCGCATAGGAGAGGTTCCGCTTGACGCGCACTTCTTCAAAAATCCGGTCCCGCAGGACGGCTGCCGCCAGGCGCAGCGCCGGAAAGTCCGGTGCGGTGAGGGGCGGCGCCACATAGACGCCCTGCACATAGTCGGTCGGCAGGGAACGGTTGACAATCGTCACATCCGCTTCCGTCCAGGACAGGGGCGGCAGCGGCTTCGGAGGCGTTCCGGCCGGCAGCCCGGCAAACAGCCGGGTGGCCTCGGTGGCAAGGCGCTCAGGCGCAACATCGCCCACGACGACGAGCAGCATCCGTTTCGTCGTCAGAAGCCGGGCATAATGAGCGCGCACATCCGCCACACCCAGCCGCGCCAGAGCTTCCGGCGTGCCGGTCGGCGTCGCCGCGTAGGGGTGCTGGCGGTACACGGCTGTGGCCTGGGTTTTCTGCAACAGGGCATCGGGATCGTCTTCATCATCGAGCAGGGAAGCCAGCAGCCGCTCGCGCATCAGCGTGACATCCTCCGCCTCGAAACGCGGGTGGCGGACGACATCGGCAAAGAGTTTCCAGCTCTGCTCAAAGGTCTGGCGGGTGGTGGCCAGAGTGAGGGCCGAGTAATCGTACGTCACGAGGTAGCTCAGACTACAGCCCAGGCGGGCTGTCTCCCGGCGCAGAAGGGTGCGGGGAAAACGGCGGCTCGCCTCGGTGGCCGCCGCCAGCGTCAGTGCCTCGATACCGGCCTGCGCCGGCGCGACGTTGCCGGCTCCGCCGGCAAAGAACAGTCCGACCGCCACGGTCTGGCTGCCCGGACGCCGTTTGACGAGGGTTTTGACACCGGCAACGGTCTGCTCCGTGACGAAATCCTGCGGCCGGAGGCGGGGCGCGGTGTCCTGCGGCCGGGCCTGCACTGTCCAGTTGCCGGCCAATCCGCCGGCAACGACAAACGCCAGCGCCAGCACCAGTTGCCACCTGACCCGAGGCTTGTCATAAAGCCCGGTGTCGGGGTGTGTCCCGGATGTCATGTGGCGTGGCTGTGGCGTGGCGTTGTGCCACGGCTTCATCCAGCCCGATAGAATGTTCATGCCTACCTCTCGAAATCGGCTTCCCGTCAACACGGGACGGTACGGACAAAGCTACAACCCAACCGCCAGTGCCGCCAACCGTGATACCTGTACCTTTTGACCGCCCGGTGCTGTTCCGTCTGCGCTCAATCGGCGACACGGTGCTGATGACGCCGGTATTGAGTGCCCTGAAGGCGTGGCGGCCGGACCTGCCCATTGCCGTGGTGACGGAACCGCTTTCGGCGCCGCTGCTCGAACCGCATCCACTGGTGGATGAACTGCTTGTGATACCGCGCGCCCGGCGCGGCATCGCCGGCCTGGAGATGCGCCTTGGGGTCATTCGGCGGCTGCGGGCTGGGAACTTCGACATGGGTTTCAACCTGCACGGCGGCACAACCGCCGCCTGGCTGATGCGGCTGGCCGGTATCCCCCGGCGGGTTGGCTACGCGCTGCCCAACACGCGCTGGCTGCTGACGCACGTGGCGCCGGCCCCAACCGAAATCTGGCAGAAGTCCACGATTCACTGCGTCGAGCAGCAGCTCGGCCTGCTGAAGCTCGTCGGTGTGCCCGTGCCGTCGCCGCTTCCGCGGACGAAGCTCTACTGCGCGCCCCAGGCCCGCGCGGCCGTTACGGCCAGGCTGCGCCGGGCCGGTGTTTCCGGCCCCTACGCGGTCGTTCACCCGGCGGCGGCTTTCCAGAGCAAGCAGTGGGCGGCAACGCATTTCGCCGACATTGTGAACTATCTGGCACAGCGCGGGTTGCAGCCGGTCATTGTGGTTGGGCCGGGAGAGGAGCCGGTGGCCGAAGCCGTCCGCCGTGCCCTGCCGGCGGCTCACCGGGCGCTGTTTTTCACGGACCTGCCGCTTTCCGAAACCATGGCGCTCATTGCCGGCTGTGCCTTTTTCGTGGGCAACGACAGCGGCCCGGCCCACATTGCCGCCGCCTTTGAGCGCCCGCTCGTGGTCATTTTCGGTTCGTCGAATGAAACCGTCTGGTCGCCGTGGACGAACGTCCCGCACCGGGTGGTGCGCCACCGGTTGCCATGTGTCCCGTGCGCCGGGCCGGTCTGTCATGCCTTCCCGGAACCGGAATGTATCCGCCGGGTGACGGTGGCCGAGGTGACGTCCGCCATTGACGCTGTCTTTCCGGCTTAGTCTGCGCTTTGGCCGTTCTGCCGGACTGCCCTTGTCCTGCTCAGACGGGAATCAGGCTGACGACTGACCTCGCCGCGGAGAGGAACCCTTCATTCCCCATTCCTGTGGCGCACGTGCACGTGCAGCCCCGCATCAGGCCGTGCTACAACAGTCTGTCTCACCGTTTTCCAGGGTTGTTGGTTTCTATTGCTGCCGTTTTGGAAATGCTGCATGTGTTCTGTCGCCAGGTGGCATGGTTAGCGCTGGTGGCGCTTCTCGGCGCGTATCTGTCAGGACCGCTGTCCGCGCCGGGGCAGGTGACGCGCCCCCGGCGGGTTGGTATCCCGGCCGGGTCTGCTGCCAGCATTGCCGAGCCGGAAATCCGCATTGCGCTGACCACGAACGCCGACTTCGCCACCGTAACCTGTGAAGGGCCCATGGCCTGTTCTACCGGGGAGCAGACCGATGACGTACTGCCCATCACGGCCGGAAAGGCCACGGTGCAGCTTGAAGTCGGGACCCGCCCCGCGCCGGGCAGCGGGTCGGAGCGTTACCGCGTTGAAGTCGCGTCGTTCCGGTCCCGTGAAGCGGCCGCGGCAGCGGTTGTCCGGTTGCGCGAGCAGGTCGCCGGGCCGGTAACGACGCGCTATGACGCGCGTGAGCAGGCGTATGTCGTCGTTGTCGGGGATTGTGCCGCGCCGGAAGACGCCGAGGCGCTCATGGTGAGTGTGGTCAACGCCGGGTTTCGCCGTCCGGTCATCACCCGCGACGCAGCTCCGGGAGCTTCTCTTCCGCGCCTGGGCGTGACGGCCGAAGGCGGAAGCTCCCTGCTGCGCGGCGCACAACGCTGCACCTTCACGGCTCTGGAGGAAGAACGCGCGCCGCTCAAGGTTTCGGGCCAGTCCTACCGGGGACGCATCGAGGTTTTCCTCAACCGGCGCGGACGCCTGACCGTCGTCAACGTCGTGCCGCTGGAAGCCTACCTGCGCGGCGTCGTTCCCAATGAACTGTCGCCGACGGTGTTTTCCAACCTCGAAGCCCTCAAGGCCCAGGCGATTGCCGCCCGCACTTATGCCCTGAAAAATCGCGGCAAGTATGCCGCCGAAGGCTATGACCTGCTGCCGACGGCGGCTTCGCAGGTCTATCGCGGGCAGGGTTCGGAGCATCCGCTGTCGGACCGCGCGGTGCTGGAAACACGCGGCATCGTGGCCACCTACCACGGCGAACCGATAGATGCCCTCTACACTTCCACTTCCGGCGGGCGTACGGAAAGCTCCGAGTACGTCTTTGGCGCACCGCAGCCGTACCTGAAAAGCGTCTTGGTTGCTCCTCTTCCCCAGGTGCGGGCCGGGCGGTGGATCGTTTCCAGCCAGAGTGTCGAGCACTGGCAGGACCCGGAGGTGCGGCTGCTGGCACGGGATTGGGCCCTGCTGCGCGTTCTCGGTTTCACCCTGCCGGAACGGCCCGGCGCGGCATACTTCACCACTCCGGCAACTGCCCGTGAAGTCACCCTCTGGCTCAACCGGGCGGCGCGGCTGGCGACGGCCGGGCCGGGTGAGCGTCCCACGGGGACGGTGCTGCGGCTGGAGGGCTTTGTGCCGGCGTTGCTGGCGGCGCTCTATGGCGCGGAGTCGCCCGCCCGTCTGGTCACGCCGGAAGATGCCCGCTACTGGCTGGGCACGGAAGCCGAACGTTTCCCGCCAGAGGTACGGCCGGCGTTGGCCTACCTGGTACGTGAAGACATCCTGCGCCCGACGGCGCTGCTGAATGCCGGGCGGCCGCTGACCCGTGGCGTCGCCCTTGGTCTGCTGGCCCGGACACTGCTGGCGCGGGGCATCCCGGCGCTCCAGAGCGGCACGGCGCGGCCCTACGACGGCACGGCGCTGACGGTACGCCTGGGCAAGGGAAAGGATGAGCAACGCTGGACGGTCGCGCCGGACGCCTACCTGTTCCGTACCTTTGGCGGCGAATGCCTGCCGGTCGAGCGGGTCGAAATCATCGGTGGCGAGACCGTGCGCCTGTATGCCGATCAGGATGGGCGGGTGCGCTATCTCGAAGTTTCGCCGGTGCGCAACGGTGCCACCGGCGACCGGACTTCGCCGTTTTCGTGGTGGGAAGTACGGCTTTCCCCGGCTGAACTTCAGGCACAGCTTTCCAAAGCCGGCGTCAATGTGGGCGACATCCGCGAGCTGAAGCCGCTGGCGCGCGGCGATTCGGGGCGGGTGGCGCGTCTCCAGGTCGTCGGCGCAGCCGGGACCAGCACCCTGACCGGACTCAAGATACGTTCGGCGCTTGGCATCCGGGAAAATCTCTTTGTCATCCTGCACGAGCGGGATGCTGCCGGGCGGCTGACAGGCGTCCGGTTCATCGGACGCGGCTGGGGGCATGGCGTCGGGATGTGCCAGGTCGGGGCTTACGGGCTGGCGGTGGAAGGTTACACCCACGAGCAGATTCTGAAGCATTTTTACACGGGGATTGCCCTGACGCGGCTCTATCCCTGAATGTCCACTGAATGGGCGGAGAAGTGACCCAATGGAAACCTGGCTTGGCTGGCCGGTCTGGAAACTGCTCGGTGTGGGCGTGCTCGTCGTCGGTCTGGCGCGGCGGTGGCCGACAGGGCCCGTTGTGCTCAGTGCGGGAGGTCTGACGGCATGGCTGGCCGGGATGCCGCTGGTGGGCCATCAGACGCAGCCGGGCATGCTGGATACCCTGGGCAAAGCCTTTGTGGAAAACCGCGTCATCACGCTCTATCTGCTGACGCTGCCGGCGGTCGGTCTGGCCGAACGCATGGGGCTGCACACGACCATGGGGCGTCTGATGGGACGGCTGACGGGCGTTTCCCTGGCGCGGCTGCTCATCGGTTTTCAGATGGCACGGGTGGCGATGGGGGCGTTGGGGCTGCGCCTGCAGGGGCACGTCACCTTCGGGCGGCCGATTGTCGCGCCGATGGCCACGGCCGTGCTGCCCTCGCCGGCCGGTGAGGGCGCAGCCAAAGCCGCGGTCGCGGCAGCCGAAAACTACGGCAACTTTTTCGGCCAGAACCTGTTTCCGGCCTCGGCCGGCTGTCTGCTCGTGGCCGGGGTGATGAAGGGCGCCGGGTATCCGGTGGATGTCGTCCGTCTGGCACTGTACGCGATTCCCATTGTAGCGGTGTCGCTTGGCGTGGCGGCCGTGCAGTTCGTATGGCTGGAGCGGCAGCTTGGGCAACGACCTGACGAGACGGCTGACCACGCCACTGCGCCGCAGGATACCCGCCATGGCTGAGGGAACATCCGTTCTGGCCCGGCTGGTTGGTCATCCGGCCACTCTGGAAGCGGCTTTTGCGCTCATTGGCGCGCTGCTGTGGGGCTACGCCGTACAGATTGCCTGTGACTGTCGCCGCGCCCGGCGGATGCTGGCGGCAGCCTACTGGTTCACGCTGGGGTTGCTGTTTGGGTTTGGCGCGTGGCTTCCGCACTGGGTGGCCGGGTTGCTCGTCGTCGGGCTGGTGGCCGTCGAGGCGGCGGGTGGCGTGCGTACCCAGGCAACCCCGGCCCAGGCAATACCGGCGCCGTCCGGTGAAATTTCTGCTCCGGGCTGGCGCGCACTGTGGCCGGTACTGACGATTCCCACGGTCACGTTCGTGCTGGCCGGCCTGACGGCGCTGGCCGGCGGCGAAGTCGGGCGGGGCGCGGTGGTCGGGCTGGCGCTGGGGGGCCTCGTTGCCGTCGGCGTGGCGCTTGTCGTTGGACGTTTTTCGTGGCCGACGGCGCTGGCCGCCGGACGGCAGTTGACCGAGGACATCGGTCCGCTGCATCTGTTGCCCCAACTGCTGGCATCCCTTGGATTGCTCTTTACGGCGGCCGGCGTGGGAACGCTGCTGGCCGACGGGGTGCAGCGGATCGTGCCGCCGGGCAGCCTGCCAGGGGCGGCCGTCGCCTATTTTCTCGGCATGACGCTCTTTACGGCGCTGGTTGGCAATTCCTTTGCGGCGTTTTCTGTCATCACAACCGGCATCGGTGTCCCGCTGGTCGTCGCACCGTTTGGGCTGGACCCGGCACTGGTGGCCATACTGGGGCTGACGGCCGGCAGTTGCGGCACGCTCTGCACGCCCATGGCGGCCAACTTCAACCTGCTGCCGGTCGGACTCTACGGCCTGCCGGACAACTACGCCGTCATTCGCTGGCAGTGGCGCGTGGCGGCTGTGCTGTGGCCATCCCATCTCATCGTTCTGGGACTGTTCTGGCTGTGCCGGTAAGGGCGACGGCGGTTGCCAGTTGTCTGAGCCGTTGACGTTGCGTAGCTGCGGCGCGCTCGGCTTCCACAATTGTCGTTGGCTGGAAGCGAACGGATTGACCGGGCCGGCGCTGGACGAAATCCGGCAGATCGGCCGTGATGATGTGCGCCACACGCGGATAGCCGCCGATGGTCTGAGCGTCGGCGAGCAACACCACCGGACGGCCATCGGGTGGGAGCTGGATGCTCCCGCAGGCAACGGCCGAAGATACCAGTTCCACAGGGTACGCCAGACGCAGGCGGACGCCTTCCAGCCGCGTCGCCATGCGGTTGGAGTCCGCGCCAATCGTCATGGCTTCATCAAACAGCGCCGCCTGACTGTCCGGGTCAAGGGCGTGGAATTCCGCGCCGGGCAGGACGCGAAGCGGCCGGGTGTCGTCGGTGACGTACTCCGGCCGGGTCCGGTGCGCCAGCGCCAGTCCCGCCGCCGGTGTTGGAAGACCGGGAGACAGCGGAATCTCATCTCCGGCGCGCAGCGGTCGTCCAAGGAGGCCGTCCAGCCCGGCAAAGGGGTTCATGCTGGCGCTGCCCAGCCAGCGGGGCGTATGCAGGCCGCCAGCGACGGCCAGGTAGGCCCAGCGTCCACGGCGGGGTTGACGAAAGGCAAGCTGCTGTCCAGGCTGGACGGCATAACGCTGCCAGTTGGCGAGTGGTCGTCCGTCAAGGGTCGGGGCAAAGTCCGCGCCGCCAATGGCCATGACCGTCGCCTGCTCAAAACGCAGGCGCGGCCCCGGAAAGTGCATTTCCAGCAGGGCCGCTTCCAATGGGTTTCCCAGCAGGATGTTGAGCAGGGAAGCTGCCAGTCCGTCGAGTGCGCCGCTGCGCCCGATGCCCCAGCGTCGTTGCCCACTCCGCCCGGCATCCTGAACCGTGGTGTACAGCCCGGCTTCCAGAACGCGGATACCCATGGCGAAGTTGGAAGTTGGCGGAAATGCCGTGCCCAATGTGCGTCGTCAACCTGTGCCGCCGGCCCGTCTCAGGTGGCGGCTTCCGGGTGAACGGCCTGCAAAGCGGCCAGCAGCGCGTCGTTTTCTTCCGGCGTGCCGATGTTGAACCGGACGTATTCGCTGAGGAGCGGATACCGGCTGACATCCCGGATGAGCACGCCCCGGGCCAGCAGGGCTTCAAACAGGTGCCTGGGTGGAACGTGGGGCGTATGCAGCAGGTGGAAATTCGCCTGACTCGGCAGCAGCCGGAAACGGTCAAAGGACGCCATCGCCGCGCTGACACGCGCCCGTTCGTGGATGATGCGCTCAACGAGCGGCCGCAGCTCGTCAGCATACATTTCGACGGCCACCTGCGCTGCCGCCAGCGAAAAGAAGTTGACGTTGTAGGGCAGTTTGGCTTTGCCCAGTTCAGTCGCCAGTTCGGGCGCCATCAGCCCGTAGCCAATCCGCAGCCCGGCCATGGCCATGGCCTTGGAAAACGTCCGCAGCACAACCAGCCGGGGAAAATCAGACAGCAGCGGGACGAAGTTCTGCTGACAGAACTCATGGTAGGCCTCGTCCACGACGACGAAGCCATCAAAGTCCGTCAGGAAGGCGCGCAGCGCCGGCTCGTCAACGGTGACGCCGGTCGGATTGTTGGGCGAGCAGAGGATCACGGCCACGGCGCACGTCCGGTGGGCGGCTTCCAGCATGGCCGGGATGTCGTAGCTGAAGTCGGCGCGTGGCGGGACGTTGACCACCGTGCCGCCCAGAACTTCAACCATCAGACGGTAAACGGTGAACGTCGGCTCACTGAGGACGACCGGCGTTCCAGGAGCAACGAGGATCGTCAGCAGCGCCTGGATGATTTCATTGGAGCCATTGCCGACCACGACGCCATCCGCCCGCCAGCCGGCGAACCGGGCCAGTGCGGTTTGCAGTTCGGTGGGAACAAAGTCGGGATACCGCGCCCAGTCCCGCCCGGCAACCCGGCGGAGGGTTTCCGCCACGATGGCCGGGGGGATGCCAAACGGGTTTTCGTTCTGGTTGAGCTTGATGGGCACGCGGTGCGGCGTCAGGGTGTAGGCCTGAAGCCGCCGCACCGAGGGTTTGATGAGGTCGTCGAACGTCCGCATAGGCGTTTCAGCCACCGCAGACCTGCGCCAGCCGGGCGGCAAACGCATCCATGGCCGCGCGCGAGGTGTTTTCCGTGGCGCAAACGAGCAACTCGTGTGTACGCTCCGGGAAATAGCGCGACAACGGCAACCCGGCCAGGATGTCGTCTTCCAGCAGCGTTTCCACGAGTTGCGCGGCCGGCAGGGGCGTTCGGATGACGAATTCGTTGAAGACCGGCGCACGGTAGGTCAGGGTGATGCCGGGGATGGCCGTGAGAACGCCTTTCAGATAAGCGGCCTTCTGAAGGTTGCGCTGGGCCAGTTCCTGCAGACCGCGCCGGCCGACCGTTGCCAGAAAGATGCTGGCGACGAGCGCGCACAGACCTTCGTTGCTGCAAATGTTCGAGGTGGCTTTTTCGCGCCGGATGTGCTGCTCGCGGGTGGCAAGGGTGATGACAAAGCCCCGGCGCCCTTCGGCATCATAGGCCTGACCGATCAGGCGGCCCGGCATCTGGCGGGCGAAGCGTTCGTGGGTGGCGAAAAAGCCCAGGTGCGGCCCCCCAAAGGCCGGTGGCACGCCGAAAGACTGTCCTTCGCCCACGACGATGTCCGCGCCGACCGTGCCGGGCGCGACGAGCAGCCCCAACGACATGGCTTCCGCCACCGTGACAACCGTCAGCGCCTTGTGTTTCTGGGCCGCTGCTGCCAGTGGCGCGGGGTCTTCAATACAGCCGAAAAAGTTGGGCGACTGCACGGCAACACAGGCCGTAGCATCATTGACGAGCGCCTCGACGGGCAGCGTCGTTCCGGCTTCGGAGAGCGGCGCCAGGACGAGTTCGATCCCCGCCCGCCGGGCGTAGGTCTCACACACCGCCCGGTATTCCGGGTGGATGCCTTCCGACAGCACGACCCGGTAGCGGTTCGTCAGGCGCGCCGCCATCAGCAACGCTTCAGCCAGCGCCGTGGCCCCGTCGTACATCGAGGCGTTGGAGACTTCCATCCCGGTCAGTTGGCAGATGAACGTCTGGTACTCGAAGATGGCCTGGAGCGTGCCCTGGTTGATTTCCGGCTGATACGGCGTGTAGCTCGTGTAGAACTCCGACCGCGACACCAGGGTGTCAATGATGAGGGGGCGCACGTGGTCATAGACCCCGGCGCCCAGAAAGGAATGCTGTGGCAGGCGATTCTGCCCGGCCAGGGATTCCATCAGTTGCATCAGCTCCGCTTCACTGGCCATCGGCGGCAGGTTCAGCGGGCGCTGAAGGCGGAGGTCTTCGGGAATGCCCCGGAACAGTTCGGCAATGCTGGAGACGCCCATCGAGGCCAGCATGTCCGCCTGCTCATCGGGCGTCGCGTTCGGGATGTAGCGCATGATTTTGAACCGCTTTGGGGGCAGCCTTGGGATCAGCCCCGACTTGCGCCGACCGACCGGAGTGGGTTCATCCGGTCGGGTCGGCGAAGGTCATTTTTCGTTGATGAAGTCTTCGTATTCGGCGGCGCTCAGCAGGGCATCCACTTCGCCGGGGTTGGAGAGCCTGATGACGATCATCCAGCCTTCGTCGTAGGGTGAGGTGTTGACCAGTTCGGGCGCATCGGCCAGTTTGGTGTTGACTTCGATGACTTCACCGGAAACCGGGGAAAACAGCTCGCTGACAGCCTTGACCGACTCAACCGAGCCAAAGGGTTCATTGGCTTTGACCGTCGTGCCGACCTTTGGCAAATCCACATACACGACATCACCCAGCGAGTCCTGGGCGTAGAAGGTGATGCCCACGCGCCCGGTATCGCCTGTGATACGGATCCACTCGTGGTCCTTGGTGTACTGCAATTCGTCGGGATAGTTCGCCATGAAAATCCTCGCCAAAGTGTGTAGTGCGCCTCGCTATCCGGGACGCTTGTAGAAAGGGGTTGGGACGATGCGGCAGGGGACTTCGCGCCCGCGCACAATGGCAAACACTTGCGTCCCCACCGCCGTCTTGTCAATTGGAAGATACGCCAGTCCGATGTTTTTCCTGAGAAAGGGCGACGGGCTGCCCGAAGTGACGCGCCCGACTTCCTGCCCGTCGGCCACCAGCGGGTAGCCGTCGCGTACCGGCACGCGGTCTTCCACCTCGAAGCCGACCAGCTTGCGGGTCAGTCCGGCTGCCTGTTGCCGCAGCAGGGCATCGCGTCCGAGAAAGTCACCCTTGGAGAGTTTGCATATCCATCCCAGATCGGCTTCCAGCGGCGTGGTCGTGTCGTCAATTTCGTGACCGTAGAGGGCCATTCTGGCTTCGAGCCGCAGCGTGTTGCGGGCGCCAAGGCCGCAGGGCACCGGATTGCCGGCTTCGGTCAGCGCCTTCCACAGCCGCTCCGCATCGGTCGGCGCGCAGTAGATTTCGACGCCATCTTCGCCCGTGTAGCCGGTGCGCGCCACGAGCGCCGTGATGCCAGCGATGACGACATCGCGCCGGAACCGGTAGTAGCCCAGACCGGTGATGTCCTCCACCGTGAGGCTTTGCACCAGCGCCACGGCGCGGGGGCCCTGGACGGCCAGTTGGGCGTATTCGTGGCTGACATCGCGAATGTCAACCTCGAAGCCCGCTGCGTGTCCGCGCAGCCATTCCGCGTCTTTGGCTGTGTTGGCCGCATTGACGCAGAGAAAGTAGCTGTCTTCCGCCAGGCGGTGCACCAGAATGTCATCCACAAAACCGCCACGTTCGTTGAGCAGCCCGGAGTACTGGGCCTGTCCGTCCACAAGGCGCGCCGCGTCATTGCAGGTCACATACTGCACGAAGCGCAGGGCATCGCGTCCCTGGATGAGGATTTCCCCCATGTGACTGACATCGAAGATGCCCACCGCTGTACGTACGGCCAGGTGCTCGGCCACCAGCCCGCCGTATTCAACCGGCATGGTCCACCCGGCAAAGGGCACCATTTTCGCCCCCAGCGCGCGATGTATGGCATCGAGTGGTGACTGGCGGAGTTCGGCGGACATGCGTGAAAAAGCCTTGAAAACCGGAAGGATGCTGACGCTGCAAGGGCAGGGACGCTACCATCGCCATGGGGGAGGGTCAAGACGGCCCGGCCGCTGCTGATAACGCCCTGGCTGCCGGCCGGGCCCTTGCCAGTCTGACCGGTGCGGCCTACGATACCTGACGGCTGATTGAGCCAGTCGCCATCTTTTGCAGTTTATGGAGGATGACTGCCATTCGCACGCGACCTGTCCTATCGCCTCATTCCACGTCCTGACGCCCGGTAGTTTCCTCACGACCACCGTGGCGTCGGCCAACGATGTTCGCCAGGAGGAAACTCACCATGACTGACAAGCCCATTCTTGAGCCGTCTGTCGCCGATTCATCACAAGCGCCCCTTTCACCTGCCACCAGGTTGGCGCAACATCTGGTCCGGCGTGACCGATCCTCTTCTCCAACCTTCCAACCCAACATGTTCGAGGACGACCTGGTCTCGGCGCTGGCCGTGGCGAGGGAGAACGTCCGCGCCCGCCAGGTCTTCGACTGGGAGCGCGTCCGCCGGCAATGCGCCGTCTAGCTCCAGCCCGGCCTCCAGCCGGGCCAGCCATCGCCCGGTGTGGTTCATCGCACCGGGTTCGGTCCTCATCGGTGGGCTGACCCTGGCGTGGGTTTATGCCCACGGTTGGACAAATCTGTATGGCGACGGCCAGGCCCACCTGGCCATTGCCCGCAAGCTGGTGGATGTCCCGCCGGGAACGACCTGGTGGGAACGCTACATGCAACTGGGCAGCCCGTGGCTTCCGCTGCCGCATGTGCTGGCTGCACCGCTGACCCTTTCCGATACCCTCTGGCGCACCGGGCTGGCCGGCAGCCTCATTTCCTGCCTCGCCTTTGTGGCTGCGGCAACGGTGGTGTTTCAGCTTGCGGCGGCGCTGACCCGCTCGCTGCCGTCCGCGCTGGTGGCGTGGCTGGCTTTTGCGCTCAACCCTTCGCTGCTCTACATCCAGACCACACCGCTGACCGAGCCGCTGTTTCTCGCCACCTGGCTGGGCAGCGCATGGTGGATGCACGACTGGACGCAGCACGGTCGGCGTGATCGTCTTGTCCTGGCGGCGCTCTGTGCCCTGGGTGCGCTTCTGACCCGCTATGAGGGTTGGATTCTGCTTCCAGCCGGTATGCTCTGGGTGCTCTGGTCTTCCCCCCGCCGTGGATGGGCGCGTCTGGCCGATGTGGGACTGTGGACGGGTATCGTGGGCGCGGGCGTGGGGTACTGGCTCTGGCACAACTGGGCCATCTACGGGCGGCCGCTGGAGTTTCTCGAAGGAACCTACTCGGCGCGGGGCTACTTTGCGCGCCACCGGGATGAACTGAGTTACCTGAGCTTCGTGGTCGGGCAGCCGCTTTATGCCGGCCTTGTGTTGGCGGTAACCGTCGTCATCTGCGCCACGCCGGCCACGACACTGCTCGGCCTGCTGGGTCTGGCCGGACAGTCCGTGACGGCCTTTCGCGCCCGTTGGCTTGATATGCCAACGCTGGCGGTTCTGGGGTGGCTCTGGCTGCCGCCGCTCTTTACCGGCTACAGCCTGTATTCCGGCAACATCCAGATCTATCCGCTGTTTTTGAACAACCGCTATGGACTGGCGGCGCTGCCGGCGCTGGCCGTTGGTATCGGGTTGGGTGTGGCCTGCCTGCACGCCCGCTTCCCAAAGCAGCCGGTCTGGGTGGCCGTTGGTATGGGGCTGGTGTGTGTCGGGCAATCGCTGTGGTGGCTGCGGGATGGCGTCTATCAGCTCGCCGTCTTTCAGGAAGCCTACCGGGCGCAGTTTGCGCCGCTTGGGTGTGAGCGCCGGGCGCTGGCGCAGTTTCTCCAGTCTGATCCAGCCCTACAGTCTCTGAAAAGGCGACAAGCGGGCGTCTGTGTCGCCCTATTTGCTGGTGAGCTGTCTGCTGTTATCGCCCAGGGCGGATTGTCTTACGCCCACATCCTGCACGAGGGGCGTGCGGAGTGGCACAGCCTGGAAACGTCCATTCCATCCACGGTGACATGGCTGGTGGTTGGGCGCGGGGATGAGCTGGAGCGAAAGCTTCAGCAGCGTCCGGCCGGGTATGAAGAATTCACTCCGGTGTGGGTTTCGGAGCAGGGTACCTTCCGCGTCCTGTCCCGGAACCGGCCCGCGCCGTAAGCCTCAACGGCGCAGGCCGGTTTCCAGAAGGCTATTCGGATTTCCGGCGCAAAAAGGTTGGTGCGTCAAGGTCCGCTTCGGCGGCAGGCGCCACCCGTTCGGAGGCCGGCGCAATGCGCCCGAACGAAGGCACGGAAACCACGTTGCCGGCCACCACGGTAGTCGCCGGTGGCTGGTTGGCCGCCTGGGCGGCCTGGTCGAATCCGGTCGCAATGACCGTAATCTTCATCTCATCCTGCATCCGTTCGTCAATGACCGCACCGAAGATGATGTTGGCTTCCGGGTGCGCCGCTTTCTGGATGATGGAGGTCGCTTCGTTGACTTCGTGGAGGGTGAGGTTGCTGCCACCGGTGACGTTGACCAGTACCCCGTGGGCCCCTTCGATGGAGGCTTCTTCAAGCAACGGGCTGGCAATGGCGGCATTGGTGGCCTGAATGGCGCGATTTTCGCCGGAGGCCTGTCCCGTGCCCATCAGGGCAATGCCGGAGCCGCGCATGATGGTGCGCACGTCGGCAAAGTCGAGGTTGATCATGCCCGGCACCGTGATGAGGTCGGAAATGCCCTGCACGGCCTGGCGCAGCACGTCATCTGCCATGCGGAAGGAATCCGCCAGCGAGGTATTGCGATCAACGGTCGTCAACAGGCGGTCATTGGGAATGGTGATGATCGTGTCCACGCACTCGTGAAGTTCGCGGATGCCTTTTTCGGCGTTCTGCATCCGGCGGCGGCCTTCAAACCCGAAGGGCTTGGTGACGACGGCCACGGTCAGAATCTCCAGTTCGCTGGCCAGTCCGGCCACAATGGGCGCGGCGCCGGTGCCCGTGCCGCCACCCATGCCGGCCGTGATGAACACCATATCCGCGCCTTCGAGCGCATCAATGATTTTTTCCGTGTCTTCCAGGGCAGCCTCCCGGCCCACTTCCGGGTCGGCGCCTGCCCCCAGGCCGCGGGTCCGCCTGCTGCCAATCTGAATCTTGACCGGGGCTTTCGACATGCTGAGGGCTTGCAGATCGGTATTGACCACCAAAAAGGAGATGCCTTCGATACCGGACTCAATCATGCGGTTGACGGCATTGCCGCCGCCGCCGCCCACGCCAATGACCTTGATGTTTGCGCCTTTTGAGATGGTATTTTCCACGAATTCAAACCTCACTGGGGGTGGACTCGATGACCGCTTGTTCTCTGCTCCCATGGGATAAGTGCCTCCTGCCCGTAACCTGGATCGGGAACCGTCTTCCTGGTAAAGAAAATACTATATTCAGCGCGCCGAATTCGGCGAAGAAAAGAAACTTTTTATTCCTGCCAGCCAGTGGCGCCAGCTTGTTTCCCGCTGTCGCAAATGGTGGTTGGCGCGTGGACGAATGCTCGAAAGAATAAGACCGATAGCCGTTGCCCATTCAGGGTGGCTGAGTTCTTCACTGATACCGTCCAGCCCGGCTGGAGTGCCTATCCGAACCGGAAGATCAAGCATCCGCTCGGCCAGTTCGGGAATTCCGGACAAGAGACTGCCACCGCCGGTCAGAACCAATCCGCTGGACAATTTTTTCTCGAAACCCGCCTTCTGAAGGTTCTCCTGGATTTCCTTGAAAATCTCCTCTGCCCGTGGCTGAAGCATCTCGCAGAGCACCTGACGCGAGAGCATCCGTGAACGTCCGCCGGACGCAGTAACGGCAAGTTGTTCCTGTCGCTCGTTGGGGTGTAGAAGCGGAGAGAAAACGCATCCAAAAGACTGTTTGATGCGCTCGGCTTCAGGAACGGATGAACGAAGCCCAACCGCAATATCGTTGGTGAAATGCGTGCCCCCAATACCGAACATCGCCGTGTGGCGCACCGCCCCGCGTTGGAACACTGCAAGGCTGGTGATTTCACCGCCAATATCAACGATGGCCGTCCCATATTCACGTTCTTCTTCGGTAAGGGTGGCTGTCGCAGCCGCAAGGGAACCAAGGGTGAGGTCTTCGACAATGATACCCAGCCGGTTGGCGCTTGTCACGATGTTTTGCGATGCCGTGACCGGCGAAGTCACGATATGTACGGTAACTTCGAGCCGCATCCCCAACATACCGAGGGGGTCGCCGATCCCGTCCTGTTCGTCCACGACGAATTCCTGGGGCAGGACCTCGACAATCCCCCGGTCGGCCGGCAGGTTGACGGCGCTGGCCTGTTCGATGACCCGCTGGATGTCCGTGGCCGTAATCTGCCGGTTGCGGTTGGACACGGCCACCACGCCGTGTCCGTTGAGACTCCGCACATGAAGCCCCGACAGGCTGGCGCGGAGCGTGTCAATGCCAAAGCCAACCATCCTTTCGGCTTCCGTCAGGCACTGGCGGATGGTTTCCTCGGCCTGCTCGATGCTGACCACAACCCCCTTGCGGATGCCCTTCGAGGGGACATCGCCATAGCCGGCCACCGTCCAGCGCGCCCGATCCGGCACCGGTGTGGCAATAACCAGACGGGTACGGGTCGAGCCAAGGTCAAGGCTGGCCAGGTAGGGGGTGGCGCGTGCCATGTTGGGTGCTACCTCCGCGCTGCCGAACCCGTTGGGCGGGGTGTGGATTGGGGGGGGGCTTTCGGGGGGGGCGTGGACTTGTTGCCGCCAGCCGTCGCGCGCGCGGGGGGCGCGGGCAGGCGCTCGTCAAACTCCAGATTGACCTGTCTGGCGCTCACCATGTTCACTGTCTTGAGATAGGGCGCTTTCTCGAAGATGCGCGGGTCGGAGAAGCGCATGCGTTCGAGAATGGAGGTGTCGCGGCGCTGAAGCGCATCCACGATTTCACATGCATGGAGCAGCCGTTCCCGGAAGTCCTCCCGGCCCAGTCCGACGACAATGCGGCTGTTGCGAAGCTGAACGCGCACGTCCTGAAGACGGGACAGATCAATGGATTCGATACGTTCGGAAAGGCGTGGCTCAGCCGCATCAAGCGCCCAGGTGAGGTTGCGGTACAGTTGCAGGCGCTCGCGGTTTTCACGGCGTCCGGCCGCATCGCGGTCCGACGCAAAGCCAACGGCCAAGGTCGGCGGCTCGCCATCCGTGTCGGGGTCATAAACCGTAATGACCACACCTTCTTCATCGAGCCAGACAAGACCGCTCCGCTCGGCCATCTGCGCGAGAACGAACGGTTTGCGCTCTTCAATCACCACCCGCAGGGTGTCCGGCAGAATGCGTACGATCCGGGCCTGCCGCACCCGGGGCAGGCTTTCCAGGTTCTGCCGCAGCGTCGGGAGCGAGACCGTCAGCAGGGAGCCGGTGGACTGCTGGCGGACGAGGCGCTCGATGTCCTCCGCAACCGGCGGCTGACAGCCGGTGACTTCCACCTGACGCAGCAGAAACAGCGATGACCGCGTCATGGCCAGCCCAAGGCTGCTCAGCCCAACCAGCAGCACAACCCAGAGGATGCCGGTCCGCCAGGCATAAAGTTGCTCCCATACCGCTCCCTGCCGCGTGCGCGGGATACGGATGGCCGCCGCCTCGCGCGTCTGTTCACGACGGGAAGGTAGGACCTGGCGGGTTGTGCGTTTATGAGCCACCGACACGTTACGACTCCTGACGGCTTCAATCCGGGAACGTCCTTACTCCCAGACTTCGACTTCCATATCGAGTTCAATGCCACGTGCTTCGCGTACACGTGACCGAATCCGCTCAATGAGGGCAAAGACATCGGCTGCCCGTGCTGACCCGTTCGTGACAATGAAGTTGGCATGGAGGGGGGAAATGGTTGCCCCGCCAATGGTTTCACCTTTCATGCCAAGTTCGTCAATGATGCGCCCGGTGGCCAGCCCCGGCCCCGGATTTTTGAAAATGCAACCGGCGCTGTTGTCCCTGACCGGTTGCGTCGCTGCCCGGTGGCGACGGTACTCCGCAATTTCGGCCCGGCTGGCCTCCGGGTTGCCGGGCCGGAGTTGAAGTGTCGTCCCCAGAATCAGGTCCCGTTCGGTAAATGGAGAGTGACGGTAGGCAAAATCCAGCGTCTCGCGTGGCAGCGTCACGACGTGCCCATCGCGGGCGACATCCACCGAGACGATGACATCGGCAATTTCATAGCCATGCGAGCCGGCGTTCATCTTCACGGCGCCACCAACGCTGCCAGGAATCGGCGCCAGCCCTTCGATCCCGGACAATCCCCGGTCGGCACACTGGTTGACGAGCCGGGGCAGGCTGTAACCGGCCGGCGCTTTGACCTGACAGCCCTCAAACACCACGGGCGCTTTGAGTTGCCGCAGGCTGATGGCAACGCGGTCGAGCGGCCCATCCGCCACCAGGAGATTGGTGCCGTAGCCCAGCGGACTCCAGCGCAAACCGTGTTCTTCCAGCCTGGCCACCAGGGCGGCCGCTTTTTCCGGCGTGTCGGGAAAAGCCACACAGGCGATTTCCCCACCCGTGCGCAGTGAAGTCAGGTGGCGCATCGGCTGGTGAAAGCGGGCCGCGACATCGAGTTCAGCACAGATTTCCTCAACAGACCTGGGCATCCTGCAAAAACCTTTCACCAAGCTGCCAGACATTGCCTGCCCCTACGGTCAACAGCACATCGCCGGGGCGAAGTTGCGCTGTGACGGCCGGCAGAGCCGCGTCGAGCGCACCAACGGCCTGCACGGCGGGATGTCCCGCCGCATGTACCGCCGCCGCCAGCGCCGCCGATGTCACTCCGGGCAGGGGCGTTTCGCCCGCCGGGTAAATATCCACGATACAAACCACATCCGCCTCCCGCAGCACCGTTACGAACTCAGCAAACAGATGCTGTGTCCGCGTGTAGCGGTGCGGCTGAAACACCAGGATGATCCGGCGTCCGGCGCTGCGCGCTGCATCAAGTACGGCGGCAATCTCAACCGGGTGGTGGCCGTAATCGTCAATGACGAGAACATTATTCCTTTCCCCGCGAATTTGGAACCGTCTGGAAACATTTTCAAACATTTCCAGACCCGTTTGTACATCTTTGAAGTCTAAACCAAGTTCCAGTCCAGCGGCGATAGCCGCCAGCGCGTTGTAGATGCTGTGCCGGCCCGGCACGCGCAGCCGGACCGGGCCCAGACAAGCCGGCCCGCGCCAGACCGTAAAGCGCCAGCCGAAGGGCTTTTGGGGAACAATGTCTGCCGCCCGAATCTGGGCTTCCGCCGCCTGGATGCCGTACAGCGTACAGCGCCGGGTCAGCCGGGGCAGCAGCGCCTGCACGCCGGCATCGTCAGCGCAGGCAATGACCACGCCTGTTTCAGGTACGCCCTCGGCAAAGCGTACGAAGTGGTCCAGGATGGCGTCGAAATCACCGTAGAAGTCGAGATGGTCACGGTCCACATTGGTGATGATCGCCAGGGTGCGCGGCAGCTTGAGAAACGAGCCATCGCTTTCGTCGGCTTCGGCGACAAAGTGCGGCCCCGTTCCAACCCTTGCCCCACTGCCAAGGTCGGGAAAAGCCGCGCCAATGACGGCCGTCGGGTCATGTCCGGCCGCGCGCAGTACCGTGGCAACCATGGCGCTGGTCGTCGTCTTGCCGTGCGCACCGGCGACAGCCACGGCCACCCTGCCCGCCATGAGTTCAGCCAGCATCTCCGCCCGGTGCACAATGGGGATGCCCCGGGCCTGGGCTGCCAGCCGCTCCGGGTTGTCGGCTTTGACGGCGGTGGAAACGACAACCCGCCGGGCAGCGCCGAGCTGGTGCGGTGCGTGCCCGATGAAAACCTGCACCCCCAGCGCCTGCAGACGGGCGGTTACTGCCGAGGCAGCCAGGTCGGACCCGGAAACCTGCCAGCCGCGCCGGAGGGCGACTTCGGCAATCCCGCTCATGCCGCTGCCCCCAATGCCGATGAAGTGCAAGTGCTCGTCCATGACACCTCATCTTGTGCGATGCAGAATCTGGAACGCAACATCTACGGTGCGTTCGGCTGCGTGTGGTCGCGCCAGCGCCCGGCTGGCGGCTTCCATCCGGGCCAGCCGCGCCGGGTCGGACAGCAGCTCCAGAATCGTCCGGGCCAGTTTTTCGCCTGTCAGTTCGGCCTGTACGATCATCTCTCCGGCGCCGGCGCGGACAAACGCTTCGGCATTCCGGCGCTGGTGATCGTCGGCAGCCTGGGGGAAGGGAATAAAGATGGCCGCGCGCCCGGCAGCGGCCACCTCGGCGATGGTGGCGGCTCCGGCGCGGCAGACAAGCACATCGGCGGCGGCCATGGCTTCGGCCATGGCGTGGATGAAAGGCTGTACGTCGGCCTGCACACCGGCTGCCGCATAGGCGGCACGTACCATTTCGACATCGCGCTCGCCCGTCTGGTGGACAATCCGCAAACCGGGATGCGTTGCCAGCCGGGGCGCGGCTTCCGCCATGGCGCGGTTGATGGCCTGCGCCCCCTGGCTGCCGCCAAACACCAGCACGTGCCGGCGCGGAGCCTCGGCCGGGCGGGGCGGAATCTGCTCAAACTCGGCGCGTACCGGCGTCCCGGTCAGGACGGCCCTGGCCCCGAAGTACGCGGCGGTTTCCTGGTAAGACACGGCGGCGGCGGTGACGAAGCGGGCGAGTATCCGGTTGGTGAGACCGGGCAGGACATTGACTTCGACGGCCAGGGTCGGGACACCCCGCATGATCGCCGCCAGCATCGCCAGCCCGGAGGCATAGCCGCCGACTCCGATGGCAATATCCGGCTTGAAACGCCCGATGAGTTGCCAGGCTTTCCAGAAGCCGACGGGCAATACGGCCAGACTCTGGAAACGGCGCTGCCAGGAAACGTTGTTGAGTGCGCCGGAGGGGATGAACGTCAGCTCGAAACCAGCCGCCGGGACGAGTTTCTTTTCCAGCCCGCGTTCTGTCCCCACGAAATGGACTTCCGTGGTGGCATCACGTTGCCGGAACGCCTGGGCAATGGCAATGCCGGGGAAAATGTGTCCGCCGGTGCCGCCGGCCGCCATCAGGACACGCACGCTGCACGCCTCTTGTCTCTCAAAAATTCGCCCTGGCTGTGGCCGGGTACGGCTTTCGATCCGTTTGCCAACCGTGGCCGTTTGCCAACCGTGGACGCGGTTTCACGTGCGCCGCGACACACTCAGCAGCCAGCCGACCGCCAGCAGGCTCATCATCATCGAACTGCCGCCGTAGCTGATGAAGGGTAGCGGAATCCCCTTGGCCGGTACCAGACTCAACACGACGCTCAGATTGAACAGCGCCTGCCCCACGAGCAGAACGGTGATCCCGGTCGCCAGGAGCTTGCCAAAGTCGTCCGGGGCCAGAAAGGCTGCGCGCAGGCCGCGAAAGGCCAGAATGCCGAACAGCCCGACAACCATGAGACTGCCAATGAGACCGACTTCTTCAGCAATGACGGAAAAGATGAAGTCCGTATGCGCTTCCGGCAGGTAAAACAGCTTTTGCCGGCTTTGGGCAAAACCGACGCCCGACACACCGCCACTGCCGACGGCCATCAACGACTGCACAATCTGGAAACCTTCTTCCCTGGGGGCTTTCCATGGGTCAAGAAAAGCCAGCAGCCGGGCGCGGCGGTATGGCTCCTTGAGCAGGGCATAGAGTAACAGCGGTGAGCAGAGCAGCCCGGCCAGCGCCGGGTAGCGGAGCGGCACGCCGGCCACGACAAGCACTGCGGCGGCCGTCCCGCCCATCATCAGAATCGTTCCCAAGTCCCGCCCCAGAAAAACCAGCCCCATCAGCAGCCCCACGACGAGGCCGACCGGGAGCAGCACCTGTCGCGGATCACGGCGCGCCGGTGCGTCTTTCCGACTCAGGAAATAGGCCAGAAAGAGCACCATCGCGAGCTTGGCCAGCTCGGAGGGCTGAAACATCAGCCCCGGCAGACGAATGAAGCGGTGGGTGCCCCGGACCGGGGGCAGGAGCAGGACGAGCACCAGAAGAGCAACCGTGACGCCCAGCAGCCCATACACCACCCACGGCCGTTCGAGGCGTGCGTAGCCAAGCCACAGGCTGCCGAGCAGCAGCCCCGCTCCCAGCAGGGCGGCCAGTGCCTGGCGCAGGACGAAGTGAAATTGCGTCTGGTAGGTTTCATGCGCCAGGGTTGCCGAGGCGCTATAGACCATGACGAGACCGAACATCACCAGCGCAATCGTCGTGACGAACAGCCATGGGTCCACAAACGTCACCAGGTTGCGCGAAACAGGCACCACGGTGGAAATAGTCAATCTGGGCTGCATGACGCCTCACGCTGCACATCGGAAATCAACCCCTTGACTGTTGCCTTGAAAACCCGTCCCCGGTGCTCGAAGTTATCAAACATATCGAAACTGGCACAGGCCGGCGCAAGCAGAACCACGTCGCCGGGCCGGGCACGCCGGGCCAGACTGTGAACGGCCTCTTCCAGACTGGCATGGCGCGTGATGGGTTGGTGCAGCCGTCCGGCAAAGGTGGCGGCAATTTTTTCGGCGGCCGCGCCGATGAGCGCCACCGAAACCGCCCGTGGTGCCAGGGCGTCCACGAGCGGAGCAAAGTCGCTGTTTTTGTCCAGGCCGCCAAGAATGACGTGCAGCCCGGACGGAAAAGCCTCGATGGACACCTGGGCCGCTGCCACATTCGTGGCCTTGGAGTCGTTGAAGTACCGGACTCCGCCAACTTCCGCCACAAACTCCAGCCGGTGTTCCAGCCCGCGAAAGTCCCGGATGGTTGTCCGGGCGGTTTCCGGCGCGACGCCAGCGGCAAGGGCGACAGCCAGGCTGGCCAGGATGTTTTCCATATTGTGCCGGCCCGGCAGAGGCAGGTCGGCGCGGTGAAGCAGCACCCGTTCGGCCTGCCGGGTACGGCACACCAGATCGTTTCCACGCAGAAAAAGCCCTTCTTCCAGTTCCCGCTGGGCTGAAAAGAGCGTCACCGGCGCACCCTGGGTCGCAAGCTGCGCCTGGGCACGGGGGGTCGTCGGGTCGTCGGCATTGAGTACGGCCAAGGTTTCACCGTCAAACCGGCGAAACATGTTGAGTTTGGCGGCCACGTAGTTTTCAAACGTGCCGTGGCGGTCAAGATGATCGGGGGTGATGTTGAGCAGGACGCCAATGTGCGGGCGAAAGGTGACGACGGTTTCAAGCTGGAAACTGCTGCATTCGAGTACCGTCCAGCCGTCGTCGCGTGAGGTCTCCACCAGCGAGACGGCCGCCACACCGATGTTGCCGCCAACCTGGGTCGGCAGCCCGCCGTCCGCGAGCAGGTGCCCGATGAGCGTCGTCGTCGTGCTTTTGCCGTTGCTGCCCGTAATGGCGACGATGCGCCCGCGCAGGTGGCGGAAGGCCAGTTCGATTTCGCCAATGATGGGCACACCGGCTTCCCGCGCCGGCTGAAGCGCCGCCAGCGTCGGAGGGACACCAGGGCTGAGCACAATTTCATCGGCGGCACGCAGGGTTTCCGGGCGATGTGCTCCGGCTTCAATGGCAATGCCTTCCGATGGGAGTTGGATGACTTCCGGCGGCAGCTTTTCAGCCGGGCGCTGGTCGGTGAGGGTCACTTGCGCGCCGCGCGCCGCCAGAAACCGCGCCGCGCCGATGCCACTGATGCCAGCGCCGACCACGACGAGGTGACGGCCGGCATAGCTCTGGTTGTTCGTGTTGTCGAAGGCAGGCATCGTTACCGTAGCTTGAGCGTCGCCAGGGCGACGAGGGCAAAGAAAATCTGCACGATGAGAAAGCGGAAGACGATTTTGGATTCCTTCCAGCCGGTAAGTTCAAAGTGGTGGTGCAGCGGCGACATCTTGAAAATCCGCTTGCCGATGCCGGTCTGCGGGTCCTTCGTCAGCTTGTAGTAACTCACCTGCAGGATGACGGAAAGCGTTTCGATGACAAACACGCCGCCCAGAATGACCAGCAGCAGTTCCTGTTTGATGACGATGGCCACGCAGCCCATGCAGCCGCCAATGGCCAGGCTGCCGACATCACCCATAAACACTTCCGCCGGCGGCGCGTTGAACCAGAGAAACCCCAGGCTTGCGCCGGCCAGTGCCGCGCAAAACACAGTGACTTCAAGCGCCGGCGGACTGGGCGGCAGGTTGAGGTAGAGTGCCAGCTCGGTCAGACCTGTGACATAGCACAGCAGGGTGAGCGTCAGCGCGACGACGAACGTCGTGCTGATGGCGAGGCCGTCGAGGCCATCCGTCAGGTTGACGGCGTTCGAGCTGCCCGTCATCACCAGCAGCATAAACGGCAGATAGAGCCAGGCTGTCAGGTCGGGCTGGAAATCCTTGAAAAACGGCACACTGAGGTAGGTGGCATAGTTGCCGAAACCGATGAGAACGCCCCCGATGACCAGAGCCGTCGTCACCTGTCCAAGGAGTTTCCACCGCCCCTGCAGGCCGAGGTTCTGCCGCCTGGCGATTTTCAGGTAGTCGTCCAGAAAGCCAATCGCCCCGTGCGCCAGCAGGGCAAACAGGACCACCCAGACGTACAGGTTGCTCAGATCGGCCCACAGGAGCGTTCCGGCGACAATGCCCGTGATAATGAGCACGCCGCCCATGGTCGGCGTTCCTTTCTTGGCCTGGTGCGCCTTGACGCCTTCTTCCCGGATTTCCTGCCCGTATTTGAGGCGGCGCAGCCAGGCAATCATCGGCGCGCCGAGCAGAAGACAGATGAGTGTGGCCGTCATCGCGGCCAGCAGGGCGCGAAAGGAGGGATAGCCAAAAACGCGGAACGGGCCAAAGACCTGGTATTTCAGGTGCAGAACTTCATAGAGCAGGTAGTAGAGCATCGCGCGTGCCTAAGCCGGCAGGGCCTCCAGACAGGTTTCCAACCGTACCCCCCGTGAACCCTTGATGAGAATGACATCCCCGGACTGGACGCGGTTGGCCAGCCAGCGGCCGGCTTCGGACGCAGTTTCAACGAAATCCGTGATCATCCCGTGGTTTGGTTCAGCCTGAGCGGCGGCAACCAGATCGCGGGCCTGGCCGGCGACGCCGAGCAGCATGTCCACCCTGGCACGAGCGAGCGCGCGCCCGCAGGCGATGTGCATCTCCCTGGATTGCTCGCCGAGTTCGAGCATTTCGCCGGCGACAACAATCCGCCGCCTGGCGTCGGGCACCTGCTCCAGCAGCCGCACGGCTTCCTGCAGGGCGACGGGGTTGGAGTTGTAGCTGTCATCCACGACGGTAAATCCGCCGGCGTAGCGCCGGACGACGCCGCGATGGGGTCCCGGCTGCGCCAGCCGGAGCTGGGCGGCGATGGCGTCCGGGCTGACACCGAAGTGGGTCGCCACGGCCGCCGCTGCCAGCGCATTGCTGATGTGGTGTTCGCCAACCAGCGGAAGTTCGACAGCCGCCTGTCCTTTCAGCGTGGAAAGCGTAAACGTCGTGCCCAGCAGCCCACGGGAGGTGACATCGAGTGCTGTGACGTGGGAGGCTTCGTTCCGTCCGAAGTACATCACCTGCGCCCCGCTGTGTTCCTGCCGCCGCGCCAGAACGATGGCCGCCATGCGGGCTACGCGCGGATCGTCGGCATTCAGAATGGCCGTGCCCGTCGGCTTCAGCCCGTGGACGATTTCCGCCTTGGCTGCGGCAATGCCTTCCAGCCCGTCGGGAAAGTTCTCGATGTGAACCGGGGCGACATTGAGGACAACACTGACATCCGGGGGCGCAATCTCGCACAGCCGCGCGATTTCGCCTTTTTCGTTCATGCCCATTTCGAGCACGGCCACGTCGTAGTCCGCCATGCGCCGCCCGTCCGAAAGCATCTGGAAAACGGCCAGGGGCAGGCCGTATTCGTTGTTGAGGTTGCCCACCGAGGCGTAGATGCGTCCGTAAGGCGCGAGTGTCAGCGCCGTGAGGTCTTTGGCGGTCGTTTTGCCCATGCTGCCGGTGATGCCGACGATGGGGCGTCCCCACCGGTGCAGCAGCGCCCGGGCCAGTTCCTGCATGGCGCGGAGCGTGTCCGGCACGAGCAGACAGCGGGCGGCTTCGGCCGGTCCCAGTTCCGGCAGCGGGCGATGAATGACGGCTGCGCAGGCGCCACGCGCCAGGACTTCCGGCACAAACGCATGGGCGTCGAAACGTTTTCCGTGAATGGCAAAAAACAGGTCGCCGGGGTGAACGGTGCGTGAGTCAATCGAAAAGCCAACCGGCGTGATGGCGCGCAGCCCTTCAGGGCAGGCAATTCCCAGCAGGTCGGCAAGGTCGGCAAGCGTCACAGCAGGTACTCCGCAGGGATGAGGGTCTGGTTGTGGCCGCGCACTTTACTCCATTGGCGTTCCTTTGTCCGACCGAAGCCGACGGAGTGCCTGGCGGGCTTCTTCGCGGTCATCGAAGTGAATGGTCAGGTGATTGAGAATCTGGTACGTCTCGTGTCCCTTGCCGGCAATGACGACGACATCACCGGGTTGCGCCGTTTGAATGGCAAAGGCAATGGCCTGGCGTCGGTCAAGTATCCGGTGATAGGGCTTGCCGACGGCGCGCAGGCCAACTTCGGCGTCATCCAGGATGCGCTCCGGCGCTTCCCGCCGTGGATTGTCTGATGTCAGGATGGTGAGGTCGCTGCCCTGGGCCGCCGCTTCGGCCATCAGGGGGCGTTTGGTGCGGTCGCGGTCGCCGCCGCAGCCAAACACGGTGATGACCCGTCCCCGGCGGAGGCGGGCCAGTTCGCGGGCGGTGGCCGTCACGTTGGCCAGGGCATCGGGGGTGTGGGCATAGTCCACGGCTACCAGCAGATGGTCGTCACTGCCTTCGACCACTTCAAACCGCCCGGGCACGACCGTCTTAGTCACCCCGGCCAGGATGGCATCGGTCGGAACATCGAGCGCCAGCGCCGTGGCCGTGGCGGCCAGAATGTTGTAGGCGTGAGGCGTGCCCACGAGGTGCGTGGCCAGATCGAGCATTCCGCGGGGCGTGTGGAGCGACAGCGCCATGCCGCGCGTGTGAACATCAAGCCGGGCGAGGCGGACTTCAGCACCGGGGTCGTGGACGGCGTAGGTCACAATCCGGGCGCGGCCGTTGATGGCCGTGATGATGTCGGGCGTGCGGGCGTCGTCGGTGTTGAGAACGGCAATTCCGGGAACTTCTCCGTTACGCCCGTCAAAGAGCCGCAACTTGGCGTCGAAGTACCGCTCCATCGTGCCGTGGTAGTCCAGGTGATCCTGGGTCAGGTTGGTGAAAATGGCGGCGGCAAACCGCATGTCGGCGACGCGCCACCGGTCAAGCCCGATCGAGGACACCTCGATAGCGACATGGCGGCAACCGCTGTCCCAGGCGCGTCGCAGGAAGGCCTGCACTTCCGGGGCTTCCGGCGTGGTCAGACGCGAGGGGCGGCGATCATCATCCATGCGCTGTTCAATGGTGCCGAGCAGCGCGGCGTGTCCGTAGGCGGCGCGGAAGATTTCGTAGAGCAGGTAAGTGGTGGTCGTCTTGCCGTTGGTGCCGGTGACGCCGATAACGTGCATGTGATGGCTGGGATGCCCGTGGAGCAGCGCCGCCACTTGGCCAAGGGCACGCCGGGCATCGGCCACCTGAATCCAGGCGGCCGGAAAATCTGGTGGAGCCGGGCGTTCCGAGAGAATGGCCTGGGCGCCACGCGAGAGGGCTTCCGGGATGAAGTCGTGGCCGTCGGCCCGGGTGCCGGGGAGGGCGGCAAAAATACTGCCCGGCTGGCAGGCTCCAGCCAGGCAGGTGATGTCACGTACCTCAAAGCTTTCGCCGCTGACGCAACCGGCAACGGCGGCTGCCACGGCGTGCAAGGCAGGCATGGGCAATAAACTCCAGCGGCGGCAGGAGGTCTGCCGTCAGGTCAATCTTGCGTGGGGGCATGGTGTCCGGCGTGGTCACTGCGGAAGCCCCAGCCACTCGGCAAGCTGTTTGGCATGGTGCTCGATGTTGCGGAACATCTCGAACTGCTGGGGGTTCATCTGCCCGTACTCACCACGGTGTAACAGCTCGGCAAAGCCCAGAACCATCTGAAGTGAGGTACGCATGGCGGTCAACTGTTCGGGCGTGACCTGCAGGGCCGAAGCTGGGGCCGGTGGGGGCGCGAGGTCTTCCATCATCTGGGCAAATTCGGCGCGCAGGCGTGTTTCATCCCGGATGGCAAGGACGCGCCCGCCCGGCCATGGGTCTTGGGCGGGCAACTCCAGCACCACGAACGAAGCCATCATGGACTGCCCGTCGGGAAGTGTCACGTTTGTTGAAAACTGCTGGACTTCAGACGTGACGGCCAGGTGTTCCCAGAGGGGGGCGTTGTCGCCACCGAGTTGCTGGCTGATGTCAAGCAGTGACCGCCCCAGCAGGTCCTGCCGTGGCGCGCCAAGCAGGTATTCGGCCATCGGGTTTACCTGCTGGAGGATGCCTTGGGCGTCGAGCACCATCAGGGCTTCATCGAGGTTTTCAATCAGCCAGTCTGACCAGCTTGCCGGTCGGGCATCTGGCACGCTGGCTGCGGCTGGTTCTGCCATCGGTGCTGCCAGCCCGGCGGTTGAAACCGGCGTTGCTGCACTTGTGGGGGGCATTGCCAGGGTGTCAGTGGGAGGAAATCCCCAGTCGTTGACGGGGGCTAGCGGCGCTTCCATGGGCGCTCCCTGGGGAAAACCTCCGGCTGCCGAAGCAAAATCCATCGGCGGTGGTGGCACGTAGGCGTTTTCTGCAGTGCTTTCGGCCAAGAAAGCTTCCACGGGCTGGGTGGTGGCCAGCGGCGCAGCCATGGGCGGTGCCGGAGTTGGCGGCATGCCGGCGTCCATCCTGTCATCCTGGGAGGGAAAATCTGCCACAGGGGAGGGGGCGGCAGGGGGTTCCGTGGGCGTCCAGCTCAGGTCAACCCTGCCGGAGACCTCGAAGGGAGCGACGGCCGGGGCAACCGGCGGGGCAGTGAGAAGCGCATCCGTCAGAACGTTTGCCGGGGCAACGTTGGGTGCTGGCACATCCGGTGGCAGGTCCAAAACGGGCACATCCACTGCCGGAGGGACAACAGGGGCCTTTTCGTCCAGCGATACGTCGAACCAGTCGCCATCGAGGGGGGCGGCGGTATCCATGGGCGGCGTCTTCCTTGCCGTGTCTGTCGTTGCCGGGGATGAGGCCGCCGCTCCAGGGGGGAGCACTGAGGCCAGAACATCATCGTAGCCATTGGCCGTCCCTTGCGGCGGTGTTTTGGGTGGAGTTGGTGGTGAAGGCTCGCGGTGTCCGCCAGTGAATTGACCGAGCAGGGACTGGACAACACTCCCGGAGGTCCGCACCGGAGGAGGCGGATGGTCGGCCGCGGCAACCGTGGGGGAGACTTCAACCGGAATGACAGGTTCTGTTTCCGGCCGGTCTTTGGGCGCTGCCGATGCGTCGGCAGCCTTGTTGCCGCGAATCACGTTGAGGAGCTTGCTTAAGTCCATCGAGGCCTCCGTCGCTGGTGCGCCGGTGGGGTTGGAATCTTTTGAGGGAGGTGACACCCCGTGGTGTATCCCGTTGTGTGAAGACTAACTTGGTGGTGATATGGCCTGTGGTATCGTCTGGAATGGTTATTTCATTTGTTTTACAACGGCGTACCCGTCGCCCGGGCCCCACCGCCAGGCGACGATATGGACATCCGTCGGTAAGGACAGAAAAACAATAGCCAAGTCTGAAGCCGTCACGAGTATAAATGACCGGTATTCACCCTACAAGTCTTGGCCTGTGATTTGTCCAGTCACCACGTGATGCATCAAGACAAAGCTGCAATATCCATGGATTTTTCGGAGTGATGGCGATGAATGTCAGGGAAAAACTCGAAGCGGAGCTACGGCAGCTCGAACAGGAACTGAAGGTTGATCTTCCGCGCGAACTGCAACGGGCGGCGGCCTATGGCGATCTGCGCGAAAACGGGGAATATCAGGCGGCGCGCGAGCGGGTCCGGCTGGTTGGGGCGCGGGTCGCGGAGCTGCACCAGCGGCTGGCGGCACTGGCCACCATCAATCTTGATTCGTTGCCCCGGGACCGGGCGGCGTATGGTTCCACGCTGCGGGTGCTTGACCTCGATAAGGATGTCGAAGTGACCTACCGCCTGGTCATGCCGGAGGAAGCTGATGTCTCGCAGGGCCTGATTTCAACCTCCTCCCCCCTGGGGCGGGGCTTTATGGGCAAGCAGGCCGGCGATGAAGTCGAAGTGCAAACACCCCAGGGCCTGCGCCACTTCGAGATTCTGAGTCTGCGCACCATCCACGATGACGACTCCACCACTTGAGGCGGCCTGCGGCCGGGACGGTTTCCCACGTGGCGAGCAGCGAGTGGCGAGCAGCGAGTGGCGAGCAGCGAGCAGCGAGTGGCGAGTAGGTTAAGTCTGCTGTGGCTGGGACGGTTGCCCATCCTGCCGGCGGTTGACAGTCCCGGACCTGACACCTAGACTGCCCGGCATCGAAGACTTGGCTTATGACGAACCGAACGATGCAATGGGCCGTGGGGCCCGGGCAGTCGCGGCGCAACCGGCCCGCGTTGTGGCTGATGTCACCCCTGATTTTGCTGGCTGGTCTCTGCCTGACGAATGCTCCGGTGCCCGCCCAAGGAACGGCGCAGGGAACAGGGACACAACCGCGAATGCACACGAATGATGACTTTCGCGTGCCGCGTACGCTTCCGGTGTCACCGGAAGCGCCAACACCGGTTTCAACCGACGCGCCGGCCTCTCCGGCGCTGGCTTCGTCTGCCAACCTGCCGGCTGGCGAAACGGCGACACCACCGGGTGAAACGCCGGGGGAAGCCGTCTCCACCAGTGGCGCGGCCAGTGACACGGCCCGGGAAACACCGCTGTCTGAGCTCGTGGCGCGGCAGGATGCCAATGGCACGTGGATTCTGGTCAGTCGTTCCCTGCCGCCACCTGAGCCCGGAAAGCTGGTGTCGGCTGAGCCGCTGACGCCCATTTCGACTGGCAAGCCGGAACTCGATGCCGTGATTATGGAAATGGCCACCAAGTACGGCGTCGATCCACGCCTGATTGTCGAGGTCATCCGCCAGGAGTCCGGTTTCAATCCCTACGCGGTCTCGCCGGCCGGGGCCAAAGGGCTGATGCAGTTGATTGACGGGACGGCCGCCCGGATGGGAACGCGCAATGTCTTCGACGTGCGCCAGAACATCGAAGGCGGAGTCAAGTACCTCCGCCTGCTGCTGGATATGTTCAGTGGCGATGTCTCGCTGGCGCTGGCCGGGTACAATGCTGGCGAACATCGCGTGATTCGCAGCGGTTATCAGGTGCCCAACATCACCGAGACGCGCCACTATGTCAAAACCATCATGGCGCGCTATGGCAGGTCCTCCCATCGGGTTGCCAGGCCCAAGCCGAACGCCGCGCCGGTTCCCGATGAGCCACCCCCGCCGCCCTTGCGCGTCTTCGTTCAGGACGGCGTTGTTCTGCTGACCAACCGCTGATCAGGCTTACCGCTCAGGATTGCTGCGCCGGCGAATGCCCCGACTGTGGCCGGTGCCTGTGCCCCTTTTGGATGTGTCCACTGCCGGGGATCACAGGGGCACGGCCACGGTTTTGAGAATTTCTTCGAGTGCCGACCGGGCGTCATCGGTTTCGCGTCCCCCACCGGCATAACGTGGACTGACGATGACCCGGTGGGAGAGGACCGGAATGGCGAGGCGCTTGATGTCATCCGGCAGGCAGTAGTCGCGTCCGTCAAAGAGCGCCTGCGCCTGTGCTGCGCGAAACAGCGCCAGGCTGCCCCGTGGGCTGACACCCATTTCCAGCAGTTCCGATGTGCGGGTGGCGTTGACGATGCGCAGCAGGTAGTCCACCAGGGCGTCATCCATCCGCACCGTACGGGCGCGTTCCTGCAACGCCAGCATATCCGCCGCCGACAGCACCGGTTTCATCTCCAGCAGGGGATCGCGACGGGCCTTGCCGAGCAGGATTTGCCGTTCGTCTTCGGCTGAGGGATACCCCATGCTGAGGCGCATGGTGAACCGGTCGAGCTGGGATTCCGGCAGGGGATAGGTCCCGTGGTGTTCGACGGGATTCTGCGTCGCCAGGACGATGAAGGGCCTGGGCAGGTCAAACGTCTGGTTTTCAATCGTCACCCGTCCTTCGGCCATGGCTTCGAGCAGGCAGCTCTGGGTTTTGGGCGTGGTGCGGTTGATTTCGTCAGCCAGAACGACGTTGGCAAAGATGGGGCCCGGACGGAACTCGAAACGGCCGGAAGCCTGGTCATAGACACTCAACCCCAGGACATCGCTGGGAAGCAGATCGCTGGTGAACTGGATGCGCTGAAAGGAGCAGTCCAGGGCGCGGGAAAGGGTACGTGCCAACGTGGTTTTGCCGACGCCAGGCACGTCCTCGATGAGCAGGTGTCCATCGGCGACGAGCGTGACCAGGGCCAGGCGGACGACATCGTGCTTGCCCCGTACGACGGTCTCGATGGCGGACTCCAGTGCC
Source organism: Chloracidobacterium sp. N (assembly GCF_018304765.1). NCBI lineage: Bacteria > Pseudomonadati > Acidobacteriota > Blastocatellia > Chloracidobacteriales > Chloracidobacteriaceae > Chloracidobacterium > Candidatus Chloracidobacterium aggregatum. Next base: position 740,452 of record NZ_CP072642.1, read on the forward strand.
TGCAACTGCTCGGCCACACTCGACAGGCCCGACACCACGGGAGAAGAAGATGGCGTCACCGTTCAGTTACTCACTTTCTTGCGGACGGGATATTCCTGCTGGTGTATGACTTTGAAT